>JALQUF010000083.1:494-12975 GCA_023263855.1 Yoonia sp. | reverse complement strand
ATTCCCAGTTGCGGTTATCAATCGTGGCCACAGTGCCGGTCCGCATGATCCGCTTGAGTTCATAGCCTTCAAGTTCGGTCACGTCCGCCACTGCTGTTTCCAGCGCAATCTGGATTTCTGCCAAGGCCGGGATCGGCACCCAGATCGGCAGATCGTCATCCAGCACGTGATCTTCGCGCAAATAGGCGTGTGCCAGAACAAAATCACCCAGACGCTGCGAATTGCGCAGCCCCGCGCAGTGACCGACCATCAGCCACGCATGGGGGCGCAGCACAGCGATGTGGTCTGTTGCGGTCTTTGCATTCGATGGCCCCACGCCGATATTCACCAGCGTAATCCCGCTGCCGTTGGCGCGTTTGAGATGATAGGTCGGCATCTGCGGCAGCTTGCCGGGCAACGGCAGTGGCGCATCTGCTTCGGTAATTTCGACATTTCCGGTGCTGACGAAACTGGTGTAGCCGCTGTCCGGATCGGCCAGCATGTGCCGCGCATAGGCTTCAAACTCTTCGACATAGAATTGGTAGTTGGTGAAGAGCACATGGTTCTGGAAATGCTCGGCGGCTGTCGCGGTATAATGCGCCAGACGGGCGAGCGAGTAGTCAATGCGCTGGGCCGTAAAGGGTGCCAGCGGGTGGGCGCCGTCAGGATAAGTAAACCCTTCGCCATTGACGATATTGTCGTGGGTCGTGCTAAGGTCCGGGACATCAAAGTTGTCGCGCAGGTTAAATTCCATCGAGCCATCTTGTGGCACGGTCAGCCCCGGATTGTTGGCCGCGGCAAAATGCACCGGCATGGCGGTGCTAGAGGCACCGATCACAACAGGCACGCCGTGGCTTTCGATCAGCAGACCTATCTGCTGTTCAAGGTAAGAGGCAAACAGATCGGGCCGTGTAATGGTGGTAGCGTAAACCCCCGGTTCGGCCACATGACCAAAAGACAGGCGCGTGTCCGTTTTGGCATATGTCGTCGTTGTCAGACGGATTTCTGGATAATAGGCGCGCACCCTTGTTTCGGGCTGCCCATTCAGCAGAGCATTTTCAAAGTTCTCGGATAGAAAGTCGACCGCTGCGGCGTAAAGCTCTTGCAGACGGGCGACGGCCTTTTGGGGGTCCATAAAACGTTCGGGTTGGGGGACATCGGGTGTCCGGATTGTCACGTTCTGTGCGACGTTCATGCATTTTCCTCAAAAATATCGGTAATTTCAAACTTCTCAACATCGACCAACCCCAGATCAGAGATCCGTAACGATGGGATGACGACAAGCGCCAGCAGCGAGTGCTGCATATAGGCATTGTTCAATGTACAGCCGCAAGCGGCCATCGCGGCGACCATTTGATCGGCCTTTGCAGCAACTTGCGCCGCAGGGCTATCAGACATCAGGCCGGCAATCGGTAATTCAACCAAGGCCAGTTCCTTGCCGTCTTTCCAAACCGTCACGCCGCCGCCCACCTGACCAAGGCGGTTTGCAGCAGCGGCCATCATGGCGCGATCCGTGCCGACAACGATCATGTGGTGGCTGTCATGGGCCACAGTTGAAGCCATTGCCATTCTGCCCTGATACCCGAAGCCCGAGACAAAGCCGTTCACGACCTTGCCGGTGCCTTGGTGTCGTTCGACCAAGGCGATCTGATAGGTGTCGCCTTCGCCTTCCACCAATCCGTCAACGACGGGCAGTTCAGCTGTCAGCGCTTCGGTCGGGGCCTGGTTTTCAACCACGCCGATGACCTTGGCTTTGACCTTGTTCTTCCCTTCAGGCGCAGGGATCGCGAAATCTGCGTCATCCAGCACCTTGCCCATATGCACTGTTTGTCGGGCGTCTGCGGGCCAAGCGAAATGCGGGCAATCAACGGTGATTTTGGCATCCCGCGCCACGGTCTGCCCGCGTGCGATCACTTCCTCAATAGGCAGGGCCGTCAGATCAGAGGTCAGGATCATATCGGCGCGTCGTCCCGGCGCGATAGACCCTAGTTCACGCTCTAACCCGAAATGGGTCGCTGTGTTGATCGTTGCCATTTGCAGCGCGATCACCGGATCACACCCGCAGGCAATGGCATGGCGCACAACGCGGTTCATGTGCCCGTCATTGACCAAAGTGCCGGAATGGCAATCATCGGTGCACAGGATGAAATTGCGCGGATCAAGGCCTTTTTCAGTCACCGCCGTGATCTGGCTTTCTACATCATACCAAGCTGAACCCAAGCGCATCATCGACCGCATCCCGTTGCGCACGCGGGCAATCGCGTCGGCCTCAGCCGTGCCTTCGTGATCATCCGCCGCACCGCCGGCGACATAGGCCGAAAAAGCCGTGCCTTTGTCGGGCGACGCATAATGGCCGCCGACGGTCTTGCCCGCATTCATCGTTGCCGCCATTTCGGCCAGCATCTGGCTGTCACCGTTGATCACACCGGGGAAGTTCATCATTTCGCCCAAGCCGATGATACCGGGCCAAGCCATCGCCTCGGCCACATCTGCGGCAGAAATTTCAAATCCTGTCGTTTCCAACCCGGGGGCGGAGGGCGCGCAAGACGGCATCTGGGTGTAGATGTTCACCGGCTGCATCAGCGCTTCGTCATGCATCATGCGGACACCGCGCAGACCCAGTACATTAGCGATCTCATGCGGGTCGGTGAACATGGTTGTTGTGCCATGAGGGATGACAGCAGCGGCAAATTCGGCCGGAGTCAGCATGCCGCTTTCGATATGCATATGCCCGTCACACAGGCCGGGGATCAGATAGCGGCCATCCGCGTCAATCACGCGGGTATCGGGACCGATGCAATGCGACGCATCAGGACCGACATAGGCAAACCGCCCTGCAGCCACGGCAACCTGCCAGCCATCAAGGATTTCACGGGATTGAACATTGACCAGCTTGCCACCGCGAATGACCAGATCGGCCTTTTCGCGCCCGGCAGCGACGGCAACCAAACGGGGGGCAACTTCGGCCCATGATTTGAAATGCGTTTCCATCCCCAATGGTTTCACCGATTTGGGGGACGTTCAAGAGGGATCAGAGGTTCTGAAGCTGAAGCGGTTTTTGATCCGGGTTCAGACGCACCATCGCAAGGTTCAGTGCTGCGGCAACAGAAACCCACGCAAGATACGGCACAAACGCCAAGCCCGCCCAGAAATCCAGTTGCATATGGGTCAGTGTCGCGCCTGCAACGGCAATCCACAGACCGATCATGATCGGGACGGACCCTTTGAGGTTGCGCAAACCAAAGAAAACGGGCGTCCAGAGCGCGTTGAACGCAATCTGCATGCCCCAAAAGGCCATCGCATAGGCGTTGCCCTCAAGCACGGCAACACGGGCGCCAGCAAAGGCAATCAACAGATAAATCGACGTCCACATGACCGGAAACAACCAGTTTGGCGGGGTCCATGAAGGCTTGTTCAAGCCTTTGTACCACGCGCCAGTCGGGAACAGCGCACCGGTTGCACCTGCGGCGAATGTTGCAGCCAGAAATATGAAAAACAGCCAGATATCCATCAGAGGACCCTTTCAAGGTTCCTCTCATACCTATGCCATCGGGCGGTCACTTCCAATGCCGGATTCGCGGGCTTTCAGCTCGGCCAGTATATCCAGCACACCGGTGGACCGGGCTTGGTCAGGGCGCGCCTGACTTGCCGCATCGACCAAAAACGCCACTTCGGGCAGTGGTTTGGCATAGATCACAGCAGATTTCGGCATAATCAGGGATGAGGCCGTTCGTGCGCCAGCCTGCGTTAACCAGCCCAACTTTTGCCGGCCGCTAGTGCGCGCACGCATGGAAATACTATCATACCCCTGACGGCGCAGTTGTTTGCCAATGCCCGCATAGATCAGCCGTGCCGCCCAGATACCGGTGCGTGCTTGTAGCGGCAGCACATCAATCCCGGCCTCGGACCGCAGGTAAAGCCTGTCTGCCTCGGCCAACAGCCGCTTGACCATGCGCCGCACCGCATCAGTGGGCAACGGATCGCGGACGAAGTTGATGGGGTCAATCCCGTGTTCGGCCAGCCAATCGAGTGGCAGGTAAATGCGGCCCATGCGGGCGTCTTCGCCCACATCACGCGCGATATTTGTCAGTTGCATCGCCACGCCAAGATCACAGGCGCGCGCCAAGGCATCCGGATCACGGACGCGCATCAGCACGCACATCATGGCGCCGACAGCACTGGCAACGCGGGCCGAATAATCGCGAACACCGCTGAGCGTGTCATAGCGGTGTTCGGCTGCATCCCAGGCAAGACCTTCCAGCAGGGCCTCGGGCAATGCGCGCGGCATCTCGAAATCGTCAATGATCGCGGCAAAGGCGCGGTCTTCGGGGGCATTCTTAGGCTGGCCCGCATAGGCGGCGTCCAAACGCTCTTGCAGGCGGAAAACGGCGCCCGCTTGATAATCGCCTTCGTCCACTTCATCATCGGCCAAGCGGCAAAACGCATAGAGCGCCAGCGCAGGGTCACGCACCTTGGCGGGCAGCAGCTTGCTGGCGGCATGAAACGACAACGACCCGTGGCGGATCGCCTCGCGGCAATGCTCAAGGTCGTCGGGGCGAATCATTCGGCAGCCACTTTCAGTTCAGGCATCACAGGCGCATCCGGCACCATCTTGGCCAGCACCTCGGCGCTGGAAATCACGCCGGGCACCCCTGCGCCGGGGTGTGTGCCTGCACCCACCAGATAAAGGCCCTTGGCCTCTTCGCTGATATTATGCGGGCGGAACCATGCAGATTGCAGGATACGCGGTTCGAGCGAAAAGCCAGAGCCGTTGGGCGATAGATAGCGGTCGCGGAAATCTGCGGGCGTCAGGACCATTTCGGTGCTGATGTGATCGGCAAAGCCCGGCATGGTTTTTTCCACCTCGGCCTGCACCTTGGCCTTATAAACCGCAGCCTCTTTTTCCCAATCAACCGGATCGTCGAAGCCCAGATGCGGGACAGGGGACAGCACATAGAAAGTGTCATCGCCCACCGGCGCAACACTTGGGTCGGTCTTGGAGGGCCGGTGGATGTACAGGCTCATGTCATCGGACAATTTGCCTTTCATGAAGATGTCCTTGAGCAACCCCTCATAGCGCGGGGCGTTGGTGATTGTGTGATGCCCCACGTCCGGCCACATCTTTGCGGTGCCTTTGGTGCCGAAGTACCAAACAAACAGGCCCATCGACCAACGGCGCGATTTCAGCTTCTTATCTGTCCAGCGCTTGCGCGGCTGGTTGCGCAACAAGCGCTGATAGGTGTGGCCTGCATCAGCGTTGCTGACGACAAGATCGGCAGAAATTGTTTCGTCATTCGTCAAGCGCACGCCTTTGGCAGCACCGCCTTCGATCAGGATTTCATCGACTTCGGCGCCTTGGCGCACCTGCCCGCCCTGCGCACGAATGACATTTGTCATCGCAGTAGCGATCTGTTGCACGCCGCCCATGGCGTAATGCACGCCGAATTCCTTTTCGAGATAGGCAACAAGCGCATACATTGAGGTCACATGACGCGGATCGCCCCCGATAAAGAGCGGATGGAACGACAGCGCCATGCGCAAACGCGGGTCTTTCACGCGCGCCTTGGCCAAGCCAAGAATTGACCTGTCTGCACGCAGCATCGCAAACTGGGGCAACACCTTGATGGTTTCCCAAATCCGGTGCATCGGCTTGGCAACCATGCCTTCAAAGCCAACGACATAGCGGGCTTCGCTATCTTTCAGGAAACGCTTGTAGCCTTTCACGTCGCGCGGGCTGAGGCGCGCAACCTCGGCCAGCATCGCATCCGTGTCCTGACGGGCAGTAAAGGTTGATCCGTCTGGCCAGCGGACTTCATAGAATGGGTCCATTGGTCGCAGGTCGATATCGGCGTGAAAATCACGCCCACAGGCGGCCCACAGGTCTTCGTAGACTTGCGGCACAGTAATAATCGTCGGCCCAAGATCGAATCGGTGTCCGTCCTGGCTGATAGATGATCCCCGGCCACCGGGGTTATCCAAACGGTCCAGAACCGTTACCGCATAGCCTTTTGCCCCAAGGCGCATGGCAGCGGCAAGCCCGCCAAGCCCTGCGCCAATAACGATTGCTGCGTTTGATTCACGATGAGAGACTGTATCCATAGGCTTACAGTAGTAGTGTAAACACAAGTTGACAATTATTATGTCAACATCTTCCCAAATCACGGCCAATGTGTAAGTGTAAGTTGACACGACCATGAGGTCATTATCGTGACGCAAACTGTCAGCTTGTCTTTCTTCCGCTTCGCCGGACCATTCGCACGTATCTGGGCGTTGACCATGATGGGCGGCGCAAGACTGCCTCTGTCCCGCACACCCGATATCGGGTTTTGGAAACTGTGCGGATCGGGCACGGGTGAAGGGTTCACGCCAGTGCCCAACACCGCCGTCTACGCTATTCTGGCGACATGGCCGGATGCAGAGACAGCGCGCGCGCGGACGCAATCGGGTGTGTTCGCCCGTTATCAAAAACGCGCCGCTGAAAGCTGGACCGTGTTTTTGCAAACGCAGACTGCACGGGGTGAATGGTCGGGTCAGTCCCCGTTCACAGCTGGCGAGACAGACTCAACAGGGCCGCTTGCCGCGCTGACACGGGCAACGATCAAACCGCATATCGCGGCCCGGTTCTGGCGTCGGGTGCCCAATATTTCTGAAGTGATCGGGCAAGACCCGAACGTGACCTTCAAGATCGGCATTGGGGAATTGCCACTGCTGTATCAGGTCACTTTCTCGATCTGGCCATCGCAAAAGGCGATGGACGGGTTCGCCCGCACCGGACCTCATGCAGAAGCCATCCGCGCGGTGCGTGATGAAGGTTGGTTTCGTGAAGAACTCTATGCCCGTTTTGCTGTCCATTCCGACCGGGGCACATGGAACGGCACCTCACCCTTAGCCAAACTTGAGGCCACCTAAGATGCAACCATTCCCATTCTCCGCCATCGTCGGTCAGGACGAAATGAAACAGGCGATGATCCTGACTGCGATTGATGCCAGCATTGGCGGTGTTCTGGTGTTTGGCGATCGCGGCACTGGCAAATCGACCGCCGTGCGCGCCTTGGCTGCTTTGTTGCCGCCGATCAAGGCGATCAAGGGCTGCCCTATCAACAGCGCAAGCGCCAAGGACGTACCGGCCTGGGCCGCGTTGGAAACGAAGCGGGCGCATGAAACACCCACACCTGTTGTCGATCTGCCGCTTGGCGCGACCGAGGACCGCGTGACAGGTGCGTTGGACATCGAAAAGGCGCTGACCAAGGGCGAAAAAGCATTTCAGCCGGGCCTGCTGGCGCGTGCGAACCGCGGGTATCTTTACATCGACGAAGTGAACCTGCTGGAAGATCACATTGTCGATCTGCTGCTTGATGTCGCCCAATCGGGTGAAAACGTGGTCGAACGCGAAGGTTTGTCCATTCGCCACGCGGCGCGCTTTGTGCTGGTCGGGTCCGGCAACCCCGAAGAGGGCGAGTTGCGCCCACAACTGCTGGACCGGTTCGGTCTGTCGGTCGAGGTTGCATCGCCCAAAGACGTTGAAACGCGGGTTGAGGTCATCAAGCGCCGTGACGCTTTTGAAAACGACAACGCAGCCTTCATGTTGCGGTGGCAGGCCGAAGATGCTGCAATCCGTGACCGGATTTTGACGGCGCGTAAGGCGCTTTCAAAGCTGAAGACGCCGGAAAAATCACTGATGGACGTGGCCGAGCTTTGTCTTGCGCTTGGCTCTGACGGGTTGCGTGGTGAACTGACCTTGCTGAAGGCCGCGCGCGCCTATGCGGCATGGCGCGATGACACCGCACTGACCCGTGCGCATGTGCGCGCAGTCGCCCCGATGGCCCTGCGCCACCGCCTGCGCCGCGATCCATTAGACGAGGCAGGCAGCGGCACCCGCGTGGCCCGCACCGTGGAAGACGTTCTTGGCTGATCAAAACTGGACCCACGCAACGCTGGCGTTGCAACTGCTGCGGCTTGATCCGGGGCTTGGGGGTATCTGTATCCGTGCCCGCTCTGGCCCGGTGCGTGACCGGTTGACTGCGATGATTGACCCTGCCGCGCAGCGTTTGCACCCGGCGGTTTCGGACGAGACTTTGTTTGGCGGGCTGGATTTATCGGCAACATTGGCCAGCGGTCACTTGGTGCAGGAAAAGGGGCTTTTGGCAACGTCCGGCACATTGATCCTTGCCATGGCCGAACGCGCAACAACCGGGCTTGCAGCGCGGCTTGCCGTGGCACTGGATAAGAACAACGACCACTGCCTGATTGCGCTGGATGAAGGGGCCGAACCGGACGAGGCGCTGAACCCGAAACTGGCCGAAAGGCTGGCTTTTCACGTGGACCTGTCTGATTGCGCCTTTGGTGGCACGAAAGGTGCGCACCCATCCAGCGCCACACCACTGCCTGTGCAGGATGTTACAATATCTGCCGCAACCATCGCACAAATCACGCGCGTTGCCGAGGAACTGGGCATCGACAGCATGCGCGCCCCGCTGTTTACGATCCGTGCAGCACGCGCCCATGCAGCATTGCAGGGCCGCGACAGGCTTTTGGCTGAGGATGTGGAAACGGCTTGCGCCCTGACACTGGCACACCGCGCGACGCGCCTGCCAGAGCCTGAAGCGCAGGAACAAGACCCGCCGCCACCGCCGCAAGATCAATCAAACGATGCTGACACCCAAGACGGCTTTGATCTGCCTGATGAGTTATTGCTAGAGGCCGTCCGCGCCCTGCTGCCCGATAACTTGTTGGAGCAACTTGCTGCGCAAAGGGCGCGCGCTGGTCGGGGCAATGGCACTGGTGCGGCCCATAAAGGCAACCGACGCGGCCGCCCGCTGCCGTCACGCGCCGGACGGATCAGCGATGGCGCGCGGATTGATATTATCGGAACGCTGCGCGCCGCGGCCCCTTGGCAAACGATCCGGCGGAATGGATCGGGGCATGACGGGCTGCACATTCGGCCCGCTGACATTCGTATCAAGCGGTTCGAGGAAAAATCCGACAGGCTTTTGATTTTCACAGTTGATGCCTCCGGCTCTTCTGCTTTGTCGCGCCTGGCAGAAGCAAAGGGCGCTGTTGAGTTGCTGCTGGCGCAAGCCTATGCGCGCCGCGATCATGTGGCGCTGGTGGCATTTCGCGGGACCGAGGCAGAACTGCTCTTGCCGCCGACACGCTCTCTTGTGCAAACGAAACGGCGCCTTGCTGGGCTGCCCGGCGGGGGCGGCACCCCATTGGCGGCAGGGATGATGACGGCCTTTGATCAGGCAACCCAAGCCACCCGTCGCGGGCTGACACCAACGATTGCAATTTTGACGGATGGGCGGGCGAATATCGCGCTTGATGGACGCGCTGATCGCAAGCAGGCGGCAGAGGACGCCCAGCACATCGCGCGGATTCTGCGGGCACATGGCACGGATGCGATTGTCATCGATACAGGCAACCGGCCGGAACCGGCCTTGCGCAAACTGGCGCAAACGCTGGATGCCTCCTATCTGCCATTGCCCCGCGCGGATGCAGAGCGTCTGTCCAAATCCGTTGCGACAGCGTTGGGCGACTGATGAGGTGGCCCCAAGACGCCAAAGACTGGCCCCTGACCGCATATTCCCGGCAAGTTCTGCATCGCCCACATCGGTGGCATGTGCAGGAACATGGCGAAGGGCCGTTGATCCTGCTGATCCATGGCGCAGGCGGTGCCACGCAAAGTTTTCGCGGCATTTTCCCGATTCTGGCACAGGATTATCATGTGGTTGCTATTGATCTTCCGGGGCAGGGATTCACACAACTGGGCGCGCAGCAACGCTGCGGACTGGATCACATGTCCGAGGATCTGCTGTCGCTCTGTCGCAATCAGGGATGGGCGCCGGACATTGTGGTCGGCCATTCCGCCGGTGCCGCCATTGCGCTGCGTATGTGGGAACTGGGGATGCGCCCGCGCAGGGGGATCGTCGGGCTCAATGCTGCATTGGGGAACTTCAAAGGCGTGGCGGGCTGGCTCTTTCCGATGATGGCCAAGGCGCTGGCGGCGACGCCTTTCAGCGCCAGTGTTTTTGCCAGCACGACCACACGCAGCAGTGTGCGTAACCTTGTACAGGGGACGGGATCGACGCTCGATCAAGAAGGGTTGGAGCTTTACTACCGGTTGGCGACCGATAGAGGCCATGTTGATGCAACCTTATCGATGATGGCGCAATGGTCGCTTGATGGGCTGCTGGCGCGGATGGGGCAGATTGATGTGCCGGTTCATCTGATTACCGGGCTTGGCGACAAGGCGGTGCCGCCAAAGGTCAGCCGTGACGCTGCAAAGATCTTACCGCATGCCACTCTGACCGAACTGCCGGGGCTGGGACATCTGGCGCATGAAGAAGACCCCGTTACGTTGGCGCAATTGATTGCACAAACGTAAGAGGCCGCCAGAGTTTCCCCTGACGGCCCCGATCCAACAGTGTTGGATGAATGATTATTCCGCAGTGAATGTCGCGAGGTAAGCGTACAGGTCATAGGCCTGCTCTTCCTGGCGTACCTGATAGGCCATTTTGCCGCGTGCACGACGGTTGTCGAGTGTTTCACGCAACCAGCCTGTTGGATCCTGAACGTAGCCAACGAAAGTTTCTTCCGTCCAAGGTGTGCCAGCTTCGCCAAGTTCGATCAGACCATCGCTGTAACGGAAATCTTCAACCGAGCCGATTGTGCGGCCTGCAACACCGAAAAGGTTCGGGCCTGTGCGCGCGTTGCGACCGGCAAGTACCTCGCCGGATGCGTCTGCGACGACGTGGCATGCGACGCACTGACGGTTGAATTGCTCTTCGCCAGCGGCGGCATCGCCGACAGTCGCGGCATGGCCATCAGCAAAAGCGGGTGCGGAAAGTACAGCAAAGGCTGCTGCAATTGTAAACTTCTTCATGATCGTATTCCTCTTCGATCTGGTTCTGTGACCGTTCGCCCCAGTCAGGGACGCAATGTAATACAACTAACAGGACGGTCCACCCCTGGCAGGTAAAAGATTATGTGATAGGCGTTAAGCGACCGCGTGGGCGAGCGCGCATTGCTTCCACAAAACCCTTAATGCATTGATAAGATGGTCAATATCAGCATCCGTATGCAGTGGTGAGGGCGTGAACCGCAACCGCTCGGTCCCTTTGGGAACCGTCGGATAGTTGATCGGTTGCACATAAATATCCCATTCGCGCATCAGATAATCGGCCAACATACGAGTCTTTACAGGGTCGCCTATCATCACCGGAATGATGTGGCTGTCGTTTTCCATATGGGGGATTCCCTCGCGGTCGAGGGCCGCCCGCATACGCGCGACCTGCCGGCGTTGCTGGGCGCGTTCAAACTCGGAATTCTTGAGATACGCAATCGACGCCCGCGCCGCAGCCGCCACAGCAGGCGGCAGGGCTGTCGTGAAGATAAAGCCGGATGCAAAGCTGCGAATAAAATCGCACAGCGCCACTGAGCCGGTGATGTATCCGCCGACAACGCCGTAGGCCTTGCCCAAAGTGCCTTCGATCAACGTGATCCGGTCGGCCAGCCCTTCGCGTTCGCTGACACCGCCACCACGGGGGCCATACATGCCAACGGCATGAACCTCGTCAAGATAGGTCATCGCACCGTATTTTTCGGCGACTTCGACGATTTCCCTGATCGGGGCAATGTCACCGTCCATGGAATACACGCTTTCAAAAGCGACGATCTTGGGCACGTCCGCAGGCAGGCAACGCAGCTTCATTTCCAGATCATGCACATCATTGTGCTTCCAGATGACTTTGGATGCGCGGCTATGGCGGATGCCTTCGATCATGGATGCGTGGTTGCCTTCATCAGACAGGATTACGCAGTTTTCCAGACGGCTGCCCAAGGTGCTGAGCGCCGCCCAGTTTGACACGTAGCCCGAGGTGAAAAGAAGTGCCGCTTCTTTGCCGTGCAGATCGGCCAGTTCGCGTTCCAGCAGCAAGTGGTCGTGGTTTGTGCCCGAGATATTGCGTGTGCCGCCAGCGCCCGTGCCGGTCCGTTCGACCGCTTCACACATCGCTTCGATGACCTTGGGATGTTGGCCCATGCCCAGATAATCGTTGGAACACCAAACGGTCACATCGCGTATGCCGTCGTCATCGTGGTTGGCAGCGCGGGGAAACTTGCCGCATTGGCGCTCGAGTTCAGCGAAATAACGATAGTTTCCGTCGTCTTTCAATTGGGTCAACTGTTCATTGAATAGGGCGTCAAAATCCATCGCGCTTATCTTTCTTCTTTGTTCATCGTTTTGGGCCCCGAATGTTGTGGCGGCAACATCCAACCATTGCACCATTGGTCACCTTATCTTGGAACATATATCACCCGACGACGCCAAGCGAACCTGAAGGAGTAGACGAGTAGTCGAAGAGTAATCGACCGCTCAGCATGAGCGAGAGTGATACCTGCCTACCTGTGCCTGGGAATAGAAAGACCTGGGCTTGATGGGTAATTCATCAGACCCCATGAAACAATACGATACAGGATAGTTTCCGATAGCTTCTAGTATACT
>JALQUF010000083.1:0-484 GCA_023263855.1 Yoonia sp. | reverse complement strand
ATCCATGATCGATAAAGATGGCTGAGTAGATAATTAGGAACAGACCGTGCAGTAATTATTTACGCGATCGTAGCGCAGGCAGACAACTCCGGTAAACGATAATATCTCAAGAACGCAATCAGGTGAGAGCGTGCCAATAACGAAATCGTACTCAGATTCATTGGAACACCACGCGTGCTCTTTAAAAATCCGTCCAGACGTCCCGATTACAATTGAAAATTTCATGGGGTCATATTTCGGATTCCATGAGCGTTGGGATGTCCGGAAAAAGCGGGATACCGACCTGGGACCCTTCCGACGCTGCACTCAAATTTTGACCCCGATTGGACCTCCAGGGTGGGAGCTGTGCCAGGCGGAAGTTTTAGGGTGCCGTTTTGGGTGCCCGAAAGTGGCAGGTACACCATCGCCAAGGTGTCGGATTTCGATTCTGACTGCAGATTCGGAATCTTTGACCATGGAAATAATAAGGGGGGTGGGGGACGGA
>JALQUF010000082.1 GCA_023263855.1 Yoonia sp. | reverse complement strand
AGCCCGCTGACGGCCAAGCGCTTATCAAAGTGCATCTGGCGGCGGTGAACCCGTCCGATATCCATTTTATCAAAGGCGAATACGGCCAGCCCCGCGTCAAAGGGGCACCCGCAGGTTTTGAGGCTGTGGGCGACGTCGTGGCGGGCAACACGCCCCTGATTGGCAAGCGCGTCAGCTTCTTTGCCGGTGGGTCCGGCACATGGGCGAAATATGCGCTGGCGGATGTCACCAGCCTCGTGCCTTGCCGGCCTGATCTGGCCGAAGTGGATGCCGCCTGTCAGCTAGTCAATCCGCTGACCGCGATTGCGATGTTTGATCTGGTGAAGGAAAGCCGCGCGGAAAGTTTCGTGCTGAACGCTGCCGGATCGCAGCTTGGTAAATACCTGATTGCACTAGCCAAGGATAACGGTGTCGCCCCTATCGCCGTGGTGCGCCGCGCCGAACAAGCGGCGGAATTGCGCGACCTTGGCGCACATACAGTCATCGTATCCACCCAAACGGACGCGCTTGATCAGGCCAAATCGGCCTTCCGCGCGCTGCCCCCCGCCATTCTGCTGGATGCCGTTGGCGATCAATTCACCGCTGATCTGTTCTTTGTCATGCCCAAGCACAGCACATGGGTGAATTACGGCAAACTGGCGACTGAGGCACCGCAACTGACCGAATTGGGCCAGCTGATCTTTATGAACAAAAAGATCGAGGGCTTTTGGCTCACCCGCTGGATCAAACAGGTGGGTGCGGACCGTGTCCGCGCAGGCTTTGTCGAGATCCAGGAACGCTTTGTCAGCGGTGCATGGAAAACCGATGTGGCCGAAATCGTCCCACTGTCAGAGGCGATGGACAAACTGCCCGAGGTTTTGGCGATACCGGACGGCAAAGCATTCATCGACCCGCGCAAGTAACATAAGGGTCTTGCATCTGGGCCCGTATTCCGCGACACGCGCGTTTTCGTGTGAGAAATGTTGAAAAATAGCAAGACCGTTGCTAGTTTCAGGGCATGCCCGGCGTCGGGGCCCTGTCGACGTGATTTAAGGAGGACAATGAACTGTCTCTTTCTACAGCGGCTGGTACACCAGCCAAAGCCGGAGCCGCAGCAATGACGGCCCAGCCTACAGCGACCAGTGAACGGCTCTTGGCGGCTGTCCTGAAATCTCTTGATGATGATAAGGGCGAAGACATCGTGCAGATCAATCTGCGCGGCAAGTCCGAGATGGGTGACTACATGGTCATCGCGTCCGGGCGCTCGACCCGTCAGGTCACGGCCATGGCTGAAAAGCTGGCCGACAAGATCAAGCAGGAATTCGGGATTATTTCCAAGACCGAAGGCAAAGACACCGGTGATTGGGTGTTGATCGACACAGGCGATATCATCGTGCATATCTTCCGTCCGGAAGTGCGCGAGTTCTATCAGCTTGAAAAGATGTGGCAGCCGGGGACGGCGACCGCGGTCTGATGCGGGTCCAGATTTGCGCTGTGGGCCGTTTGCGCAAAGGGCCCGAGCGCGACCTTTATGATGACTACCTCACCCGGTTCGACCGGACGGGGCGGGCGCTGGCCCTTGGTCCGGCGCAATTGATCGAAGTCGAAGATAAAAAAGGCGGCGGCATGGCCGGCGAGGCGGCTTTGCTGGACCGCGCGGTGCCGGATGGCGCCCTGATTTGCATCATGGACGAACGCGGCAAGCTCATGAGCTCGCCGGACTTTGCAGCCCTCCTCGCGACATGGCGCGATCAGGGACGGCAGGACGTCAGCTTTGTCATTGGCGGCGCAGACGGGATTGATCCGGACTTGCGTGAGCGTGCTGATGCATCCTTGAGTTTTGGCAAAATGGTCTGGCCGCATATGCTGGTGCGCGTCATGTTGGCTGAACAGCTTTATCGTGCCGCCTCTATTCTCGCCGGCGGACCCTACCACCGCGCTTAGCGGTTTGCGCCTGCGCCGTGATGCGCTACACCACGCGTAAAATATCAGGAGTTTGCCATGACCACCCCCAAACCCGTTGTTCTGTGTATTCTTGATGGTTGGGGCCTGCGCGATGACGTCGAGGGCAATGCGCCCAAACAGGCCAACACCCCTAATTTTGATGCCATCATGCAAGGCCCCCATGCGCAGCTGTTGACCCACGGCCGTGATGCGGGTCTGCCAGGCGGGCAGATGGGCAACTCCGAGGTAGGACATACCAATATCGGCGCGGGCCGCGTAGTTGCGATGGATCTGGGCCAGATTGAGCTGTCGATCGAGGATGGATCGTTTTTCACGGCGGATGCACTGGTGCGTTTCATTGAGAAGATGAAAGACAGCGGAGGTGCCGCGCATCTGATGGGGGTCGTGTCCGACGGCGGTGTCCACGGGCATCTCGACCATATCATTGCTGCCGCCAAGGCGATCACCGGTGCTGGTGTGCCGGTCATCATCCACGCGATCACAGACGGGCGTGATGTGGCGCCATCTTCGGCCAAAGCGTTTATGGCAACGCTGACTGAAAACCTGCCTGACAACGCAAAGATTGCCACGGTCATTGGCCGCTATTTCGCGATGGACCGCGATAACCGCTGGAAGCGGGTCGAGACAGCCTATGATGCGATGATCAAGGGTGAGGGCGGTTCGGCCGCCACACCACTTGCCGCGATTGATGCGGCCTATGCGGCGGGCAAGACAGATGAATTCATCCCCGCCACCGTGATCGGCGACTACGCAGGGATCGGAAAGGATGACGGGTTCTTCTGTCTCAATTTCCGCTCCGACCGTGCGCGTGAAATTCTGGCAGCGATTGCCGATCCCGATTTTGACGGCTTCGAACGCGTGCAGCAGCCTTTGGCTGCATTGCTGGGGATGGTCAGCTACTCTGACCGGCATGACGCATGGTTTGATACCGTTTTCCCAAAACGCGATATCCAGAACACGCTTGGCGCTTGGGTTGCCAAACACGGCCTGCGGCAGTTCCGCCTGGCCGAAACGGAAAAATATCCCCATGTGACGTTCTTTCTGAACGGTGGGGTCGAAACACCTGAGAAAGGCGAAGATCGCTATATGGCCCCATCGCCCAAGGTTGCGACCTATGACATGCAGCCTGAAATGTCGGCGGATGAAGTCACGGAGCATTTCGTCAAGGCGATCGAGGAAGGCTATGACCTGATTGTCACCAACTATGCCAACCCCGATATGGTGGGACACACCGGTGATCTGGGTGCAGCGATCAAGGCTTGTGAGGCGGTGGACCGCGGCTTGGGGCAGGTCTTGGCGGCGCTTAAGAAAGCGGGTGGTGCGATGATCGTGACCGCAGACCACGGCAATTGCGAAACGATGATTGATCCCGACACAGGCGGGCCGCACACGGCGCATACGCTCAACCCTGTCCCTGTTGCCTTGGTTGGCGGACCGCACGGCGTGTCTTTGCGTGATGGGCGTCTGGCGGATCTGGCCCCGACGGTCTTGGCTTTGATGGGGCTTGAGCTTCCCCCCGAAATGACCGGCCGGAGCCTGATCCAGCAATGATCCGCCTTTGGGCTCTTCTGATTTGCATCGCGTCCGGCGCGTCTGCACAGCAAGCACAGCAGGCAGCGCAAGACGCGGCGTTGCAACTTCAGTCTGCCCGCACCCAGCTTGAGGCGGCGGGCAGCGCGCGTGACCGGATCGCGGCATTGACCGAAACGGTGCAGGCCTATGAGGCAGGATTGGCCGCCATACGACAGGAACAGCGAGAAATTGCCTTGCGCGAAGGCATTCTGACCGAAGAGCTGGATCTGCGCACAGCCGAGTTTGCGCAGCTTCTTGGTGTGCTTTCGGCCATCAGCAAGACGCCGCAGCCTGTCTTGCGTGCCCATCCCGACGGGCCATTGAATACAGTGCGCGCAGGCATGATTGTGGCGGATGTAACCCCCGGGCTTGAGGGTGAAGTCGCGCGATTGAATGCACTTTTGGCCGAAACGAAAGCCGTCCGCACAGCACAGGACGCAGCGGCGCAAACGCTGATTGATGGCCTGCAAGGCGCGCAAACGGCGCGGGCGGCCTTGGGGCAGGCGGTTTCGGAACGCACTGACCTGCCGACCCGTTTCGTGGACGATCCGGTGCAAACGGCGCTCTTGGTTGCAAGCGCGGAAACCTTGGATGACTTTGCTGCCCAAGTGGCCCAAGCCCGTCCTGACCAGACAGAAACGCTGGCGCCCGAAGGCAACCTGCCGTTGCCAGTTGCGGGAATCGTTTTGCCTGATGACAGCAGCGGCCGCCCCGGCATCCGCATTGCCACCGCGCCACGTGCTCTTGTGACAACGCCGGTTCCGGCCACGATCCTGTTTCGCGGCCCGCTGTTGACCTACGGCACGGTTGTGATTCTAGAGCCTGCTGCAGATGTTCTGTTCGTTCTGGCAGGCTTTGCTGAGGTCTTTGGAGAAGCGGGCCAAGTCCTGCCAGCGGGGGCGCCCATCGGGCTGATGGGGGCAGCAGCCGGTCTTGATGACGGGATTTTGACTGAAAATCTGGGCGCTGCGGCTGGGCAAGCCGCGCAAGCCCTTTATCTTGAAGTGCGAGAAGGGCAAACTGCCGTTAACGCGGATGCTTGGTTTGCGGTCGAGTAAGTAAGGAAACGTGATGAAAAAGATGATTTTGGCCGCTGTCGGCGGTGCCACGCTCGGGCTTGTTGCCACAACGCAGTTGGCCGGGCCGGTCTTGGCGCAAGAGACAGAGTCCAACACCAGCGTTTATGAGCAACTTGATCTTTTTGGCGATATCTTTGAACGGATCCGTTCGAACTATGTCGAAGAGGTTGACGACCGCGAATTGATCGAAGCAGCGATCAACGGGATGCTGACATCGCTCGATCCGCATTCCAGCTATCTGTCGCCGGACGCGGCCCAGCGCATGCGGGTCAGCACGTCAGGTGAATTTGGCGGTCTCGGGATCGAAGTCACACAGGAAGAGGGTTGGGTCAAAGTTGTCTCACCCATGGATGGTACCCCGGCCGAGGCGGCGGGTATTCAGGCCGGTGATTTCATCACGGCGGTTGATGGCGAAAGCGTGCTGGGTCTGACCCTGGACGAGGCTGTGACGATGATGCGTGGCCCGGTCGGGGCCGAAATTATCGTGACGGTCGTGCGCGAAGGGGAAGCAGAGCCGTTTGACGTCTCGATCATCCGCGACACCATCAAGCTGACAGCGGTGCGCGGCCGCACCGAAGGCAATGCCGTTGTGATGCGGATCACCACGTTCAACGAACAGACGTTCCCGAACCTGCGCGACGGCATGGAAGAACAAGTGGCCGAGGCAGGCGGATTTGAAAACATCGACGGTATCGTTCTGGATTTGCGCAACAACCCCGGCGGTCTGCTCAGCCAGGCTGTCTATGTCTCGGATGCCTTCCTTGATGCAGGCGAAATCGTATCCACACGTGGCCGTCAACTTGCTGATGGCGACCGGTTCAACGCGACACCGGGTGATCTGGCCGAAGGCAAACCAATTGTCGTGCTGATCAACGGCGGTTCTGCATCTGCATCCGAAATTGTTGCAGGGGCTTTGCAGGATCATCGCCGCGCGATCGTGGTGGGGACAAATTCATTTGGCAAAGGGTCTGTGCAAACCGTTGTGCCACTCAGCCAGGATGGTGCGATGCGCCTGACGACAGCGCGCTATTACACGCCCTCTGGCCGGTCGATCCAATCTTTGGGAATTTCCCCCGACATTATTGTCGAACAGCCTTTGGTCCGCGCCGATGATGACGGCGAAGAGGAAGAGGATCGTCCGCAGCGCACCGAAGCTGGTCTGCGCGGCGCGCTTGAAAATGACAGCCTGACAGAGGATGAAATCCGCCAGATCGAAGAAGATCGGGCCCGCGCTGAAGCGGCAGCAGCCCTGCGCGAGGATGATTATCAATTGGCCTATGCCATTGATATTCTGAAAGGTTTGAATGCCTTGGGTCCAGTGGCAGGCATGGAATAGGGGCGGCAGTCTTTATATTCACGGGCCTGTGAGTGACAAATCCGCGCACCGACCTATCTCTTCCTGCAGCGACGACAATCGCACGACCAATAGGAGAGAGAATATGACCAATCTGACGCGCCGTAACCTTCTTGCCGCAGGCACCGCCTTGCCATTGGCCGGGCTCGCCGCCGGTACCGCCCGCGCCGAAGCGCCCATGATGGGTGCCAGCTTTGCCATGCACCGCCGTTTTATGATCGGTGATTTTGAGGTGACGACGATACTGGGCGGCACGACCCCGCGCGAAAACCCGCAGGGTATTTTCGGCATGAACGTGTCTGAGGAAGAATTTGCAAACGTCAGCCGCGAAAACTTTCTGGAAACGGACGCGTCCCAGTTCTTTTTCACACCAACGCTGGTCAACACCGGGAACGAAGTCATCCTGTTCGACACCGGCCTGAACGCCGCCGCAACTGTGGGCGCATTGGAAGGCGCGGGCTACAGCGCCGATCAGGTGGATGTCGTTGTCCTGACCCACATGCATGGCGACCACATCGGTGGCCTGATGAACGAAGGCGCGCCGACCTTCGCCAATGCCCGCTACGTGGCGGGGCAGGTTGAATATGACCACTGGGCCCAGACCGGAAACGAAGGGTTCGAAGCCAACGTACGCCCTATGGCCGACAAAATGAGCTTCATTGGTGATGGGCAAGACGTCGCCAGCGGTATCACCGGCATGGCAGCCTTTGGTCATACACCGGGCCACATGGTTTACCGACTCGACAGTGCAGGCAAAGGCCTTGTGATCTTTGCTGACCTTGCCAACCACCCCGTCTGGTCTTTGGCGCGTCCCGATTGGGAAGTGCGCTTTGATGCAGATAAAGAAGGCGCTGCCGCGTCACGCCGCAACGTGCTGGGCATGATCGCGGCCGATCGCGTGCCTGCGATCGGCTATCACATGCCGTTCCCGGCTGTGGGCTATGTCGACACAGGCAGCAATGGCGCTGAATACCGCTGGGTGCCCGAAGCTGGCCAGTTGATGAGCTAATCAAGCCTTTGCTGAAGGTCTGGCCGGAAAACGCTGGTCAGACCTTCACACGTTCACTTTTGGGGTCATAAAGCGGCCTGAGCTGCGCTTGCGCCTTCACCCGCGTGCCCATGACGTCGATCTCGAAATCGCTGGCCAATAGCTCCGCCACGCTTTCGCCCCTGCATGGCACATATCCCATGCCAACGGCTGCACCCAAGTGGTGGCCGTAACCACCCGATGACAAATACCCCACCGTTGCCCCGTCACGCAGGATCGGTTCGTTGTGATAAAGCAGCGGTTCCGGATCACTGAGTTTGAACTGCACCAACCGCTTGTCCAGCCCGGCTTCACGCTTGCGCAGAACGGCGTCGCGGCCAATGAAATCAGGCTTGTCTGTCTTGACCGCAAAACCAAGACCTGCCTCAAGAACATGGTCTTCTGCGGTAATGTCATGGCCAAAGTGGCGGAACCCTTTTTCCATCCGCGCAGCGTCCATCATATGCATACCGCAGAGTTTCAGGCCCATGTCCTGCCCCGCCTCATGCAGGGTTTCAAAAACATGGCCCGCCATGTCAGCGGACATATAGACCTCCCACCCCAATTCACCCACGTAGGTCACGCGGTGGACGCGGGCCAGTCCCATCCCGATCTCGATTTCTTGTGCGGTGCCGAAAGGGTTGCTGGCGTTAGTAAAGTCAGCAGGTGACACAGCTTCCAACAGCTTGCGACTGTTCGGCCCCATGACGGCCAACACACCTTCGCCTGCCGTCACATCGGTGATCACCACGTTGAAATTATCCTGATGGCGCTGCATCCATGTCTGATCCGCCAGCCGCGTCGCCGCAGGTGTCACCACCAGATAGGCGGTTTCCGACAGGCGGGTGACGGTCACATCCGCCTCGATCCCTGCGCGACTGTTCAGGAATTGCGTATAGACGATCTTGCCCACCGGCACGTCATAGTCGCCACCGCCGATATAGTTCATAAAGGCTTGTGCATCGCGCCCTTCGACCCGGATTTTGCCAAAGGACGACATGTCATACATGCCCACATTGGTGCGGATCGCGTTCACTTCAGCGGCGACATTGCCAAAGAAATTCTGACGCTTCCAAGAGTATTCGTAGACCCGGGCCTGCCCCGCATCCGCGAACCAATTGGCCCGTTCCCAACCGGCCAGCTCGCCCATGACAGCACCTTGATCCAGCAAATGCTGATGGAACGGCGTGCGGCGCACACCGCGCGCAGTGGCCTTCTGCCGGAAAGGAAAGTGGTCAGCGTAAAGCAGGCCCAGCGTTTCCTTTGACCGTTCAAACAGATATGTCTTGTTGCCCTGAAACGGCTGCATCCGGCTGATATCGACATCGCCCAGATCGAACGGTTTTTCGCCTGCGTCCATCCATTGCGACAGGGCCATGCCCGCGCCTCCGGCAGATTGAATCCCGATCGAGTTAAAGCCCGCCGCGACCCAGACGTTATCCATTTCGGGCGCCAGCCCCAGATGATAGGCATCGTCGGGTGTAAAGCTCTCGGGGCCGTTAAAGAACGTATGAATTCCCGCCTCGGCCAACATCGGCATCCGTTCAACGGCCGCCTCCAGGATCGGCTCAAAATGGTCAAAGTCCTCGGGCAGTTGATCAAACTCGAAATCCTCGGGAATACCTTTCATCGCCCAGGGCTTTGCATTGGGCTCAAACGCGCCCAACAGGATCTTGCCCGCATCTTCCTTGTAGTAGGCACATTCATCAGGCACGCGCAGCACAGGCATCTGGGTCAGCCCGGCAATTGCTTCGGTCACGATGTAGAAATGCTCGCAAGCATGCAGTGGTACGTTCACGCCCGCCATGCGGCCAACCTCATGGCCCCACATGCCGGCGCAGTTGACGATCATGTCGCAGGTCATCGTGCCCGCGTCGCCATCCTGTTCCCACTCAACAGATCGGACGCGGCGGCCTGACTTGTTGATCTTGGTCACTTTGGTGCGTTCTGCGACAATCGCGCCATTTTTGCGCGCGCCCTTTGCCAGCGCCAAGGCGATGTTGGCCGGATCACCCTGACCGTCCTTGGGCAGATAAACGCCGCCGGTGACGCCATCGACATTCAGGTGCGCGTAACGGCTCTTGATCTCGCTTGGCGAAATCTCTTCGATCTCAACCCCGAACGCCCGCGCCATACCTGCCGAGCGTGACAGTTCTTCGCGGCGCTCTTCGGTCAGAGCTACGGTAATCGAACCGACGCGCTTGAAACCGGTCGCGACACCGGTTTCGTCCTCAAGATTGCCGTAGAGTTCCTGACTGTATTTCGCCAGTTTCGTCATATTCGCCGTCGCGCGCAATTGTGCGATCAGACCTGCGGCATGCCATGTGGTGCCTGATGTCAGTTGCTTGCGTTCCAGCAAGACAACATCTGTCCAGCCCAGTTTCGCCAGATGGTAAGCGACCGAGCAGCCAATAACACCGCCACCAATGATGACGACACGCGCATGAGAAGGAAGCGAAGGCATGAACTGATTTCCTATAGACAGTTGATGCTGCAATTAGTGGCACCACACTTCTGTTCCCAATCGCACAAAAGCGTCACTCTTGGCGCATATTTGCTATTTCGGGCGGCCTTTCTTGCGGGCGGCATGCGGGGTCATGCCAAAGGCGCTGCGATAGATCGTGGTAAAACCGCTGGGAAAACCGCAGGCCAGCCCGATTTCATAGATTCGCATATCCGTATTCAGCAGCAGGTTATTGGCCTTGTTCAGCCGCAGCCCCCGATAATAGCCGTTCGGTGTCGATTTCAGCAGGCGATTGAATTTGCGCTCTAATGAGCGTTTCGACAGGTTGGTGCGCTCTGCTATTTCACTGATATGCAGGGGAAACTCCATATTGTCCTGCATCAGTGCAATACAGGCATCAAGGGCGCCGTCGCCGGTCGTTGTGACGTCTTTGCCTGAAAAAGGCTGGAGCGTATTGAAATGCCTGACCCGTTCGTGCAGCAGAATATCGGCAACCGTTGTTATCGTCGCAGACGAGGCATGCTGACTGGCAATCGATAAGGTGATATCAAAAGTCGCCCCCATGCCTGCACAGGTGATAATGGCCCCGCTCTCGACCGCCAAGGTTGCTTTGGTATCAAACAGACCCAGACGTTCCATCAAGATGGCCCGGTTTTCCCAATGGGTCGTGTGACTGTGCGGGTCGCCTTTGGTTTCGGAAATATAGCGGGCAGCAGCCTCGGACAGCAGGACTACGCGGGCCTGCCGACTGGTATAGGTGGACAATGCATGCCCCAGCGAAAGGGCAGGGCAAGCGGGGTCGGCATTGCCTAAGACAAAAAGATAATCTGCATCCGGACGTGCCGGCAAGGGTGTCGTATCAACCGTCACACCGGCACTTGCGCTGATAGGGCCACCCAGCGCTGACCTGACATGCCACTGAAAAAGCGGGCTTCCGTTGATGCGGTTTGCCAGACGGATAACCTCGACCACACCGGCAAATTCGGTCAGGACAAAACCGTCCGCGACGTAAATATCAAAGACGCACGGGGCGCTCATGGAGCCACGATATGATGCCCGGCTGCCCTTATTTCTTCGGCGAGCTTGGCAATATGTGCAGGGCCCACTTCGCAGCAGCCGCCGACAATTGTGGCGCCTTTTGCAATCCATCCCATCGCAAAACCGGCGTATTCATCAGGGCCCAGATCTTTGCGTGCGGTCAAGGCGTCGACCGTAGGTTTGTCACCAAGGAAACCATCACTGATTTTTGTAAACCCGTTGGCATAGCCGCCAAATGGTTTGCCGCAAGCGGCCAAAACATCCATGGCCGCGTCGATTGCTTCGGGCGACGAACAGTTCGCCAGAATGGCGCTTGCCGCACCGGCCACTGCAAACACATCAGCCACCGGCTCACCCGAGCGCAGCTTGGTGCCGTCGGTATCATCCACGGTCAGAGCAAGCCAGACAGGCTTGCCGGTTGCAGCTGCGGCTTCCAAGACAGCGCGGGCATGGGCAACCGAGGCAACAGTTTCGCAGATGATCAAATCAACCTTGGGCGCAAGGATTTGCGCGATTTCAGTATAGATTGCGACCGCTACATCATGGGCTGGCATCAGATCAGGCCGATAAGACGCGCCAATCGGCCCGATTGCACCGGCTAAAACACCCACACCCGCAGCCTCTTTTAACGCCGCCGCGTAGAGGGCCGCGAATTGGTCCTCCATCCCGGTGCCTTCCAGCCGGTCATGCAGGATCGCGTAGGTGTTGGTGGTATGCACCGTCGCCCCGGCATCGCGGTAATCGGCATGCACTTGGGCGACCAATCCGGGGTGGTCGATCATCACCTGCGTGGACCACAGCGGCGTCGGGCGGTCGCCCGCACGATGCACCAGTTCCTGGCCCATGCCGCCATCAAGAAGGATGATATCTGTCACGGATAGCGCACTCCAAATAAGGTTTTGTCCGCTGCTATCCGCTCTTTCTTGATGTTGGTCAAGATCAGGCGCGCAGCCGTTCGTTGCTGGGGTCCCACAGTGGCTGATCCTCAGCGATGGTGGCGCTGTAGCGTTCGCCATAGATATCAACGGCAACCTTGGTGCCGGGCACCGCAGCATCCGCGCGGATCATGCCAAGCGCGATGGATTTATCCACCCGGTAGCCCCAGCCACCTGACGTAGTCTCGCCCGCTACTTCATCACCCAGCCAGATCGTTGACATATAGGGCGCATCTGCCGGGCCGGGATTATCAAGTGTCAGCGTGACAAACCGCTTGGTCACGCCCCGTTGCTGTTCGGCCAGCAAAGCGGCCTTGCCAGGGAAATCCTGTGGTTTATCGAACTTGATGAACCGGTCCAGCCCACCTTCAAGCAGCGAATAATCCGTGCTCAGATCGCCCTTCCACGCGCGATAACCCTTTTCCAGTCGCAGCGCGTTCAGGGCAAACATGCCAAACGGCACAGCACCGGCCCCCAGCACCGCATCATAAAGCGCGGGGATATTGGCGTTGGCGGCATGGATTTCCCAACCCAATTCACCCGCAAAGCTGACACGGGCCAGTGCGCAGTCAATGCCTGCGACTTTGGCAGGTTGATGGCTCAGCCAACCTGCGGTCAGGTCGGCCTCGGTGTTCAGGCTTTCAAACAAGGCGCGCGCCTGCGGGCCCGTGACGATCAGCGTTGAATACGCGGTCGTGTGGTCGGTCAGGGTCAGGCCTTCGGGCAGCGCATTGTTTAGTACCTCGAAATCATGCCACTGGGCAGAGGCTGCGGTGATGAGCGTGAAGGTATCTTCATCATGCCGCATGACCGACATTTCGGTCAAAATCCGCCCGCGATCATCGGCGAAATAAGCGAGGTTCATGCGCCCCACCTTGGGCAACCCACCTGCAATGCGCCCGCGCAAGAATTCTGCAGCACCTTCGCCTGACAGGTTGAACCGGGAAAAGCCGGGCAGGTCCAAGACACCGACGCCGTCGCGGACAGCTTCGCATTCCGCTTTTACGCGCGGCTGCCATGGGCCTGCGCGATCCCATGTTTCGGTCGCCTCAAGCGACGTATCATCGCCGTCTTTGGCAAACCAGTTGGCGCGCTCCCATCCATTATAGGCACCCATCTGGCCGCCGAGTTCCAGCACCTTGGCGTGGACCGGCGACAGCTTCTTGTCGCGGCCCGCAGGCCACATTTTATGGGGGAAATGCATGCCGTATTCGTGGCCGTAAATCTCCATCGCCTTCTGGTGGCAGTAATCCTGATCTGTGTAATCGGTATAGCGGCGCGGATCGCAGGCCCACATATCCCACTCGGTCTGGCCATCGACGATCCATTCGGCAGCGACCTTACCGGCCCCACCGCCTTGGGTGATGCCAAAGGTAAAGACGCAAGCCTCAAACGCATTCTTCACACCGGGCATCGGCCCTAGCAGCGGCAGACCATCGGGCGCATAAGGGATCGGCCCGTTGATCACGCGGCCCACGCCTGCGGTGCCAAGGATCGGGACGCGCGCCATCGCATCCTCGATATACCACTCCAGCCGTTCCAGATCGTCTGGGTAAAGCTGGAAGCTGAAATCTTCGGGCTGCGGATCATCCGGCGTGACCCAATGCGCCTTGCAGTTCCGCTCATAAGGGCCAAGGTTCAGGCCATTCTTGTCCTGCCGCAGATAG
>JALQUF010000081.1 GCA_023263855.1 Yoonia sp. | reverse complement strand
TTTCACTGCAACGGCTGGAACCACACATGGATGATGCCGCTCTTGGGTGGTACGCTTGTCTGTTGTCGCGATATTACGGCACGTGCGATCTATGATGCCATTGCCGATGAGGGTGTAAAATATTTTGGCGGCGCACCCATCGTGCTTAATATGATTGTTAATGCCAAACCAGAAGAACGGCGTGCATTCGATCATACGGTAGAGGTATTCACAGCAGGCGCCCCCCCCGCCCCGCCAACGCTTGCCAAAATCGAAACACTTGGTTTTAACGTAACACAGGTTTACGGGCTGACCGAAACCTATGGGCATGTCACCGAATGTACTTGGGATGACGCGTGGGCCACACTGCCCGACGACGAACAGGCGGCAATCAAAGCCCGCCAGGGTGTGGCCTTTCCGATGATGGAGGACGTCACTGTTGTTGATGACGACATGGGACAAGTCCCGCGCGATGGTGCCACCCAAGGTGAAATAGTGATGCGCGGCAATGCCGTCATGAAAGGCTATCTCAAGAACCCCAAGGCCACAGAAAAAGCATTCAAAGGGGGGTACTTCCACTCCGAAGACCTTGCCATCCAGCATCCCGGCGGGGCGATCCAGATCTCGGACCGGGCCAAGGATATTATCATTTCGGGTGGTGAAAACATCAGCTCGGTCGAGGTCGAAGGCGCGCTGATGCACCACCCGGCGGTCAACCTATGTGCGGTTGTGGCCAAGCCCGACGATACTTGGGGCGAAGTGCCTTGCGCCTTTGTCGAGTTGAAAGACGGAGCAATCGCACAAGAGGCCGAAATCATCGCCTTTTTGCGGGACCGTCTGGCCGGCTTTAAATGCCCCAAATCCGTGGTTTTTCAGGAACTGCCCAAGACATCGACCGGCAAAATTCAGAAGTTCGAACTGCGCAAACAGGCGAAGGAATTGTAGAAGGCGGGTCCGATACCGCCGCCGGACCGCGCTTTCCGGCATGACAATCCGTGTGCAGCCAGATACGTTTGCGCAAAAAGGCACATGAGCAAATGACGGCACTTGACCGATATGTCCGGTTAGAAAGCGAAGCGCTCTGGCGGGCAGAGCCGAACGGCCAACGCCGTGATGTGACTCTGTCGTTTGGCGACGCCACGCTGGTCATTGCAGATGCCACGGGCCGCCCCTTGGCGCATTGGTCGTTGCCTGCGTTGATCCGGCAGAACCCTGATGATGTCCCTGCCCTCTATGCCCCGGACGAAGACGCAAGCGAAATACTGGAAATCGCAGACCCGACGATGGTTGAAGCGATCGAAGAAGTCCAACGCGCCTTGGCGAAATCACGGCCCCGCCCCGGCAAACTGCGGCATTGGCTGACAGGGGGCATCATCGCCGTCACCCTCGGGTTGGCTATCTTCTGGCTTCCCGACGCGCTGAACCGGCAGGCGCTTGCCGTCGTCCCTGCGCCCAAACGCGCAGCGATTGGTGCCGAAATGCTGGATACGGTGAGAAACCAGACGGGTGCCGTTTGCCAATCACCCCGTGCAAATGCGGCGGCATCGCGGCTTGCACAACGGATTTTCGGCGCTGGGACGACGCAGCAGGTTTTGGTCGTACCCCGTCTTGCACAGGGCGCTGTGTCATTGCCCGGCAATCTTATTCTGCTCGACTATGATCTGCTGCGCACGGCCGATGATCCCGCTGTTGCAGCAGGCTTTCTGATCGCAGCACATGCGGCGGCTGCAGAAAACGACCCTCTTGCCGATTTGCTGAAACAAGCAGGGCTGACAACGACGTTCCGCCTGCTGACCACAGGTGTGATCCCGAATGATATCTTGCGCGAACGCGCGAACGTGATGCTAAATGATGAAACGGTCGCCCCGACCGCAGATGGGTTGCGGCGCGCCCTTGCTGCGGCGCAAATCCCGCAAGCGCCCTATCTTGCGGCCGTTGATGCGCGCACAGGCAATATGCCTGATCTTGGCATTGATCCAATGGCCGATCAGGACATTCCGCTGATCCTGCGCGACAGTGACTGGGTCAGCTTGCGCAATATCTGCAACGTATAGGCCCTATTTGGTCCCGAACATCCGGTCGCCAGCATCACCAAGGCCCGGCACGATATAACCCTGCTCATTGAGATGGCTATCAATTGCAGCGGTGACAATCGGCACGTCAGGATGGGCCTGCCGCATCCGCTCGATCCCCTCGGGGGCGGCCAGCAGACACAGGAAACGGATGTTCTTCGCCCCGGCCTCTTTGAGCAGATCAATCGCGGCGACCGACGAATTGCCCGTGGCAAGCATCGGATCAACAGCGATGACCAACCGGTCTTCAAGTTCTGTGGGGACTTTAAAGTAATACTGCACAGGTTTCAGCGTCTCTTCATCGCGGTAAAGCCCGACAAAGCCCACACGCGCCGAAGGGATCAATTCAAGCACCCCATCCAGCAATCCGTTGCCCGCACGCAAGATCGACACCAACGCCAGTTTCTTGCCAGCAATGACAGGCGCATCCATGGGCTCTAACGGTGTATCAATCCGCCGGGTGGTCATGGGCAGGCCGCGTGTGACCTCATAGGCCAGCAATTGGCTGATTTCGCGCAGCAATTGCCGGAACACGGCTGTTGATGTGTCCTTCTGGCGCATCAGTGTCAGCTTGTGCTGTACCAGCGGATGCGTGACGTGGGTGACGTGATCGGTCATTGGGCAGGCTCCAGTCTTTTGGCCACGCGGGCCTTGGTCTCTTCGTCGCAGAAGGCGGCGGCAAGGGCAGTTGCGTTCACCGCTTTAAAATCGTCTTCATCCCAGCCAAATGTCTGGTGCAGCATTTCGTATTCTGCCGTCATCGTTGTGTGAAAAAACGGTGGGTCATCCGTCGAGACTGTAACCTTAACGCCGGCATCGCGCAGTTTGACGATCGGGTGTTTGGCCCAGCCCTCAACAGCTTTCAGCACCACGTTCGATCCCGGGCACACCTCGAGAACGATGTCCTGTTCGGCAATCTGCTCAACCAAAGCGCGGTCCTGAATGGCCCCGATGCCGTGCCCGATCCGTGCGACCCGCAAATCGCGGATCGTTTCGGCCACCATCGCAGCCCCACCCCATTCACCGGCGTGGCACGTCAGCGGCATGCCCGCCTCGCGCGCGATGTCAAAGCTATAGGCATAATCGGCAGGCCGCCCCACCATTTCACCGCCTGCCATGCCGTAGCCGGTGATAAAGTCGCCGAACGTCTCAGCCGCGCAGAGCGCAGCCGGTTTGCAGGCTTCAGGTCCGAAGTGACGGATACCCGTGACGATCCCTTTCAGTGTAATCCCCAGCGTATCTTCGGCTTCACGCGCCGCATCTACCATTGCGGCCAGATAGTCTTTCCATGCAGCCAGATCGCCACCCCCGCAAAAATCGGGTGACACGAAGGTTTCCATGTAGACCACAC
Organism: Yoonia sp.; assembly: GCA_023263855.1. GTDB lineage: Bacteria > Pseudomonadota > Alphaproteobacteria > Rhodobacterales > Rhodobacteraceae > Yoonia. The sequence continues at coordinate 9,755 of JALQUF010000081.1, read as the reverse complement.
CGTGGGCGGCGGTTTCTTCCAGAACGGCCATGGTCAGGCGGCGGAAATCTTCAGGCGTCTGCAACGTGGTACAGGCGGCCTCATACACTTTCAGAAAATGATCGAAGTCCCGGAACGCGTAACGCCCATCCTCCGAAAATATACCACTGATATCGATGTGCTTTTCCGCCGCCAGCCCTTTGATAAACGCAGGCGGCGCGCAGCCTTCAAGGTGCGTGTGCAATTCGACCTTGGGCATTGTCTGAAAATTCATAGAAAGCTCTTTCCTTTGCCTGCAAAAGGCACGTTCAAATGGGCGGCGATCGAAGCTGCAACATCGACAAAACCGATTTGTCCCAACGCTTTTGCACCTACGCCATGAACAAGGACCGGAACGCGTTCACGCGTATGATCCGTCCCCGCCCACGTCGGGTCATTGCCATGATCTGCGGTGACGATCAACAGATCATCGCTGCGCAATTTTGGCAGCAAATCAGCAAGGGCCGCATCAAACCATTCTAGGTGCTTGCCATAGCCCGCAGGATCACGCCGGTGTCCATATTCACTGTCAAATTCGACCAGATTGGCAAAGACAAAGGCACCGTCGGCCGCTTCCTCTGCCAAATCACCGATGTGCTGCATCAAGACAGCATCCTTGCCTTTGCGCAGGTCATCAATCCCGCGCATCGAGAAGATATCACCGATCTTGCCCACCGCATGCACCATGCGCCCGGCATCATGCACATAGTCACAAATCGTCGGCGACGGCGGGGCGATGGCGAAATCCTTGCGGTTGCCGGTGCGGCTGAAATGCCCAACTTCCCCCACGAATGGCCGCGCGATGACACGTCCGACTTTCATCGCGTGCAATGTGGGGGCCAGATCCTTGCAAAGCGTCAGTAACCGCTCAAGCCCGAAAGCCTCTTCATGCGCGGCGATCTGTAGAACACTGTCCGCCGAGGTATAGCAGATCGGCCACCCCGTTTTCAGGTGGGCTTCGCCCTCTTCTTCGATCACCACCGTACCCGACGCGTGGCGATTGCCCAAAATCCCCTCAGTGCCGGCCAGCTTGCAGATCAGTGCCGTCAGATCATCCGGAAACGCAGGGTCCGCGTCTGGAAACACATGCCATTCCCACGGCACGGGCACACCGGCCAATTCCCAATGCCCCGAGGGCGTATCCTTGCCGCGCGACACTTCTGTGGCCGCACCCCATGCGCCTGTTGGCACAGCGCCCAATCCGGCGGCCTCTTCGCCCGACGCCAGTTTGACCGCCGCGCCCAGTCCCAACGCATCAAGCGTCGGCACGTTAAGGCCAGCATCGCGCGCGATATGCGCCACGGTGTTTGCCCCGGTATCGGGCAAGTCGCCGTTAAAGAACTGGTCCGCATCCGGTGCGCCACCAATCCCGACGCTATCAATGACGATCAAAAACGCACGTGGCATCAGGTAATTCCTTCAATAACCAATGGGCCAGGTGTCACAGCATCGCCAATCGTGATGGCAGCCTGCACCGCCATGGCCGCCTCAACGGCGGCATCCTCATCTGCGGCATGGACCACACACAGCGGGTCGCCGCGTGTCACAGCAGCGCCGAGGGCGATCATCTCGGTGAACCCGACAGCAGGATTGACCTGGTCCGTTTCAACCCGGCGCCCGCCGCCCAGGCCAACCACGGCAAGGCCCAGCGCCTCACCATCAATCGCCGCGATATGGCCCGTTGCAGGGGCTGTCACTTCACCCACCACGGGCGCTTTGGGCAAATGCGTATGCCAGTCGTGGGCCATATCAGGTGGACCACCCAAAGCCGCGATCATCTGGGCAAAGCGCTCCATCGCGGCGCCGGAGCTGATGGCGGTTTTCACCTTATCAACCGCTGATGCTGTCTCTTCGCCCTGCATCATCAAGAGCTGCGCACAAAGCCCGACCGTCAGATCGTAAAGGCGCGGGGCCACTGAACTGTTCCCCGCCATCACCTCCATACAGACGGCCACCTCAACCGCATTGCCTAGCGCCGGGGCCAGCGGTTCATTCATGTCACTGATCAATGCAGCCGTTTTGCACCCGGCTCCATTGGCCGCATCAACCAAGGCGCGGGCCAACGTCCGTGCTTCATCCGGCGTTTTCATGAAAGCCCCCGAACCGCATTTGACATCAAGGATCAGGCTTTCCAATCCCGCTGCCAGCTTTTTCGACAGGATGGACGCGGTGATCAGGTCAACGCTTTCCACCGTCGCGGTTACATCACGGATCGCATAAAGACGCCTGTCTGCTGGGGCAATCTGGCCCGTCGCACTGACAATCGCGCAGCCCACCTCGCGCGTAATCAGGCGCAACTGCTTTTCAGAGACGTTGATGTTCAGGCCCGGGATCGCCTCAAGCTTGTCCAGTGTTCCGCCGGTATGACCCAGCCCGCGCCCCGAAATCATCGGCACATAGGCCCCGCACACGGCCAACACAGGTGCCAGTATCAACGATACACAATCGCCGACGCCACCGGTGGAGTGTTTATCGATCACCGGGCCGGGCAGATCCCATGCCATTACATCGCCACTATCGCGCATCCCTTGGGTCAGGGCGACACGGCCTGCATCGCTTAGCCCGTTCAGCACCACCGCCATTGCAAATGCGCCCGCCTGCGCATCACTCACATCACCCGAAGCCAGCCCCGTGGCGAACCAAGCAAGCTCGGCCTCGCTGGGGGTCTCTTTTTCCCGAACTTTGGCAATGATGGCGCGGGCGTCCATGTCAGACACGGCTCATGTAATCAGCATCGAAACTGCCGGGCAAAAGTGTGGCAACAGTCGTTTCGTGCACGACACCATCCAGTGTCGCAAGGGTCACTTTTACATCCCCCTTGGCGAACTCGGCGATCTTTTGACGGCACCCCCCACAAGGGCTGACCGGCTTGGGGCTATCGGCAATCACAGCAATCTCTGCAATCTCAGTGTCACCCCCCGCAACCATGGCGGCAATCGCCCCCGCCTCGGCGCAGGTCCCTTCAGGGTAGGCCACGTTTTCTACATTGCAGCCCAGGTAAACCGTGCCCGAAGTCGATGTCAAAGCAGCCCCGACTTTGAACTTGGAATAAGGCGCATAGGCGTTTTCCCGCACCGCGCGGGCGTTGTCGATCAGTGACATAAGGCCTCCAAAAATTGCTGATCCCAGAGTGGGACGGGACGCCCACGGATGCAAGAGGGTTAGGTCGTTGCAAAGACACCCGGCAGCGTGACTTCAAGAAGCTCCAGATCAGCAGACGGATCAGCATAGCGCGTTTGCATCCCCGGCGGGGTCACAAAAGCATCTCCGGGTGCAAGCTGATAAGGGTCTTTGCCTTCCCCCTCCAGCGTCATGGTCCCCTCCATCACAAAGGTGAAATGAATATCCGCATCATGGCTGGTCCAAACCGGATCGCCCTGCCCTTTGCGGATCACAGTTACCCCCGCCACGCCTTTCGTGTTTTTGGCAATGGTCGTGTCACGCACAATGAAGCCCGGCAAACGCGCCGGGGTCCACGCGGCATTTGCCGCCTCGTTAAAGACGAACTTCTGCCCCTGCCATTCACGGTCAGGGCGCAGATGCGGTGTCGGCAGCACCATGTCGTGGTCAATTTCCGTAATATGTTCAGCAGGCACACCAATTTCGATCACTTCGATGCCGTCCGATGCCTCAAGCACCCGGTGCCTGATTTCCGGTGGCTGGATAAAACAGTCGCCAGCTGTCAGCCTGATCGGGGGACCCTGATCTTCGTACACGACATCAACCCAGCCACGATAACAGAAAATCAGCTGAAACCCGACCTTGTGAAAATGCACCATGTCGGGAACAGGGCCACCGTCAGGAATACGAATGTGGCTGGCAATAATGGACCCGCCCAAACGATTGGGTATCAGATCGCGGTATTGCATCCCGGCGCGGCCAATTACCCACGGGGCTTGATCAGCCAGTCGGCGGACCACAAAGGCATGGTCCGTCTTTGGCAATTCCAACGGTGGGTTCAGCGGCAGCACGTCAACCTGTGTTCCCCCCGGTGATGTCAGCACAGTTGCGCCATCCGCAAAATCCGGATCATCCGTCAATATCCGCAGACCGGGGTTTACATCAGCAGCCTGATCCAGCCGGACGCGCAATCCATGCCCGGAATAAACGGCCACTGACGGATCATCCGCCGGATAAATCATATCCAGCCGCATGCCCAAAGTGCCGCCAAAAAATTTCAGGTCAGCGCGCAGGTCCGTTGTGCTCAGGCAGACCTCAGCCCGCATTTCATGTGTGTTTGTCATGTTTTGCACCCTGTCCTTGCCGGGAAATATTTGCAAGAGTGGCCGAAACGCGATTGACCCTTTAGGGTGCATTCCCTTAGGGAAGAAAAAAATGGTTTAATGCTAAACCATATTTGGAGGACGCCATGACAGACCATGCAAAAGACAGCCTGAGAGAGGCCGCGCTTTATTATCATAAGTTCCCAAAACCCGGAAAACTGGAAATCCGCGCCACAAAACCGCTGGCCACAGGGCGCGATCTTGCGCGCGCCTACTCACCCGGCGTGGCCGAGGCCTGCGCCGAAATCAAAGCCGACCCCGAAACAGCCCGCGACTATACATCGCGCGGTAATCTGGTGGCGGTTGTCACCAACGGGACAGCTGTTCTTGGTCTTGGCAACATCGGGGCGCTGGCGTCAAAGCCCGTGATGGAAGGCAAAGCCGTCCTGTTCAAGAAATTCGCCAATATCGACTGCTTTGATCTGGAACTGAACGAACCCGACCCCGTCAAGCTGGCCGAAATTGTCTGCGCATTGGAACCAACCTTTGGCGCGATCAATCTGGAAGATATCAAAGCGCCCGACTGCTTTATCGTCGAAAAAATCTGCAACGAGCGGATGAACATCCCCGTGTTTCATGATGACCAACACGGAACAGCCATCGTGGTTGGCGCGGCGGCGACCAATGCCCTGCGCATTGCGGGAAAGAAATTTGAGGACATCAAGATTGTCAGCACCGGTGGTGGGGCAGCGGGCATTGCCTGCCTCAATATGCTGCTGAAACTGGGTGTAAGACGCGAAAACGTCTATCTCTGCGACATCGAGGGCCTGGTCTATGAGGGCCGCGAAAAAGACATGACCCCGCAAAAGGCCGAATACGCCCAAGGCACATCGCCCGCCAGTTTGGACACCGTCATTGAAGGGGCTGATCTGTTCCTTGGCCTATCCGGCCCCGGTGTGTTGAAACCCGAAATGGTCAAGAAAATGGCCAACCGCCCGATCATCTTTGCACTGGCCAACCCCAACCCCGAGATCGACCCCGAGGACGCCCGCGCCGCAAACCCCGACGCCATTATTGCAACAGGGCGGAGCGACTTTCCAAATCAGGTCAATAACGTTTTGTGCTTTCCGTTCATCTTCCGAGGCGCGCTGGACGTCGGCGCGACCGAAATCAACGACGAAATGAAGATCGCCTGCGTCGAAGGTATCGCAGCCCTTGCCCGCGCCACCACCAGCGCCGAGGCCGCCGCCGCCTATAAAGGCGAGCAGATGACATTCGGGGCAAACTACCTGATCCCGAAACCCTTTGATCCACGCCTGATGGGTGTCGTGGCCAGCGCCGTTGCCGGTGCTGCGATCAAGACTGGCGTCGCCAAGCGCCCGGTCGCAGATATGGGTGCCTACAAAGCAAACCTTGATGGTTCGGTCTTCAAATCAGCCATGATCATGCGTCCGGTCTTTGATGCCGCACGCACCACCGAACGCGCCATCGTCTTTGCCGAGGGCGAGGACGAGCGTGTTTTGCGTGCGTCTCAGGCCATCATGGAAGAAACCACCGATATCCCGATCCTGATCGGCCGTCCCGAGGTGATCGAACGGCGCTGCGAACGCGCAGGCCTGACGATCCGCCCCGGCGTCGACTTCAACATCGTAAACCCCGAAAACGACCCGCGCTATCGCGACTATTGGGGCACCTATCACGATCTGATGGCGCGCAAAGGCGTCACCCCGGATATCGCCAAGGCGATCATGCGCACCAACACCACGGCCATTGCCGCGGTCATGGTCCAACGCGGTGAAGCTGACAGCATGATCTGCGGCACGTTCGGCCAATACCTGTGGCACCTCAACTATGTCTGCCAGATCCTTGGCACCAAGGACTTCCACCCGATTGCAGGCTTGTCGCTGATGATCCTTGAGGATGGGCCGCTGTTTATTGCCGACACGCAAGTGCATCCCGAACCGACACCGCAGCAGATCTCGGAAACCGTGTTCGGCGCGGCGCGGCACGTGCGCCGGTTTGGCGTTGAACCCCGGATCGCCCTATGTTCGCACAGCCAGTTTGGCAATCTCGACAGCGACAGCGGGCGGCGTATGCGCGCCGCGATGGAGATCCTCGACAGTGCGCCGCGCGATTTTGACTATGAAGGCGAAATGCACGTCGATTCAGCACTCGATGTAGACCTGCGCAACCGGATCTTCCCATCGGCCCACCTGCCGGGTGCCGCGAACACATTGGTCTTCGCCAATACCGACGCGGCATCCGGGGTGCGCAACATCCTGAAAATGAAGGGCGGCGGGCTTGAGGTTGGTCCGATCCTGATGGGCATGGGCAACCGGTGCCACATCGTGACCCCCTCCATCACCGCGCGCGGCTTGCTCAATATGTCAGCCATCGCCGGCACGCCGGTTGCCCACTACGGGTAGTTAATTTTTTGACAGATGCGGCGGCGCATCAATTTGATGCGCTTGCCCTGACGCAGCGACAGGCTTAACACTCCTCACAATATTTCTTGGGAGGAAAACATGGGATATGCTGACGTCTATGGTGCATGGAAGAATGATCCAGAGGGATTCTGGATGGATCAAGCCCGCGCAATCGACTGGGTGACACCGCCATCAAAAGCACTGGATGACAGCAACGCCCCCCTCTATCGCTGGTTTACCGATGCCGAGGTAAACACCTGCTACAACGCCGTTGACCGTCACGTTGAAAACGGACGCGGTGAACAGGCGGCGATTATCTACGACAGCCCTGTCACACACACCAAACGTGAAATCACATACGCCGAGCTGCAAACGCGGGTTGCGTCGCTTGCGGGTGCGTTGCGGGCCAAAGGGATCGAAAAAGGCGACCGCGTCATCATCTATATGCCGATGATCCCCGAAGCACTCGAAGCCATGCTGGCTTGCGCGCGTCTGGGCGCCATCCATTCGGTTGTATTTGGTGGATTTGCAGCCAACGAACTGGCCGTCCGAATCGACGACGCAACACCCAAAGCCATCATCGCCGGATCCTGCGGGATCGAGCCGGGGCGTGTCGTCCACTACAAACCCCTGCTGGACGAAGCGATTGAACTGGCAAAGCACAAGCCGGATTTCACCGTCATCTTCCAGCGCGAACAAGAGGTTGCAGACCTGATCCCCGGCCGCGACTATGACTGGCACGGCTTTCAATCAGGTGTTGCACCCGCAGAATGTGTGCCCGTCAAAGGCGACCACCCTGCCTATATCCTCTATACCTCTGGCACCACCGGCGCGCCCAAGGGCGTTGTACGTCCCACAGCAGGCCATCTGGTGGCGCTGAACTGGACGATGAAAGCCATTTATGATGTCGACCCCGGCGATGTGTTCTGGGCCGCCTCTGACGTGGGCTGGGTCGTGGGCCACTCTTATATCTGCTACGCCCCATTGATCCACGGCAACACCACGGTCGTGTTTGAGGGCAAACCCGTTGGCACCCCTGACGCAGGCACATTCTGGCGTGTCATCGAAGAACATAACGTCAAATCCTTCTTCACCGCACCGACGGCCTTCCGCGCGATCAAACGCGAAGACCCTACAGGCGAGATGATCAAGAAATATGACATTTCCGGCCTGCGCGCGCTGTATCTGGCGGGCGAACGGGCAGACCCCGACACAATCGAATGGGCCCAGCGCGTGATGGGCGTGCCGGTCTATGATCACTGGTGGCAAACCGAAACAGGCTACACCATAGCTGGTAACCCCGCCGGGATCGAAGCGCTGCCTGTCAAGATCGGCTCGCCCACCGTAGCGATGCCCGGCTATGACGTCCAAATCCTGGACGAAGCAGGCCATGAAATGAAACGGGGTGAGCTGGGTGCCATTGCCGTCAAGCTCCCCCTGCCCCCCGGCACGTTGCCAACACTGTGGAATGCCGAGGAGCGGTTCATCAAATCCTACCTCGACCATTTCCCCGGCTATTATGAAACCGGCGATGCCGGCATGATCGACGAGGACGGCTACCTTTACATCATGGCGCGTACCGATGACGTGATTAACGTGGCCGGTCACAGGCTTTCGACGGGCGGGATGGAGGAGGTTCTTGCGGGCCACCCCGACGTCGCTGAATGCGCCGTTATCGGCGTCACGGATGAACTCAAAGGCCAACTTCCCTTGGGGTTTGTTTGCCTGAACAATGGCTGCGACCGCCCGCATGAGGACATCGCCAAAGAGATTGTCAAAAAGGTACGCGATACCATTGGCCCCGTGGCAGCGTTCAAGCTGGTCGCTGTGGTTGACCGGCTGCCAAAGACACGCTCGGGCAAGATCCTGCGCGCGACTATGGTGAAAATCGCAGATGGGCAGGACTTTAAAATGCCTGCCACAATCGACGATCCCGCCATTCTCGATGAAATCAAAGAAGCGCTGAAGCCGTTGGGATATGCGCAGGGCTAAATGCCTTTCGCATGGAAACCAATGCAGAATGGATTAGGTCAGGATCATGAAGATGATCCTGACCTTGCTGCTTTTGGCAGCCCCTGCTGTGGCGGAGCCTATGCTGATTGATGATTTTTCCGATGGTGCCGAAACCCGTTGGCGTTATGTCAGTGACCGGGTGATGGGCGGCGTATCGGACGGCGGTGCAAGCATCGGGGCAAGCGATGGTGTCACCTACGCCCAATTGCGCGGCACGGTCAGCACCGCCAACAACGGCGGCTTCATCCAGCTCCGGCAAGATCTGGACACCCGCCTGCCCGCCGAGGCCATCGGGATCACACTGCGTGCCCGCGGCAACGGCGCGACGTATTATATCCATATCCGCCCCGATGCAGCGCGGCGCCCTTGGCAATTCTATCAGGCGGCATTTGAGACCTCGGCGGACTGGCAAGAGATCATCTTGCCTTGGTCCGCGTTCAAACCGCAAGGTGGCTTGGTTGTCGCATTCGCACCTTCAGACATACGCAGCATTGGCATCGTGGCCTTTGGTGCAGATTACGAAGCGTCCCTGGATGTCGACTGGATCGCCGCCGCGCCACATCCGTAATCTGCTGGCTTCCGACGGCCCTACCTAGACAAGCGCACAGAAACACTGCACCGTTGCGGCATCGACGTCCTGCGATCCTGAGGGGTGGACACCCTTTTTCTGATAGGACTGATCCGCGCTATGCCGTATCTCCAAATCGTCTATGCATCACGCCCTTTTGGATTTGATGCTGGTACGCTCATCGACATTCTTTTCAAAGCGCGCGCCAAAAATGCCCGGGCCGACGTCACAGGCTGCTTGATCTGCCGCGATGACATCTATCTGCAATTGCTGGAAGGACCCGCCGAAAACGTCACCCGCATTTACAAAAAGATCCGCGAAGATGACCGCCATGTCGAAGTCACCCAACTGGTGCGACACGGTGTTCCCGAACGGATGTTCGGCGCATGGGCGATGCGTGACGACCCGGTGCAAAGCTGGATGTGGAGCCGCGAAGAGATCGACGCGGGTGCCGTGAACAACGCGACATCAGACGAAGTTCTGGCGATCTTTCAGCGGCTTGCGCAG
>JALQUF010000080.1 GCA_023263855.1 Yoonia sp. | reverse complement strand
AACTTTCGCAGATCCGCAAGTCGTACATCGCGGCATGCGGGTTGATCTGGATGGTATCCCGTCGGTGCGCCTGCCGATCACGTTTTCCGATGCCGATGTCAGCCCCAAAGCGGCATCCCCGAAACTGGGCGCGGATCAGGATTTGCTGGATTAAAGCCCAAGCCGGTCAAAGGCGGCATCAACAGGCCCCCAATCCACCAGTTGCAGGCGCACAGGCAATGTCAGCACTTTCATCCGAAAACTATCGGGCAGACGCACAGCGTCTTTTTCGGTCGTCACCAACTGCGCTTTGCGCGCCTCTGCTTCGATCTCTAACCGCTTCATCAGCGCATCCGTCAGCGGCTGGTGATCGCCCAGCGCCTCGGCCCGCACCAAAGTGGCGCCCATGTCGCGCAGGGTCACAAAGAACTTCTCGGGGTGGCCGATCCCTGCAAAGGCCAAAAGCTTGAGATCGCGCCACGGCATCCCGGTTGGCAGCGGCGCCAGATGGCCGACAAGGTGTGGCACCGTAAAATCCCATTGTCCGCCAAAGCGGTCTTGCGCATCAGGCGGGCCAATGGACAGCACCAGATCAGCCCGTTTCATCCCTTCCCCTACGGTCTCACGCAGGGGGCCTGCGGGGATCACGCGCCCGTTGCCAAAGCCGCGGATGGCATCAACAACCACGATAGACAGATCCTTAGTCACATCAGGGTTCTGGAACCCGTCATCCAGCAGGATCACATCGGCACCCGCCTCTTGCGCAGCTTTCACACCCGCCGCCCGATCTTTGGCAACCCAGGTCGGCGCAAAGGCAGCCAGTAAGAGCGGTTCATCCCCCGTCTGGTCAGCTTTGTGGGTGCGTTCGTTCACACGCACCGGACCTTCCAGCGCACCGCCATATCCGCGCGACACCACGTGTGGGATGCGGCCCCGCTTGTGAAGACGCTCGATCAAGGCGATTGTTGTCGGCGTTTTGCCAGTGCCACCTGCGTTGATGTTGCCGATGCAAATCACAGGGACATCTGCGGTGATCTTTGGCGCTTGTCTGATGCGGCGCGCGGTGGCTGCGCCATAAAGCGCGGCCAATGGGGCCAGCAGACGGGCTGACCATGTCGGTTGATCGGGCGGTGTGAACCAGAAAAACGGGGCGCGCATGTGCTAAACCAACTCTTCCAGACGCAATTGTATCAAAGACGCAATCCGGTTCGTCACCGTTGCCCCACGCGACGTGACATCCCATGCGGCATGGGCCAGTTGGGCAGCTTTGTCAGCGGCCAAAAGGCTTTCGACCGAAGGGCCCAGATCAGCACCGGACCGGATCAGCATTGAGGCCCCCGCCGCATTCAATCGCCCGGCGTGTCGCTGATAGGGTGCAACCTGCGGGCCATAAAGCACAGCCGAACCCAAGGCGGCGACCTCAAACGGATCGCGACAGCCACCCCCGCCCAGCGTGCCCCCCAAATAGGTGATCGGGGCAATGCGATACCACAGTCCCAACTCTTCTTCGGTATCCACGACATAAACCTGCGTCATTTCCGAAGGCGCAGGTTCATCTGATCGCAAAGCCACATTGAACCCGCGATGGCGCAGATCTTCGGCAATAGCTGGCGCCATGTCCGCGTGCCTCGGCACAACAATCAACAAGAGCCGGTGGGCGCGCCTGCTTGCGATGCGGTGCGCCTGCGCCAGTTCACTGCATTCCGCCAAAGATGCCGCAGCGGCAAGCCAGACAGCCCGCGTACCAATCGCCTTGGCGATATCGGTTCTTTCGGCCTCATTGCAAGGCAGTGTTGGCGCGCAATCCTCCATAGGGCCTGTCACCAGCACCGTGTCCGCTGGCGTGCCGGCATGGACCAATCTGTCAGCAGTGTTCTGGTCAAGTGCGAACACCGCTTCAAACTGTGACAGGATCGACCGTATTGCACCCGGCACCCATGTACCGGCGACATCCTCAAGCCCTTCTGCCGACGCATCCAAAAACATCAACGGGATATCAGCTTTCCGCATCGCGGCCAGCAGTATGGGGTCAAGGTCTCCCTTCACCCAAACACCTAATACCGGCTGCCAATGCGCCATGAACTTCCGAATACCGGCACGGCCCTGCGGTTCAGGCAAAGCACGATCGGCATATGCGGGGGTCCAATCCAACAGCGTTGCGATCACATGCACCGGATCGCCATCTTCAGCCAACTTGCGCTCAAGTGTTTCTACCGCTGTCAGCTGATCGTGATGGCTACACCGCGCCCAAATGATCGTCCCGACAGGGCGCGGTGGTTGCTCAATCGACGTTTTGGGACGATCATTGGACCCAAGGCTGGCCAGATAGGCTGCAATTGCAAGCGATCTTGCCATTCTGCGATCCTCACGCCCGCGTCTCAGTTATCAAGCTCTTCGGTTGGCGACGCCTCTTTTTCTTCATCCCGCAGCCGGTGAATATGCGCGATGAAATACCGCATATGCGCATTATCAACAGTGCGCTGTGCGGCACTTTTCCATGCATTATAGGCCGAGGCGTAATCGGGGAACATGCCCACGATGTCGATGGCGTCGATATCTTTAAAGGCATTCTTACTGGGGTCGATCAGCTCACCGCCGAAGACGAGGTGTAGACGCTGTGTCATAAAAATTTCCTTGTATGTGCGTGTGTTGCGGGCAGTCTAAGCCTTTGCCTGCGGCGGCTCAAGCCGGGCCAGCAAATCGGCGTGCAATCCCTTGCCCGCAGCAAGGACACCAGGCACTTGTGGATGTCCGTTATTGAAACGAAGGTCGGCGCCATGCTGGTCGGTCACGACCCCATTCGCCTCTGTAATAATCAGCGCACCAGCCGCGATGTCCCATTCCCAGCTTGGGCGCAGGGTGATCATGCCGTCAAAGCAACCTTGCGCCACAAGGCACAAACGGTAAGCCAGTGAAGACCGGAACGCACGCTTGATCGGTGGCAGCACGCCGCCCGCCCAGAACCGCCCGTCAAAATTCGGCTTTGCCCCCAGCACAGTTGCCTCTGCCATCTGCGCGCGAGTGACTTGAACAGATGCACCATTCAGCGTTGCCCCACCACCTTTGCGGGCTGCAAACATCATGTCACGCATCGGCAAATACACGGCCGCCGCAACAGGCACTCCATTTTCGGTGATCGCCAACGAATGCGCCCAGTCTTCGCTGCCGTCAATAAAGGCGCGTGTCCCGTCGATTGGGTCGATGATGAATTGGCGCTGGGTGTCCAACCGGGCCGGGTTGTCTTCGGTCTCTTCGGACAGCCAGCCATAATCCGGCCGCGCCGCCTGCAAGAACCCTTCAAGCATCGCATTCACGGCAAGATCGCCCGCAGTCACGGGTCCCGCGCCATCTGGTTTATGCGTCACATCAGGGTCTTGCTGAAAGTACTGCTTTGCGATGTCGCCAGAGCGGCGCGCCGCATCAACCAACAGCGCAAGATCAGTCTCCGGCAAGTGTCAGCCCCTCGACCAGCAACGACGGCACGACACGCGACAAATGCATGCGCCCGTCATTGGCCGGCACGATCGTCATCAGCATATCGCGCAAGTTGCCCGCAACGGTGCATTCGTTCACCGGATAGGTGATTTCGCCGTTCTCCACCCAAAAACCGGCAGCACCACGCGAATAATCACCGGTGTTGGGGTTGATGGTTGATCCGATCATCGATGTGACCAGCAACCCGGTGCCCATGTCCTTGATCAGATCCGCGCGCGATTGATCCCCTTGGGTCAGCGCCACATTGGTCAGGCTTGGCGATGGTGGCGAACCGGTGCCGCGCGCCGCATTTGCGGTGCTGTCCAGCCCCAGCTTGCGGCCCGTCGCAAGATCTAGCGTCCACCCCGTCAACACTCCGTCGTCCACGATGGCCCGCTGCGATGTGGCAAGTCCTTCGGCATCAAACAGGCGCGATCCGGTGACGCGCGCGCGGTGCGGGTCTTCGATCACCGACAGGCCTTTTGGCAAAACCTGTGCGCCGACAGCATCACGCAGCCAGCTTGAGCCGCGCGCAATCATCATGCCGTTCGTGGCCTGCAAAAGGCTGCCGATCAAGGTACTGGCGACACGTTCGTCAAAAAGTACAGGAAATGCACCTGTCTTGGGCTTTTTGGCGCCCATGCGTTCCACCGCACGTTCCGCAGCGATGCGCCCGATTTCCTCGGCATCGCGCAAATCGGCCTGAAACACGCGGCTGTCATAGTCATAGTCGCGCTCCATGCCTGCGCCCGTACCGCTGATCGCGACGCAAGACAGACCGCGATCACTGCGGGCGTATCCGGCAGAAAAACCGTTCGTCGCTGCCAGATGGATGCGACGACGCCCATAGCCGGCCGAAGCAGATTGCACCTGGCTCACGCCCGCGTTGCGCAAAGCAGCGGCCTCTGCGCGGGTGGCATCCGCTTGCAAAGCTGCCGGATCAGGCTCGTCGCTGGGATCGTATAGCTCAAGTGTCTCGGTGGCGGTGTTCGTCGTCAATTGCGACGGATCGGCCAAACCCGCATGCGGGTCTTCGGGGGCTTCCTTGGCCATCGCAACCGCACGTTCCGCCATCTGGATCAGCGTGTCAGGCTTGGTATCCGACGATGACACACAGGCCTGCCGTTGCCCCACAAACACGCGCAATCCAATATCGATCCCTTCGGACCGTTCGGCCTGTTCCAATGCCCCTTCGCGCACAGTGATCGACAACGATGTGCCATCCACGGCAATCGCGTCTGCGGCATCGGCGCCAGCACGCTTGGCGGCCTTCAGGATTTGATCGGAAAGGTCGGAAAGTGATTGGGTCATCGGATATCCTTTGCTTGATCAAAGACCTAGTGCGCCGGGGTCTGCCCCGCAAGGCCAGGCCACCGGACAAAAGAAAAGGGCGCAGGCGTTTCTACCCGCGCCCTTCATGACGCAAAACGCCTTAGCGAACGCGATTGCCGTTCACGTTAACCTGACCATTTGGCAGGACCTCAACCGACGTTTCCATCTGGTCGTCGCCTGTGGAACGGGCAAACATGCCAACCATCATACGCGCACCCATCACGTCCTGCTCGGGCACCAGACCCATCGCGACAAGGTTGTCCAGAAGGGCGTTGAAGCCTGTGATCTTGACAGATGCTTCCCCTTCAGGACGCGGCATTGGCGCAAAGGTTTGCATGTCGCTGTTGTCGAATGTGAACGCGCCATCGCCTGTGACCATCGCGCCCGCTGCATTGATGTTCAGCGTATCAATCGACACGGATTCAAGCTCATACGGCATTTCGGCATCATTCATGGCGTCCTGCTGTGCGGGATCAAACATATCGAAAAGCGCCTTGGCCTTACCGCTGATCGCCAACTGGATTGTGGCCGGATCACGCGACAGCACATTGCCCCCATCGAAAAGATCCCAGATCGCGTCACTGATGCTCAGGTCAATCAGATCAAAGCCAACAGCAAAGTCGGCAGGCTCATCCGAAGCGCCGGTTGGCATGCGGAAATTGACACCATACTCAGCAAGGCTGATCTCGATTGGCAACGGGAATTCACCTGACATGATGCTCAGCGCGACGTTGTTTGTGTTGGACGCATAGCCAACGGTGCTGCTGTTCATCTCACCGGTCAGGGTGGCTGACCCCATGCTGATTGAACCAGAGGCCTGATCACCCTCGGCATTGATATCAAAAACGTAATCCGCGCTATCGATGGTATAGCCACCCGCAATCGCAAACCCGTCGTTGACAAGGCTATCAGGGTCTTCAAAATCCGCATCCAGCGGCACAGACATTTCAGCCTGCGTTGTCAGCCCCACCATCTTGCCGCCGCCGGTGACATATTCGCCATTCCCGCCGGGGATCTGGAAATCAACCAGCACATCAACCGATGCAACCGTCCCGCCATAGGAGATGTTGCGCAGATCGTCGACTGTTGTGTTATAGGTCAGATCCACGTCATTCATGGCAAATTCAGCGTCGCCGGTGAAGGTCACATCAGCATCGACAATGTCCTGCAACGTGATTTTGTACTGATCTGCCGAAATGTCATAATCCATGGCATCAGGTTCACCGCTGACGATCATCTCCATGTTCTGCTGGCTGATCAGAATTGTCACCACAACGCCATCTTCACCTGTGATAACCACGGGATAGCTGTCGTCCATGGTGACACGGACAGAACCGTCGGACTGTTCGTTGAAGGTAATGGTATCAATCAAGACTTGCGCCGACACCTCATCATCAGATGCGCTGAGCGCAAGGTCGCGCACTGTCAGAACACCGCTTGATGTCTCTTCGGCACCGATGGACAGATTGTCTTCGCCATAAAGGGCCAACTGCGCTTTCCAGTCCTCCCAGACTTGCGCGGCTGTCACCTCGGCGTGCGCTGCATTGCCTGCAATCAACGCGGCGAGGCAAACAGCGCTGCGCATTCCAGTAGAATAGGTCATGAAGGATCCCTTTCGTTATGTCTCTTTCGGAACCGGCTTTGGCTTTCTAATATGGCGCCAAAGGGCGTTGCACCTGATTCAATAAGTAACTGCCCCAAGCTTAGTCTGAAAGGGACTGCCGTGAAAAACATCAATTTAGACGGAAAAACCGTACTGATCACCGGGGCGAGCCGCGGAATAGGCGAAGCTGCGGCCTATGCTTTTGCCAAAGCGGGCGCAAATGTGGCGCTTGTGGCGCGCAGCACGGATGCCATAGCCGAGATTGCCGGCAAGATCGGCGACAAGGCCATTGCGATTCCATGCGATGTTGCGCGCTATTCCGACGTGGCGTCGGCCGTTGCGGCAACCGCCAAGACCTTTGGCGGTTTGGACATCCTGATCAACAACGCAGGCGTGGTCGATCCGATCGGTCATCTGCAGGATACCGATCCGGCGGATTGGTCGCGCACCATCGACATCAACGTCAAAGGCGTAATGCACGGCATGCACGCAACAATGCCGGGGATGATTGCGCAGGGCCATGGCACGATTATCAACATATCATCCGGGGCGGCACATGGCCCGGTCGAAGGATGGACGGCATATTGCAGCTCCAAGGCGGCAGTTTACATGCTAACGCGGGCCGCCGACCATGAATCCCGCGACAAGGGCCTGAGGATCATGGGGCTATCGCCCGGCACAGTTGCCACCCAGATGCAGCGCGAGATCAAGGAATCGGGCGTCAACCCGGTCAGCCAGCTTGATTGGTCCGTGCATATCCCCCCGGAGTGGCCCGCACAGGCGCTGGTGTGGATGTGTACGCCCGAAGCGGATGCCTATCTTGGCGACGATATCAGCCTGCGCGAAGATGACATTCGCCAAAAGGTTGGCCTGACATGATCCGCTGCGACAAAGACGGCGACCTTTGGACGGTAACGATTGACCGCCCCGAAAAGGCAGGCGCCCTGACGCCCGCTATGCTGACTGAATTGGCTGAAATCGCCGAAAATGCACAATCTGCAAAGCTGTTTATCCTGACCGGAACGGGCAGTGTCTTTAGCGCGGGGGCCGATCTTGATGCCGCCCGTGCGGGGCTTGCCACAGATCCGGTCTGGGAACGACTTTCAAGCGCCATCGCAAAGCTGCCGGGACTAAGCATCGCTGCATTGAACGGCACAGTGGCAGGCGGCGCCTTTGGCATGGTGCTGGCGTGTGATCTGCGCATTGCCGTTGAAAAGGCCAAGTTCTTTTATCCCGTGATGAAGCTGGGTTTTCTGCCACAACCCTCTGACCCCAAGCGCCTTGTGGGTCTTGTCGGCCCGGCCCGCGCGAAACTGATCCTGATGGCCGGACAAAAGATTACCGCGACGCAAGCACAAAGCTGGGGGCTGGTTGACCAAATCGTCGCGGCCGAGGAGTTGGACGAAAAAGCACGCGCATTGGGCGCGGATGTGCTGTCGGCCACGCCTGCCCACATCACTGCGATCAAGGGAATGACAGCCTAGCCTTGTGTCTTTTGGTGGTGCAGGTCAGAAGAGCTGAAACGGGATAGGGACTGCCCCAATGGAACCAACAACACTGGTGGGTCAGGCGCGCGACGCTTTTGATCAGGCCTTGGGTTTGGCGCAAGACTGGCTTTTGTCACCCGCCGCGTGGTCGCAGCTTGCGTTGCTGATCGGGGCCTATCTGCTGGCACGTTTGGTCAACCGGATTCTTTCACCCCGCCTGACCGCCTTGCTGACACCTGATGCAGGCAATACGTCACTGCTGGCCAAGGCACGGCGCTTTGTCCTGATCTTCCTGCCACTTCTGCTGCCGCTTCTGGCCTATGGATTTACAGCCATTGGCGAAATGGTGACACGGTCGCTCTTTGGGTCGGGGGCTGTCATTGCATTTGGCAAGCGGGTCTTCCTGTTCCTTGCCGCGCGCGCGCTGGCCAAGCACATTGTCACCGACCCCTTCCTGCGGACCCTTGCGCGATATGTCTTGGTGCCGGTCGCCGCACTCTATGCGGTAGGCTTTCTGGATGAGGTGATTGCAGCGCTGGCAGCAGCACAGGTCAACCTCGGCAATATCAGCTTTTCGGCATTGGCCATCGTACGCGGCATCATTGCCGGCAGCATTCTGTTCTGGTTCGGCCAATGGTCCAATTCGCAATCATCATCCTATATCGAGCAGCAACCCATGCGGCCCGCCATCCGGCAGCTGGCGATCAAATCAACCGAGTTTGTGATCTTTGCAGTCGCCTTCCTTGTGCTGATGAACATCATGGGGATCAGCCTCAGTTCGCTGGCTATCATCGGTGGTGCCGTGGGTGTCGGCCTTGGTTTCGGGCTTCAAAAGATCGCATCGAATTTCATTTCAGGTGTGATCTTGATGGTCGAGGGGCAGGCCACCGTCGGTGACTATGTGGAACTGGACGGCGGCGAAGCCGGTACGATCATTAAGATGACAGCCCGCGCCACGATCCTTGAAACCTTCGATGGCCGCTGGATTGTGGTGCCCAACGAAGACTTCATCACCACGCGTGTGGTCAACTACTCGGACTCAGGTTCGGCCAACCGGCTAGAGGTCGCATTTTCCGTCAGCTATGACACCGACATCAACAAAGTGCCCGCCATCATCGAAGCGGCGGTCGCCACACACCCCGGTGTTTTGCAAGAGCCTGAAGGCCCCGATTGCGAACTGCGGGGCTTTGGCGATAGCGGTGTTGATTTCGGTGTCGAATTTTGGGTCGAAGGCATTGACGACGGCAAGAACAAATATGCCTCTGACGTGCTGTTCCTGATCTGGAATGCACTGAAAGACAACGACATTGAAATCCCCTACCCCCACCGCGTCGTTGAGTTGAAGGGGCCGATGCCCACGTGACCGATGCCGTTGTCATTGGTGCCGGCCCCGCGGGCCTTATGGCTGCCGAAGAACTAGCCAAGTCCGGCCTGTCCGTCACGGTCGCCGACGCGATGCCGTCTGTCGGGCGCAAATTCCTGATGGCAGGCAAATCAGGGCTGAATATCACCAAAGCAGAACCGCTCGACGCATTTCGTGCCGCTTACGGCACGCAGCTGCCACCCGCCCTTGCCAGTGCGCTTGATCAATTTGGTCCGGCCGAAGTAGTCGCATGGGCCGAAGACCTGGGGCAGCCTGTCTTTACCGGATCAACTGGGCGAGTGTTTCCGACCGCTATGAAAGCTTCTCCTCTCTTGCGCGCATGGCTTGCCCGCTTGGATGGTCTGGGCGTTCAGATTGAAACGCGCTGGCGATGGAACGGCTGGCAAGGCCAAGCGCTGATTTTTGAAACTCCGACAGGGGTGCAGAAACGCACACCACAAGTGACGATCCTTGCAATGGGCGGCGCAAGTTGGGCGCGTCTGGGTGCAAACGGGCAATGGGCAGCACATATGCCCGACAGTGTCGCGCCCTTCCAACCCGCGAATATGGGGGTTGTGGTGAACTGGTCCAGCCACATGACCCCGCACCTGGGCTCGCCCGTGAAATCAGTTGCCTTGAACGCAGGAAAACAGACCTCGCGTGGCGAATTCATTATCTCTGAAAAGGGGATTGAGGGCGGGGGTATCTACATGATGTCGCGTGCCATCCGCGAAGGGCCCCAACTGACAATCGACCTTAAGCCGGACTGGCCGCTTGAGAAAGTTCGCGCTGCCCTGAACAAGCCCCGCGGCAAGGCAAGCCTGTCAAACCATCTGCGCAAAGTGTTGAAATTTACGCCCGCCCACACAGCGCTGCTGTCCGAATTTGGACGTCCATTTCCCGATGATCTTGCCTCTCTCGTCAAAGCCTTGCCCATTACGCATCAAGGACCACGCCCAATCGACGAAGCCATCTCAACCGCTGGCGGCCTGCGATTTGATGCGCTGACCGACGGCTTCATGATGCTGGATCGGCCAGGGGTATTCTGCGCAGGCGAAATGCTGGATTGGGAAGCGCCAACAGGCGGGTATCTGATCACCGCGTGCCTTGCGACAGGACGATTAGCCGGTCGTTCAGCCGCTGCATACACCTGTAAAACTGTCAGTACATCACAGCCTGATATCTAGGTCTGTTGCATAACTGCATCGCTTTATTGCACCAAAACAAGAGTCATTGCGGCAAAAAGAAGGCAAATGACCACGCAGAAATAGGCCAAGTAACTGCTATATATACATAAAATTCACAAGTCCGTTGTCCGCACATGTTCCGACCTCGACGGCAACAAATAGCCCAACCTGTGGCGCAGATTCCTGATTCGCTTTTCATCTAGGATTTCCCTTAAATCCCTGTTTTTGTATATTTGCGTGGGCGGATCACCTCTTGATCGTATCGCCCCGTGCATGAATGGAGTATCGAAATGCGCATTACAACAACACTTGCCGCTGCTGCAGCCCTTGCAGTTTCCGGCGTCGCCGCCACAGCTGGTGGTATTGCTGAAGAAGTTATGGAAGCACCTGTTGTGGTAGCTGAACCAGCACCAGCAACATCTTCCGTAAGCCCAACATACGTAGTTCTCGGTGTGCTTGCAGCACTGCTGATCGCTGCTGCTGTTAACGAAGACTAATCACGACCCACGGTCTTGATTGAAAGGCAGGCCTCTGGCCTGCCTTTTATCGTTTTAGCGCCGTGCCATCATCGCCAGTCTGATCAACACGCGCTCCATCAGGGCATTTGGCGGTGCGGTATTCGCGGACCGTAATTGCAAATCCACATCCGTCAGTGCGGTCAGTGCCTTTTCCAACCTGTCGCGCCCCCAATGACTTGCCTGTCGCACGATCTTGTCACGACGCGGCCCAAAGGCGGGTGGTCTAAGCCTGCCAACACCTGCCGCAGGCCCACCCGGGTCAGAGGCAACCACATGAAGCCTGCGAAAGTGGCGCATGGCCCCAATGCTCAGCGTCACAGGCGTGACACCTTGCGCGTAGAGGTTCCGCAACAGCGGGCCCAGCCGATCAGCCTGACCAGTGGTCACGACCTCCAGCACATCATCAACATCAACCTCGGCCGACTGAGGGGCATTCGCGACGACATCTTCTATGTTCAGCGGGGTCTCGTCATCCAGCTTGTAAAGGCTAACCTTCTCAATCGTTTGCCTGAAATCCCCGGGCTCCAGCGTATGCGCCAGCGACATCAGCATTTCCATGACATCCCGGTCCGGCTGTGCAATCCCTGCATCCGTCAACGCCTGTTCAACATCAGCAACCGTGGGCGGATCATCGTAAAGCCCGATCGAGACTGCATTCCTGTGCGCCTCAACCACCTTGCGCAGGGCCGATTTGGCGGTCAGTTGCCCCGCTGTGATAACCACCTGCGCGTCACCGGATTGCCAATCCGCCAATGCCGCTGCGATCACCTTGGACAGGCCGTCTGTCGCATCTTCGACGAAAGCAACCCGATGCCCGGGAAAGAACCCTTGGGCCTTGATGGCATCGTCCAATAGCGCGGGGTCCTTGCGCAGGTCGGCTGCATTGATCCGGGTCAGGCGCATTTCTTCCTCACCCTGCGCACCAACAAGCGCATTGATCACCTGCTGGCGCTTGTCTGCCACGCGCATCGGATCAGCGCCGAAAATCAGCAACGCCGTATGGGATGGGTCCGGTTGGCGGAAGTAGTTATGCGCGGCAGTCCCCGTCAGCTTCATGATGCGGGCCCGGCCGCGCGCACAAGCAAGCGGCTGACAATCATATCCGCAAGAATCACCGAAAGCCGGGCCTCTGCGTCATCACGCGTTGCTTGGGTCGCAATCGTTGATCCTGTCGCAGAGTAGCTTGTAAACGCCTCGACCTCTCCGCTGTCGATCTCTTGGCCGGTGTCGCGTGCGGTTAACGTCCACCTTGCCGTGCCAATGATATTGAGGCGGGATGTATCACCCTCAGACGTGATCGCCGCAGATCGACTGCTTGATTCGACGCTGGTTTTCAACACAAATGCAGGCGCTGCACTACGGCCCAGCCGTTGCTCAAGCCGCGCGCGCAAGCGAAAACCGGCAACGCTGTCATCCGTCTCAAATGCAACGCGCCCTCTGAACCCGTCAGCCACACCATAAATCGGCGCAAAGCCACACCCCGCCAGCCCCATCAATCCGATGAGCATCATACGGCGGGGAAAAAGCTTAGATGACAATGTTCACAATCCGTCCTGGCACAACAATCAGTTTTTTGGGCGCGGCACCGCCAAGGGCATTCTGCACAACCTCAAGCGACAGCGCCATTTCTTCGACCGCATCTTTGGATGCATCGGCAGCAACCTGAATTTCCGCCCGGCGTTTTCCGTTGATCTGGATCGGCATCGTGACCGTGTCCTCAACCAGCATCGCCTCATCCGCGACGGGCCATGCGGCGTTGGCAATCAACCCTTCGCCGCCCAGCATGGACCAGATTTCTTCAGACAGATGCGGTGTCATCGGCGACATCAGTTGCGCCAGTACACGGGCCGCCTGACGTTTTGCTGCGCCGCCGGCCTTAGATTTGGCCAGCACATTCGTAAAGGCGTAAAGCTTGGCAATTGCAGCATTAAAACCAAATGTCTCGACACCCATTGTCACGTCGTGGATCGCCTTATGCATAGCGCGCAACAGGTCTTCATCACCAGTGCCTGTGCCTTCATCCATCGCGGCAATGTCAGTTGCCACGCGGTGCACACGGTTCAGGTGCTTATAAGTCGCTTCCGCGCCAGAGGCCGTCCATTCCACATCACGCTCGGGCGGGCTGTCGGACAGCACGAACCAACGGGCGGTGTCGGCCCCGTATTTCGCCAAAATATCATCAGGATCGACGACGTTTTTCTTGGACTTGGACATTTTGGCAGAGGGGATGACCTCAACCGCCTGCAAGCCTTGTAACATGCCAGGAGTTGTTTCGTCCTCAGATAGGTAATTGGCTTCTGCGAAAAGAGATTGGGAACCATCACGCAATCTGACGTATGGTTTCCCGTCTTTCCAGATCACATCTTCCGGTAGATGATAGACAGGTCTATCACCGACACCAAGGGTCTGATATATCTCGTGCGTCA
>JALQUF010000007.1 GCA_023263855.1 Yoonia sp. | reverse complement strand
CTACACCAAGGTCCAGACCGTACCAAACCGGGATCTGATGCCCCCACCATAGCTGGCGTGAGATGCACCATGGCTCGATGTTCTCGAGCCAGTGGTAGTATACCTTCTCGCCGCTTTCCGGCATGATCTTGGTGCGGCCTTCTTTCACCGCATCCAGCGCGGGGCCGACGATTTTGGCAGTGTCGACGAACCATTGATCAGTCAACATCGGTTCGATGACGACCTTTGAGCGGTCGCCAAAGGGCTGCATGATTTTCTTGTCCTCAACGAAAGGCACGGAGGTTTCCACCTCTTCGCCGTCATCGGTCTTGACCATCTTGGTGATCATCACCGCGTTGCCTTCAGCTGTGATGTCGGCCACGACCCGTTTGCGTGCTTCGAACCGGTCCAGCCCGCGGTATTCCTCGGGGACCATGTTCATGGCTGCGATTTTGGCTTCGTCGAACCCCTCTTCGCCATTGGCAATGCGCTGGGCAGTTGCTGCCTCGTCCGCATATGGCTCGCCATCGGCGCGCATAGCCCCTTTGGTGTCCATCAGAGAATACATTGGGATGTTGCCGCGCTTGGCAACTTCGTAGTCGTTGAAGTCATGCGCGCCGGTGATTTTGACCGCACCCGAGCCGAAGTTCATATCAGGATAAGGGTCAGTGATAATCGGGATCAGGCGACGTTGCTCTTTCGGGCCAACAGGTATTTCGCAGAGCTTGCCGACAATGGGCGCATAGCGTTCGTCGTCTTTGTGCACCGCAACAGCGCCATCGCCCAACATCGTTTCGGGGCGGGTGGTGGCGATAGAGATGTAGTCGCGGGTTTCGCGCAAGGTGACGTTGCCGTCTTCGTCTTTCTCGACGTATTCATAGGTCTCGCCACCGGCCAGCGGGTATTTGAAGTGCCACATGTGGCCGTCGACTTCGATATTCTCGACCTCGAGGTCAGAAATTGCGGTTTCGAAATGCGGGTCCCAGTTGACCAGACGCTTGCCGCGATAGATCAGGCCTTTGTTGTACATATCGACAAAAACGCGGATCACGGCATCGTGGAAATTGCCGGGCTTTTCAGTCGCTGGCGCACTTTCAGCACCGGACATAGTAAAGGCCGAGCGGGACCAATCCATACTGTCGCCTAGGCGGCGGGCCTGCTGCTCAATCGTGCCGCCCTTCGCCGCTTTCCATTCCCAAACTTTCTCAAGAAACGCTTCGCGCCCCATCTCGGTCCGCTTTGGTTGGCCGGTTGCCGCGAGATCCTTTTCGACCATCAACTGTGTTGCGATCCCTGCATGGTCCAGCCCCGGCTGCCAAAGCGTGTCGTACCCCTGCATCCGTTTCCAGCGCGTCAGCATGTCCATGATCGTGTGGTTAAAGGCATGGCCCACATGCAAAGAGCCTGTCACGTTGGGGGGCGGCAACATGATACAGAAGGTTTCATCACGGGATGCATTCGCACCGGCTTTGAACGCGCCAGCCTGTTCCCACATCTCATAGAGACGGGGTTCTGCGGTTTTGGCGTCGAATGTCTTTTCCATCGGCATGATCAGTAACTCTCTTTTCAGCTTTGCGTCAGATACCGGAGGCAGGTGGGAAGGAAAAGGGTTTCCGGTCCAAAGGATGTGTCCTAGGTACGGATCAGCCCGAAAATTTAGTCCCACGTGAAACAGATCAACCCCCAGCATGGCCTGACAAAGCCGCGATCATCGTTCGCGGTGTTTCAGGCCTATGGTGGATATTGGCCCCCGATTATCGGGGTGGTTTGTGTGGTGCTGACCCTTTCAAGTGTCGCAAGCTATTGGTCGGCCGATCGCTATGACCGTCTGGGCGTGGTTGCGCAGGCGCAACTTTTTGATCCACGCCTGACAAAGGATAACAAAGGCGAGGACTAGCAGTATTATGTCACTTTTCGGTTCGACGCCGACGGGCGGACAATCCAATGGGAACGTCAGGTTCCTTTGCGGATTTACATGCTTGCTGTGCAAGGTGCCGGTCATGAAATCCGGTATTTGCCGGATCAGTCAGAAAAGTTTGAAACCTATGTAGGGCAGGTGCGTCACGATGCGATTGTCTTGCAGGCAGTCTCGGGTCTTGCAGGGCTGATGGGCGTGGTTTTGCTTTGGGTGCTGGGCCGCCGCACCAACCGCGCGATCCTTGCGCGCAAGTATGGTTGCCGCACCGCCGCCACAGTGACCGCGATCAAGCAGCGCCGCAAGAAAGCGCGCGGCAAACGCGCAGGCTGTATGAAGTGGGTGACAGATGACGGGATCACCGGCAAAAGCCTCGACCATCCGCTGTCAAAGCTGCATCCCGGAAAGGGTCGCAGGATCAATGTCTATGTCCGCAAGGGGCACAGCGTCCGGGAAGGCGATGTCGGCCCCGCTGAGATCCCCAACAGCGCGGTGCCGAAAGTAGTCCGTTAAGCCTGCAAGGACACACGCACGCCCGGCTTGAGCACATCTGGGTCATAGGGCGTGCGGGCAAAGACCTCTTCGACCCGTCCGGCAAAATGCGATAGCGGCAGTGTGTCATAGCCAGGATCGAATGAGCTTTGATCCCACCGTTCGCAGAAAGCGGCGCAATCATCAAAATAGGGATGATCCTTATAGGCCTCGCGTTTGTGTGGATCAGCGCCAACATGTTCGCCGTAGTAGACCAGTTGGAAATCACCGTGCTTTTCCACAACCCACGTCACTTGCTCGCGTACAAATGGCCGCAGAATGGTCGCGGCATATTCGTCATGATTATAAGGCGCATAGATATCACCGATGTCATGGAGCAAGGCCGCGACGATCCAGTCTGTGTCTGCGCCGTCACGCTCAGCGCGGGTGGCGGATTGCAGAGAATGGCCAAGCCGCGTGATTTGGTAGCCTGAGAGCCCTTCATCCAGTCTGACCATCGCCTCGAGCAAACGGCTGGCAGTGCCTTTGGTGTATTCCACCTCATGTTTGGTCAGGAAATCATAGTCCTCTTTGTCGCCATCTTTCATGGCCGTAAATTTGACCCGGTCCATTTTCGCACTCCACTTCACGTTCGGTATGGCGGCAGCGTTGCAGAGGTTTTGCCAGGTGTCACGCGCATAAATCGCACATTGAGTTGATCCGGGTGGACACGGCTTTTGACACCGCTAGGCTTCGAACACGGTGTAGCGAGAGGCCAGATGACCACACTCCAATCCCTTTGGCAGATGCAAGATACGCGCAATGCGCCCAAGCCCGGCTTAGACCGTGCAACTGCGTGACTGGTTCTTTAATCTTTTCGGACGTCGCGCGCGTACCGAAGAGGGTGGCGTGCGCGGGCGCGGTCCGGCAACCCATGTTGTCATTCTTGACGGGACGATGTCATCACTGGCGGCGGGACGCGAAACAAACGCCGGGCTAACGTTCAAGCTGCTTAATGAGGTCAGCAGAACGGCAAACCTGACCGTCCACTACGAAGCCGGGATTCAATGGCGCGATTGGTCAAGCACTTTGGATGTGATGACCGGCAAAGGGATCAACCTTCAGATCGAGCGGGCCTATGGCGTGGTCGCATCACGTTATCGGCCCGGGGATGAAATTATTCTGGTTGGGTATTCGCGGGGGGCCTACGCCGTGCGCTCTCTTGCCGGGGTGATTGATCAGGTGGGGTTGGTGAAATCTGACTGCGCGACGGTGCGGGTCATCCGGCAGGCCTATCGTCACTATCGTGACGGTGCCAGCAGCCCGGCGGCGCAATCATTTCGTGATCATCATTGCCATCGTGATGTCGCGGTCGAGGCGGTCGCGGTGTGGGATACGGTCAAGGCGCTGGGACTGCGATTGCCTTTGCTGTGGCGGTGGGGGCAGGCGCAGCATGATTTTCATAACCACGCTTTGGGCAGTCACATTCGCAACGGATTTCACGCGCTTGCAATAGACGAAAAACGCGCGGCCTATGTGCCGGTGATGTGGCAATGCCCCGAGGGCTGGCAAGGACATGTCGAGCAGGTCTGGTTTCGGGGGACGCATGGTGACGTGGGCGGGCAGGTCTGGCAACGCCCCCAAGCCCGACCTTTGGCCAATATCCCTTTGGTTTGGATGCTCGAAAGGCTCTCGGCCTGCGGTATGCCCTTGCCTGACGATTGGCACAGCCGATTTCCCCAAGATGTGACAGCTCCGTCCATCGGCAATTGGCGCGGCTGGGCCAAGGTCTTTTTGGCGCGGCGCAAGCGGGTGGTGGGACAGGATCCTTCAGAGCGGTTGCACGAAAGCCTTGGAAGCGGTCCGCCTGACGTATCAGTTGCCCCGGAGCTTCATGATCAGACAAGTGGTTGATCCGGTCGCATAAAGCTTGCCCGTTTCGGCATCCCTGATCTCGCCGTGGGCCACGCCAGTTGTGCGGCCCGCGTGATCGACAGTTCCAGTGGCCAGGATTTCACGCCCGACCGGGATCGCCGCAACCATGTTCACCTTGTATTCCAGCGTTGTATAGACAGACCCCTGCGGTGTGACGGTCATCACCGCGCAGGACATGCACGAATCGAGCAAGGTGCCGTACCATCCTCCATGAATACCACCTGCCGGATTGGTATGCTCAAACCCCGGCGTGCCGCGGAAAACGATCTTTCCTTGCGCCACTTCTTCAAGGGCATAGTTCATCAGTTTAGAAACCGGCGGGTGCGAGATTTCGCCGTCCCGCATCGCCTGCATAAATGCCAGGCCCGACATGGAGAGGGTCGTGTCCAGGTCTGGCATCTGGTCTGGGGAGGAGGCTGTGAACATGCTGGCTCCGGGCTGATTTCGGCCTGAAGCTGGCTCTTTAGGCGACGTTTTGCAACCGGACTTTCGGTGTCACACCCAACGCGTGGCATACGTCACGTGTCAGCTCGGGCCGGTTGAGCGTATAGAAGTGCAGGTCTTCGACCCCGCCTTGCAGCAAATCATCACACAGCTCGGTGGCGACTGCGGTTGCCAACAGGTCGGTTGTCCCGTCGCGGGTTGCGTTGGCAAAGGCGTCCTGGATGACCTGTGGAATATGCGTGCCGCATTGCTTTGCGAACCGCTGCGTGCCTGCCCAGTTCTCGACCGGCAGGATGCCCGGGATGATGGGCGCGTCGATCCCTGCTTTCACGCAGGCGTCGCGGAACCGGAAGAAGGTGTCGGCCTCGAAAAAGAACTGCGTGATCGCAGATGAGGCACCGGCATCAATCTTGCGTTTGAGGAACGCAATGTCGGCGGCCTGATCCGCAGCTTCGGGGTGCTTTTCTGGGTAGGCACCGACGCGGATGTTAAAGGCGTCCATATCAGCAAGCGCAGAAATCAGGGAAACCGAGTTGTCAAACCCCTCAGGGTGGGCGGTGAATTTGCTGGCGCCTTTTGGGGCATCACCGCGCAAGGCGACAAGCTCGCGCACACCAGCATCCGCGTAGGATTGCGCGATTTGCAGCGTTTCCGCCTTTGTCGCGTCTACACAGGTCAGATGCGCCGCCACGTTCAGACCGCTTGTTTTGTGAATCGTCGTGACCGCTTCATGTGTCAGTTGCCGTGTGGTGCCGCCAGCGCCGTAGGTCACAGACACGAAAGACGGGTCCAGAGGAGCAAGCGTGTTCACGCAGTCCCACAAGCGGAAAGACCCCTCAAGGGATTTGGGTGGGAAGAATTCAAATGAGACGGTTGGAACAGTCATGGCGCACCTCTTGCTTGCGCTGCTCTTGTCTCACCGCTATGAACATGAAGCAAATTCATAAACTTCACTATGGTAATGAGGGCTGCTCACATATGCATATTGAGTTTCGCCATCTGCGCACGATCAAGGCGATTCACGATACCGGTGGTCTGGCACGGGCGGCCGATCAGTTGCACATCACGCAATCTGCGTTGTCGCATCAGATCAAGGGCATCGAAGATCAAGCTGGGGTCGAGCTGTTTGTCAGGCGCTCCAAGCCGCTGAAATTGTCTGCAGCGGGCATGAAAATGCTTGCAGCCGCAGAGCAGATTTTGCCGCAGGTTGCTGCGTTGGAAGCAGAATTTTCAGGCTTGGTGGCGGGCAGTTCCGGTCGCCTGCACATCGCGATCGAATGTCACGCGTGTTTTGAGTGGTTGTTTCCTGTGCTTGAGCAATTCCGCAGGGCGTGGCCCGAGGTGGATGTCGATATCCGTCCGGGGCTGGCCTTTGATGCGCTGACCGCCTTGCGCAAGGAAGAGGTGGATCTGGTGGTTTCGTCCGATCCGGAAGAGTTGCCGGAAACGGATTTTACACCCCTATTTGATTACGAGCCCGTTTTTGTCGCCGCTGCGGCCCATCCGCTGGCGCAAAAGCAGGTAATCGAAGCGGAAGATTTCCGTGGTGAGACCTTGATCACCTACCCTGTGGATCGGGCGCGTCTTGATATCTTTTCGCAACTGCTGACCCCTTCCAAGGTTGAGCCAGCAGCGGTGCGGCAAGTTGAGCTGACCGCCGTAATCCTGCTTTTGGTGGCGTCGAATCGTGGCGTTGCGGTCTTGCCTGACTGGGTTGTGCGCGAAGTGCGGTATAACTCGGACTATGTGACCCGACCTCTGACAAAAGACGGGATCACGCGTCGGCTTTTTGCAGCGACACGTGCCGAAGACACAAGCCGCCCCTACATGGCGCATCTCATCCGCCTGGCGCGACAAGAAGCCGTGAAATTGCAACGCGCCTGACCCTTGCTTCGCGTGGGTTTGGGGCCTATACGCCGCGCTTGACCCCCAACCAAGGACCAAGCAGATGGCTGGCAGTGCAAACCTGAACGTAATGATGAAAACCGCCCGCAAGGCAGGGCGCGGTTTGCTCAAGGATTTTGGCGAGGTTGAAAACCTGCAGGTCAGCTCCAAGGGACCGGGTGATTTTGTCAGCCGCGCCGACAAAGCCGCAGAGGCATTGATCAAAGAAGAGCTGATGCACGCCCGGCCGACTTATGGGTTTCTGGGCGAGGAAGGCAATGAAATCGCAGGCGAGGATCCGACCCGCCGCTGGATCGTTGACCCGCTGGATGGTACGACCAATTTCTTGCATGGCTTGCCGCATTGGGCTGTGTCAATCGCCCTTGAACACAAGGGCCAGATCGTTGCAGGCGTCATCTATGATCCGGTCAAGGACGAGATGTTCTACGCTGAAAAAGGCGGTGGTGCATGGATGAACGAAAGCCGCATGCGTGTGTCCGCCCGTCACCGTATGATCGAAAGCATCTTTGCAACGGGTCTGCCCTTTGCCGGTCGTGCTGATTTGCCCGAGACGATTCAGGATCTTGCACGTTTGTTGCCGGCTTGTGCCGGTGTGCGCCGTTTCGGCGCAGCAGCGCTTGATTTGGCCTATGTCGCTGCAGGCCGCTATGAAGGGTTCTGGGAGCGTGGATTGCACGCCTGGGATATTGCCGCAGGTGTTTTGATTGTACGCGAGGCAGGCGGGATACTCGAACCATTGCACCCAGAGGGTGACATCATGGCGGATGGTCAATTGATCTGCGCGAATGAGCCGATCTTTGAAACCTTCGCCAAGGTCATCCGGCGCGCCTGACTAGCGCCGCACTCTCGGAATGTTGCTGCGCCCATAGGTCGTTTCTGGATGCGGGGGGTGTCCGTGGGTCTGGCGCCAGAACAACCCGCCGCCACGTTTGATCCACAGCGGCAGGGTAAAGATCAACCCGATCACAAACCCGCCCGCATGCGCCCAGTATGCGACGCCGCCGTTTGAAGTATCGACGTTGATCCCGCTAAACAGTTGCAAGCCAAACCACAGGCCCAACATGATCCATGCCGGAATGGGGAAGATCCGGAAAAAAACGATGAAAAAGACAAAGATATCGACCCGCGCTTTGGGAAACAAAAGCAGATAGCCCCCCATCACACCCGCGATTGCACCCGAGGCGCCGACAGTTGGGATGTTTGAGAACGGGTCAACGGCGAATTGGGCCAAAGAGGCGCCAATACCGCAGGCAAGATAGAACAGCAGAAATGGGAAATGTCCCATCTCATCTTCCAGGTTGTCGCCGAAAATCCATAAAAACAACATGTTGCCAGCCAGATGCATAAAGCCGCCATGCATGAAGATAGACGTAACAAGCGCCGTGTAATTTTCCCCGTTTGACAAGCGCACGGGCAAAAGCGCGTAGTCGTAGTAAAGCTGCGACAGGGCGCGTTGATCTTGTATCAAAGTCAAACCCGCCAGAAAGACCGCCACATTGATGGCAATCAGGCTGAGTGTCACATAAGGCGTGCGGTCTGACGGGTTATGGTCGCGGATTGGAAACATGCCGCGACCGTCCCTGAACTGGACGCGGTGGTCAAGTCAAAGCTGGGCCTGCAACCTCTGCCAAAAGTGCGGCGTTTCCGCCTGCTGCCGTTGTGTCGATGCAGACATGACGTTCATGCAAGACCTGTGCCGCGTCAGGCGCGCCAGTGATCAGCGCCACGATTGGCCCGTCCCGTTGGCTCAGCGCCGTTTCGATGGTGCGTCCGGTTGCCTCATCGCCCCACCAAATGACACCGCCGAGCGCTGGCAGGTCGCAAAGCTGGGCAGGGGATATATCGCCTTCGGTACTTATCGCGATCCCGCCAAGATCATTGACCGCAACCATCTGGTTTTGCGCCGTTTTGGCACCGGGGCCCATGCAAAGGATTGGGCCGCGCGGATGTGTGCTGTGGCGATTGGATTCACCCGTCGGGCCGGGCAGATCCACAGGCTCTGCGCCTGCTGGAGTGTCTGCCTGTGCGATCCGCTTGTGCAAGGCTTTGATATCCGCGGCCCTATCCCATGTTTCATCAGTCTGTGGCGTGATCTGGGCTGTAAATCGCGGCAAGTAGTGCGGCCCGCCAGCTTTTGGGCCGGTCCCTGACAGCCCTTCGCCGCCAAAGGGCTGACAGCCCACAACCGCGCCAATCTGGTCACGGTTGACGTAGATATTACCAGCCTGCACCTGTTCAACAATCGTCTGCACACGGTCGTCAATCCGCGTGTGCAACCCGAATGTCAGCCCGTAGCCGGTGGCGTTAATCGCCGCAATCACGTCATCCAGTTCGGAGGCTTTGAAGGTGGCGACATGCAGCACAGGGCCAAAGATCTCTCTTGTCATCTCTTCAATCCCAATTACCCGAATGGCAGTCGGCGGGATGAAGTGTCCGGTTGTTGGCGCGGCACGTTGGTGGATGATCCGCCCGTCATCTTTAGCCGCTGCGATGTAGTCTGCGATGCCTTTGTGGGCGGCGGCATCAATTACTGGCCCAACATCTGTGGACAAATGCCAAGGGTCGCCGACCTGTAATTCGTCCATCGCGCCTTTCAGCATCTTCAGCAGGCTGTCGGCGATGTCTTCTTGAACGTAGAGGCACCGCAGTGCTGAACAGCGTTGGCCTGCAGATTGGAACGCACCGTTGATAATATCACGTACGGCGTGCTCGGGCAGGGCTGTGCTGTCGACGATCATTGCGTTCAGCCCGCCAGTCTCGGCAATGAGGGGGGTGCCGGGGGCGCAATGCGCGGCCATGTTGCTGCGGATTTTCAGCGCGGTTGCCGTCGAGCCGGTGAAGGCGACGCCGTTGACACGGGCATCACCCGTCAGGGCCGCACCAATGTCACCGGCACCGGGCAGCAGTTGCAACGCGCTGACTGGAACTCCGGCCGCATGCAATAACGCCACCGCGCGTGTCGCGATGAGCGGGGTTTGTTCGGCAGGTTTGGCCAATACCGCGTTGCCCGCGGCAAGTGCCGCCGCGATTTGCCCTGTGAAAATGGCCAGCGGGAAATTCCAGGGGCTGATGCAGGTCCAAATGCCGCGCGCGGTTTGGTCGGGGCGGGCCTGGGCTGCATAGTAGCGCAAGAAATCGACCGCTTCGCGCAGTTCTGCGACGGCATCGGGCAGTGACTTGCCGGCTTCACGGGTCAGGATTGCAAACAACTCGTCCGCATGTGCTTCATATGCGTCAGCCGCGGCATTCAACGCCGCAGCGCGGGTGTTCACATCAGCACTCCAAGGCGTCGCACTGTCGAGGGCAAGCGCCACGTCGCGGGGGGATGTGTTTTGAACATGACCGACTGTATCCCCCAGAACCGCAGGGTTTGTCACAGGATGCGGGTTATGCAGGTTTTCGCGGGGGTAAATGTTGTCGCCGGTCGTCAGAGGGTGCCCCACGAATGTGGGCTTGCGATGGGGCGCGCGCCCTTTGGCGATCGCATCCAGCGTTGGCACATGCGTCAGATCCCATCCTTTTGAGTTCACCCTTTCGGGCTGGAACAGATCAGGCCCGGTTTGCAGGGTTGGCCCCTGACCGATGGTCTCAAACGGGCAGGCGGCAACCACGAGAGGGGGCACATTCTTGTCAACGATCTGGTTCACAAAGCTGGAGTTTGCGCCGTTCTCCAACAGGCGCCGCACCAGATAGGCCAGCAGGTCTTCATGTGCGCCGACGGGGGCGTAGATGCGACAGCGGGTCTTTTCGGCTTTCAGAACGATATTATGCAACGCTTCGCCCATGCCATGCAGACGCTGGAACTCAAAGTCATCCGCGCCCCGGCCCATCTGATCTGCGATGTCCAGAACAGCAGCGACGGTGTGGGCATTATGCGTGGCAAATTGCGGATAAATCCGGTCGGTCATGCCCAACAGCTTGCGTGCGTTGCTAATGTAGCTGATGTCGGTGTGCTGCTTGGCGGTAAACACTGGAAAGCCATCAATCCCTTCGATCTGGGCGCGTTTGATTTCGGCATCCCAATACGCCCCTTTGACTAAGCGGATCATGATCTTGCGGTCCAGACGGCTGGCCATGTCGTGCAGGCAATCGATAACCAGCGGGGCCCGCTGCCCATAGGCCTGAACGACAACACCAAAACCATTCCACCCGGCAAGCGCAGGTTCGGATAACACAGCGGCAATGACGTCGAGCGACAGCGACAAACGATCTGCTTCTTCTGCGTCGATGTTGAAACCCATACCGGCGGATTTCGCCAGTAGCGCCAAGGCCCTGACGCGCGGCACAAGTTCCTCCATCACCCGTGCTTCCTGGGCAACCTCATAGCGGGGGTGCAAGGCCGATAGTTTCACCGAAATACCGGGGTTCTCAGCAACGCTGTCATGGCTGCAATGTTCGGCAATCGCGCTGATCGCGCGGGAATAGGCAAGGTGATATCCCTTGGCGTCCGCGTCGGTGCGGGCCGCTTCGCCCAGCATGTCGTAGCTGTAGGTGAAGCCCTTGGCTTGCATCCCCTCTGCGCGTTTCATGGCTTTGCCGATATCCTCGCCCAGCACAAACTGACGGCCCATTTCGCGCATGGCACGGGCGACGGCGGTGCGGATGACAGGCTCGCCAAGACGTTTGACAGCGCTGCGCAGATGACGGGTGATGCCCGGTTTTTCATCGTCCAGCACACGTCCCGTCAGCATCAACGCCCAGGTCGAGGCATTGACCAGCGAAGATGCCGAATGGCCCAGATGCTTGCCCCAATCCGACGGCGCAATCTTGTCTTCGATCAACTCATCCATTGTCTCGGCGTCAGGGACGCGCAGCAGCGCCTCGGCCAGACACATTAGCGCGATGCCTTCGTCGGTAGACAGACCATATTCAGCCAGAAACACTTCCATCAGGCCCGGATCCGCGCTGTTGCGGATCTGCGTGACCAATTGGGCGGCACGCGTCGAGATACGCGCGCGGTCTGCTTCCGTCAGCTTGGCTGTTTTTGCAAGGGCCTCCACTGCAAGGGCTTCATCCTTGTACATGGACAGGTCAATCTGGTGGCGTAAATCTGAGGTGTGATCGCGTGGCATGGCTGGCTACTCCATTAAGCCAGACCATAATACGTGATTAGTAATAGGCAATCCGACTGCATTATGTCAGTCTGATAGGTAATACGACTTATTGGTAGGTAGATTCATGGCCAAAATACTTGCTGACCTCGATACGTTTGATCGAAAGATTCTCGATATTCTGACGGTTGAGGGCCGCATCAGCGTCACCGAGCTTGCACGCCGGATCGGATTGTCGAAGTCGCCCACGCAAGCGCGTCTTAAAAGGCTGGAAGATCAAGGAATCATTCGCGGCTACCGCGCGCTTTATGATCCTATCCGCCTCAGACGCGATCATGTTGCCTTTGTCGAAGTTAAGCTTTCGGACACGCGTGAAAGCGCCCTTGCTGCGTTTAACGATGCGGT
The DNA here is from genome assembly GCA_023263855.1 of Yoonia sp. Lineage (GTDB taxonomy): Bacteria > Pseudomonadota > Alphaproteobacteria > Rhodobacterales > Rhodobacteraceae > Yoonia. Next base: position 47,857 of record JALQUF010000007.1, on the reverse strand, counting down.
CCTGTTGGTTCCTGAAATTGAACAGTGCCACCTGATCGCAGGCGCCTTTGATTACCTATTGAAGGTGCGCACCGCAGGCATGACAGGCTACCGCGCTGTTTTGGCTGAAAGAATTTCGACGCTACCCTATGTGTCGAATACGTCGACCTATGTGGCGATGCAGGCGGTAAAAGAAGAGGGGCTGTCTCCGGTCGCGCCGGGTGGTGGCAGTTGACTTGACCTAAAGGGCAGTCGTTCCAAGTATTGTGGCATGAAATGGATTGTACCTTTTTGCTTGATCGCCGCACCGGCCTTTGCCGAAAACTGCCCTGCTGTCACTGACCACAGCCAGAGGATTGCCGAGATCGTGGATGAGCTGGGCGAAGCGCGCGGTGAAGCTGAAGCGCAGGTTCTGAGCAATGAATTGTGGGAACTCTGGACTGATGCGCCGGACGAGATCGCCCAAGCGATGCTTGATGAAGGCATGTCGCGCCGGTCCAGCTATGATTTTCTGGGGGCCCGCAATGTCCTTGATCGGCTGGTTGCATACTGCCCGGATTATGCCGAAGGCTATAACCAGCGCGCGTTTGTCAATTTTCTGAGCGGCAATTTCGACACGGCACTTGTCGATTTGGATCGGACGCTTGCGCTTGTGCCCAATCACATCGCTGCGTTGTCGGGCAAGGCACTGACCCTGATGGGATTGGGCCGCAACGCGGAAGCGCAGGTGGTCTTGCGATCTGCCGTAGAAATGAACCCGTGGTTGCAGGAACGGGCCTTGTTGGATCAACCAATTGGCACAGATCTCTGATCACCGCTTGCCGAGCCGCGCCAGCGCGCATAGGAATAGCACCGTGCCCGCGTGGTGGAATGGTAGACACTGGAGACTTAAAATCTCTTGGCCGTATGGCCGTGCCGGTTCGAGTCCGGCCGCGGGCACCATGAGAGTGTAGGTTTTGGCGTTTCACGCCGAAGCCCGCGTTAACAAACGTGCCCTCGACCAGAGGCTTGCATTCTGCGATTTCGTTCCGGCGCAGATGGTCTTTGTCAGTGATGATTTCAAAGATACGAACGGTCTTCGGCCTATCGCTAAGGACTATCCAAAAACCTTCAGACGCGCTGACTTTTGTCGCGATCTGCGCGGCAGTGACCTTGCGGATGTCGCTTTAACCCTGCGGCGGCCTTGCCCGGTTAACTTAAGCCTGTCCCCTCGGACATGGCGACTCACGATATTTACAAGGGTGTTATTCCGTTCGTATGTTCGCAGTCTCTCGGCCTGTTTTCTTTTGCGTGGTCGCTGGGTTGGAAACATGGCTCGCCCCTGTGGCGTAGGAAAACTGTAGGTATCTCATGACGCTCAGACCATTGCAGATCGACCCCAGTAAATGCTTCATCGCAGGCTCTTGGGTCGGCGCGCTTTCAGGCGAAACGCTCCCGTTGATCAACCCTTCGGATGGCAGCACTTTGTGCGACATCGCCCGTGGACAATCAGCGGACATTGATGCAGCGGTAAGGGCAGCCGATGCCGCCCTTGCGGGGGCGTGGGGCAAGGCGACGGCAGCTGAGCGGGGCCGGATGCTGACCGGTATTGGCCGTGCGGTTCTGGATCATGTCGATGAACTGGCGCAGCTTGAAGCGATGGATGTGGGCAAACCACTTAGCCAGGCCCGCGCCGATGTGCTGGCTTTGGCCCGGTATCTGGAATTCTACGGCGGTGCGGCGGATAAGGTGCATGGTGAGACGATCCCGTATCTTGATGGCTATACCGTCTACACTCTGCGCGAACCGCATGGTGTGACGGGGCATATCATCCCTTGGAACTATCCGATGCAGATTATCGGGCGCTCGGTCGGAGCGGCCTTGACGATGGGCAACGCCTGTGTGCTGAAGCCAGCGGAGGAGGCGTGTCTGACGGCCTTGGCCTTTGCCGAGATTGCGAGGCAGGCGGGGCTGCCAGATGGTGCGTTGAATGTGGTCCCCGGACTTGGGGCTGAAGCGGGCGCGGCTTTGTCTGCGCACCCCGGCGTGCAACACATTTCTTTCACCGGCTCGGTCGGTGTGGGCAAACGCATTCAGCAAGCGGCCAGTGCAAATGTGGTGCCTGTGACGTTAGAGCTTGGCGGCAAGTCCCCGCAGGTCGTTTTTGACGATGCCGATATTGCCGCTGCGCTGCCGTTCTTGGTGAACGCGGGCATACAAAATGCGGGCCAGACGTGTTCTGCATCGTCGCGCATTTTGGTCCAGCGGGGTGTCTATGATCAGGTCGTCGAAGAGATGTCGGGCCGATATGCGCAGCTTCGCACAGGGCCAGCCTTGTCTGATCTGGATGTGGGGCCGCTGGTGTCGCTTCGCCAAAAGGAAATTGTCAACGGCTTCCTTGCCAAAGGCAGTGACCTGCAAATTGTCGCCCAAGGGCAGATTGTTGACGATGCCCCGGCAGGAGGGGCCTATGTTGCGCCAACGCTTTTTGCGGGTGTCCCGCCGGGTCACACACTGGCCCAGGACGAGATTTTTGGCCCGGTACAGGTGATTATCCCGTTCACGGACGAAGCCGAAGCAATCGCTATCGCGAATGGGACGGATTTTGGGTTGGTTGCCTCTTGCTGGTCGGAAAACGGTGCACGCCAGATGCGCATGGCGCGTGCGCTACGGGCCGGACAGGTGTTTATCAACAACTACGGCGCGGGCGGCGGTGTCGAGCTGCCATTCGGCGGCACCGGCCTGTCAGGGCACGGACGCGAAAAAGGGTTTGAGGCGCTTTACGGCTTTTCCGTCCTGAAAACGGTCGCAGCCCTGCATCACTGAGGTTTGAAATTCTCGGCGTAGAACCGATGCCAATTGCCACCCATGATGCCTGCAACCTCAGCATCCGAGAAGCCGACTGCTTTTAGTCCGGTCTCTATATTTCCAAAGTCGCGGTTGTCCTGAAACCATTTTGGCATTGGTGGAAAGCCCGGTGCGGCGGCAGAGCCTTCGCCGTAGTCGATCTCTTTGCTCCAACGCCCCACGCGCATCCATTCGACAACACTGTCAGGCTGGTCTTGGCATAGGTCAGACCCAAGCCCGAGATGCTCTGCCCCGAATTTCTCTGCCGTCCGCGCGATCATTTCACAAAAGCTTTCAAGCGTGCAGTCGGATTTGTCCTTTAGGTGATGCGGATACATCGAGAACCCCAGCATCCCGCCATTTTCCGTGACTGCGCGGATCACATCATCCTTCTTGTTGCGCAGGGCAGGGGCCCATTCGTACGGGTTGGCATGGGTGATCGCGATGGGGCGATCTGACAGATCAGCGGCTTCAATGGTCGACCGATCCGCTGAGTGGCTCATATCAACCACCAGCCCTACGCGGTTCATTTCTTTGATCACTTGCTTGCCCATGCGGGTGATACCGGTGTCTTCGGCTTCATAACACCCCGTCGCAAGCAGGGACTGGTTGTTATAGGTTAGCTGCATGAACCGAGCACCGAGCGTATGCACGATTTCGACCAACCCGATATCATCCTCGATCGGGCTGGGGTTCTGAAAGCCAAAGAAAATCGCCGTGCGCCCAGTGTCCTGCGCGCGGGTCACGTCCTCGGCCCATTGCCCCTTCATGATCAGATCAGGATACTGCTCGAACCAGCGGTTCCACTGCTCAAAATTCAGCACTGTTTCGCGAAAATTCTCGTGATAGGCGATGGTCACATGCACAGCATCCACGCCCCCTTCGCGCATCTGGCGAAAGATCTTTTCCGACCAGTTGGCGTATTGCAGATTGTCGATGCGGGGTGCGCGTTGCATCAAAGCGGCTTTCCGGCGCTAATATAGGCTGTCTTCACCGTGGTATAAAACTCGGCCGCCGCTTTACCCTGTTCGCGCGGACCATAAGAGCTGTCACCCCGCCCGCCGAACGGCACATGATAATCGGTGCCAGCGGTCGGCAGGTTTACCGTCACAACACCTGTCTGTGCATTGCGGCGGAAGTGTGTGGCGCGCGCAAGGCTTGTCGTGACGATGCCAGATGTCAGGCCGAAATTGGTGTCGTTGACGGTTGCCAATGCTTCATCATAGCTGCCCACTTTGATTACCGAGGTCAGCGGCGCGAACATTTCTTCGCGGTTGATGCGCATGTCGTTGGTGGCGTTCACGAACACGCCGGGGGACATGTAGTAGCCGTCGTGTGGCATCTTGAGCCGTGCGCCACCACAGGCCAGCTCTGCCCCTTCGGATTTGCCCAGATCGACATAGGCAAGGTTCTCGCCAAGCTGCTGCTCGCTCACAACGGGGCCCATTTGGGTGCCAGCCTCCAATGCGTGACCGACCTTCATGGCTTTGGTGCCTGCAACCAGTTTGTCGACGAAGGCATCATGGATTGTGCTATGGACGATCAAGCGCGATGAAGCCGTGCATTTCTGCCCTGTGCCGCCAAAAGCACCGCCCAATGCCAGCGTCACGGCCAGATCAAGATCCGCATCATCCATCACAGCCAAAGCGTTTTTGGATCCCATTTCCATCTGCACTTTGGTCAGGTTCTGGATCGCGGCGGCGGCGATACCCTTGCCAACGGGTACCGACCCGGTAAAGGAAATCGCATCCACCTTGGGGCTTTCCACCAAACGCTGCCCAATATCGCGGCCTGATCCCATCACAAGGCTGAAGAGACCTTTGGGAATATCCTGCCGCGCGATAATCTCGGTCAGGGCCACGGCTGAGGCGGGGGTGATGTTGGCTGGCTTCCACACAACGGCGTTGCCGTAGCACAGGGCAGGTGCGATCTTCCAAGAGGCCGTCGCGGTTGGGAAATTCCAAGGTGAAATCACCGCAACAACGCCGACAGCTTCGCGGCGCACGTCAATTTCAACACCATCGCGGACCGAGTCTGCGTTTTCACCCAATTGGCGCAGGCACTCAGCGGCGTAGTAGGTAAAGAACTGCCCCGCGCGGTACACCTCACCTTTGCCTTCGGCCAGAGGCTTACCCTCTTCACGGCTGAGTAATGTGCCCAGTTCTTCGGCGCGCGACATCAACTCATTGCCGATTGCCATCAGAACCGCCTGCTTGCGTTCCATGCCGTAGGCGGCCCATTCGCGTTGTGCTGCCTTCGCCTGCTCCAGTGTGGCGTCCAGTTGGTCGGCGCTGGCTTGCGCGAAAAGGCCAATGACGTCAGAGAGATCGGACGGATTGCGGTTTTCGATCTCGGAATTGCCGGAAACCCATTCACCGGCGATATAGTTTTGGTGCAGCTCTGACATGGTCGTTTCCTTCAATTCAAATTCATCACGCCCTGCGTATCTGATTGCAGCGGGTGAGGCACCCATAAAATCGGCTTGGTTCACTGCAGAGCTCCCGACCGCCCGCTAAGTTTCTTGCGAAAACGGGCTGGGAAAGACCTTGCTATCATCACGAATGTCTGACCAAGAAAGGGTGCAGGTTTGGCGCGCCTCTGCTGGCGCGTTGTGAAAAAGAAAGGACCCCCCCATGATTGAACGTATCGAAACAGATGTGCGGTCGTCAAAAATTGTGAAGTATAACGGCGTAGCCTATTTGACCGGCCAAGTGGCCGAGGGCGAGACCATTCAAGAACAGGTCCGTATCTGCTTGGAAAAGGTCGATGCGTTGTTGGACAAGGCCGGTTCATCGCGCGAAAATATGCTGCGGGTCACAATCTGGCTGGCGGATATGGATGATTTTGCCGGCCTGAACGAGGTGTGGAATGCTTGGGTGCCTGCCGGCCATGCGCCCGCACGCGCCTGTGGCCAAGCCAAGCTTGCGCGGCCCGAGCTGAAAGTAGAATTTATCGTGGATGCGGCCTACGCCTAGGCCGGCGTTTGCTGTGTGTGCCTGCTTGGTTGACCTCGCGGCGCTGTGCATGTTTGATTAGACCAATGGTTTCGGCGCTTTACGTGTCTCTGCCCAAAGCATCGGAGTAAAAGGAATGGCAAGAAGCGACGGTGCCAAGACACCAGTGTTCCTTCCTGATGATGTGATAGCGGCACTGAATAGCGGCACCCATAGCGCCCCATTTGACGTGCTGGGCCCGCATAAGAGCGGCAACAGACGTTGGATCACGACGTTCCAGCCGGATGCAATTGACGTGATCGCGACGGTTGCGGGCAAAGAAACACACTTGCCACGCATTGCCGGAGACGTGTTTTCAGGGCCCGTCGCAGGCAAGACCTATACGCTGACCACGCGCTACGCAGATGGCAGCACATACACCACCCGTGATCCATTTTCGTTTGATCCCGTTTTGTCAGACTTTGATCAGTATCTGGTCGGCGAAGGGACCCACAAAGAGCTGTGGCGTGTTTTGGGCGCCCAGACCACCACGCACGCAGGTGCCAGCGGCGTGCATTTCGCTGTCTGGGCGCCGAATGCCCAACGTGTCAGCGTCATCGGTGATTTCAACATGTGGGATGGCCGCAGGCATCCGATGCGCCCTGCTGGCCACACAGGCGTCTGGGAGATATTTCTGCCCGGTCTTGGTGAAGGTGCGCTCTACAAATATCAGATTACCGGCGCTGACGGACACGTCCGTGACAAGGCCGATCCAGTGGGCTTTGGCTCTCAACACCCGCCCGAGCAGGCCTCGGTCGTGCGCGATATTTCCGGCTATGGTTGGAAGGATGAAGCGTGGATGCAGGACCGCGCCGCACGTGCGGATCGCGCGCAGCCGATTTCCATCTACGAAGTGCATCTTGGCTCATGGCGGCGGCGCTATGATGACGGTGGTCGGCCACTGTCTTATCAAGAGCTGGCGCGCGATCTGGTGAATTACGTCAAGTACATGGGCTTTACGCATATTGAATTGCTGCCTGTGTCAGAGTTCCCTTTTGATGGGTCTTGGGGCTATCAGCCGGTTGGAATTTATGCCCCGACCATTCGGTTCGGCCCACCGAATGAGTTTCGTGATCTGGTCGATGCAGCTCATGCTGCCGGTATTGGTGTGCTGCTCGATTGGGTGCCCGGACACTTTCCAACTGACGCACACGGCCTTGCCCAGTTTGACGGTACGGCGCTTTATGAACACGCCGATCCACGTGAAGGGTTCCACCAAGACTGGAACACGCTGATCTATAACTACGGACGCCGTGAAGTGAAAAACTACCTTGTTGCTAATGCGCTGTATTGGCTTGAGGAATATCACCTTGATGGTCTGCGGGTCGATGCGGTTGCTTCAATGCTGTACCGCGACTATTCGCGCGAAGATGGCGCGTGGGTGCCAAACAAGGACGGTGGGCGCGAAAACTATGAAGCCATCGCTTTTCTGCAAGAGATGAACATTGCGGTCTACGGCGCAGATCCAAGTGTGATGACAGTGGCCGAGGAAAGTACCTCTTTCCCCGGGGTCTCTCAGCCGGTTCACAATGGCGGGCTTGGGTTTGGCTATAAGTGGAACATGGGCTGGATGAACGACACCCTGCGTTACATGGAAAAAGACCCGATCTACCGGCAGCATGATCACCATCTGATGACCTTTCCGATCGACTGGGCCTTTACTGAAAACTTCATTCTTCCGATCAGCCACGATGAAGTTGTGCATGGCAAAGGGTCTATGCTGGCCAAGATGCCGGGGACCGATTGGGAAAAATTCGCAAACTTGCGCGCCTATTATGCGTTCATGTGGACGCAACCGGGCAAGAAACTGTTGTTCATGGGGTGTGAATTCGCACAGCCCGAAGAGTGGAACCACGATGCGGAACTGAATTGGGGTGCGGCAGAGCAACCCGCCCACAAAGGTATCCAGCAGCTCGTGCGTGATTTGAACCAGCTTTATCAGCAGACACCCGCCTTGTACGCAAAAGACTGCGAGGCGAGCGGGTTTCAATGGATATGCAACGATCCGCAACAATCGACCATGGGCTTTGCCCGGTTCGGCGCGCAAGACGACGCGCCCGTCGTCGTCGTTTGCAACTTTACACCGGTCGCGCGTACCGGGTTTCAGGTCGGCGTGCCAGAGTCTGGCTTCTGGGAGGAAGTGTTGAACACCGATGCCGCCGCTTATGGCGGGGGCAATCGCGGCAACTTGGGTGGATGCACATCGCAGGACGCGCCCGCAGATGGGCAGACGCAGTCTATCATGCTTACCTTGCCGCCACTCTCTGTGGTCGTTTTGAAGAAACGCGATGAAGTGAACTAAGAATGTAAGAGGGGGAGACGACATGGCGACAAAGCGTATCACACAGAGGTCAATGGCCTTTGTCTTGGCCGGAGGGCGCGGAAGCCGCCTGAAGGAATTGACAGACCGGCGCGTGAAACCTGCCGTACCCTTTGGCGGCAAGGCCAGAATTATTGATTTCGCGCTGTCGAATGCTGTCAATTCCGGCATTCGCAAAATGGCTGTCGCAACACAATACAAAGCCCACAGCCTGATCCGGCACACCCAACGGGGCTGGAACTTTTTCCGTGCCGAGCGTAACGAATTTCTGGATGTGCTGCCAGCATCACAACGTGGCGGCAATGAAAGCTGGTACAAGGGTACAGCTGATGCAGTTACCCAAAATATCGATATCGTGGACAGCTATAATGTGGACTATGTGATCATCCTTGCCGGTGATCACATCTACAAGATGGACTATGAAATCATGCTGCGCCAGCATGTTGATACCGGGGCTGATGTAACCGTGGGGTGCCTGACTGTGCCTCGGATGGAGGCTACGGCCTTTGGTGTGATGGACACCGACAGCGCGGGCCGCATTACAAGTTTTCTGGAAAAGCCCGCTGACCCGCCCGGCACGCCAGAGGATCCTGATAAGGCGCTCGCCTCTATGGGGATCTATGTCTTTGACTGGAAGTTCCTGCGTGATTTGCTGATCAAGGATGCAGACGACCCAAACTCAACAAATGACTTTGGCAATGATCTGATCCCCGAGATCGTGAAGAACGGCAAAGCAATGGCCCACCGCTTTGATGAAAGCTGTGTGCGTGCCGAAGGTGCGCCAGCCTACTGGAAAGACGTGGGAACAGTCGACGCTTTTTGGGAAGCGCACATTGATCTCACCAGCTTCACCCCAGAGCTGGATTTGTGGGACAAAGAATGGCCCATCTGGACGTATAACGAAAGCGTGCCACCTGCAAAGTTCATCCATGATGAACGTGACCGGCGCGGTATGGCGATCTCGTCGATGATTGCGGGTGGGTGCATCATTTCGGGAACAGAGGTGCGCAATTCGGTTTTGTTCACGAATGTGCACACCAATTCCTATGCGGTGCTTGATCATGCGGTGGTCTTGCCCGATGTCTTTATTCATCGTTCTGCCCGGTTGCGTCAGGTTGTTGTCGATAGTGGCGTGGTGATCCCCGAAGGATTGGTTGTAGGCGAAGACCCGGTGGAAGACGCAAAATGGTTTCGCGTAACGGATCGGGGTATCACACTGATCACGCAGGATATGCTGGACAAAAGGGCTGCCGCTTTATGACGAAGTCGCTCTTCGTGGTGTCTGAATGTGCGCCGCTGGTAAAAACCGGCGGTTTGGCTGATGTTGCGGGGGCCTTACCCGCAGCACTGGCAGCACAAGGCATCGCGGTGCGTGTCCTGTTGCCCGGATACCGGACCGTGCTGAAGCAAATTGGCAAGACCAAAACCGTCGCGCGCTATGATGCGCTTTTTGGTGGGACGGCCAAGCTGTTGGCTTGCAAGGTTGCGGGCATTGATCTGCTGATCCTCGATGCACCGCATCTTTATGACCGTGACGGCGCGATTTACGGGGATGCGACCGGGCAGGATTGGCCAGACAATGCAGAACGTTTTGCCGGACTTTGCAAGGTGGGGGCGATGGTCGCGGCTGATGGTGTGGATGGCTGGCGACCTGACATCGTGCATGGCCACGACTGGCAAGCGGGCTTGACGCCCGAGTATATGATGGCGCTGGGCGTTGACGCGCCCTTTGTCTTTACCATCCACAACATCGCGTTTCATGGCAATGCAGATGCCGGCAAGCTCAAGGCGCTTGGGCTTGACCCGGCACGGTTTCATGCCGATTATTTTGAGTTCTGGGGCCAGATTTCGGCGCTCAAGGCCGGGCTGGTGGGGGCGGCCAAGATCAACACCGTGTCGCAAACCTACGCCGAGGAGTTGCTAACGCCGGAGTTCGGGATCGGTATGGACGGCGTGCTACGGGCACGGCAAGCGGATTTGTCGGGCATCGTGAACGGGATCGACCTTGATGCGTGGAACCCCGAAGCAGATCCAAACATCAAGACGTATAAATCCCCAGCCGGGAAGGCTGCGAACAAGAAAACACTGCAAAAAACCTTTGGTTTGGGCGCATCGGATGGCCCGCTATGCGTTCTGGTATCCCGTTTGACCGAGCAAAAAGGCATCGACCTGCTGCTTGACGCCTTACCGGCGCTCTTGGAACGGGACGGGCAACTTGCGCTACTGGGGTCTGGTGACCCGAAACTTGAGGTCGCCTTGCTTGAAGCAGCAGACCGTCATCAGAACCTGTCGGTGAAAATCGGCTATGACGAAGCGCTGTCCCATCAAATGATGGCGGGAGGCGATGTCATTCTGGTGCCTTCGCGGTTTGAACCTTGCGGGCTGACCCAGCTTTACGGGTTGCGCTATGGCACAGTGCCGCTTGTCGCGCTGACGGGCGGGTTGGCAGATACTGTCATCAACGCATCGCCCGCTGCCCTTGCGCGCGGCGTCGCGACCGGATTGCAGTTCTTTCCCATCAACGCACAAGCGCTTGCCAATGCATTTGCGCGGCTGGCGGCGCTCTATGCAGATAGTAAGGTCTGGAAAGCCATGCAGCGCAATGCCATGAAGCAACCTGTCGGCTGGGAAACCTCTGCCGTTGCATATAAAGCCATCTACGACAGCCTGACAGAGACGCAAACTTGAACATTGGCCCATTTGAGACGCGACCGGGACGCCCAACGCCTTTAGGGGCGACACTGGACGCGGGCGGCGTGAACTTCGCTATTTTTTCGCGCTATGCAACCAAAGTGATGTTGTGCCTGTTCGATGAGGACGGCAACGAAAACCAGATCATCACGCTGCCCGAACGGGAAGGCCACGTTTGGCACGGTTATTTCCCCGGTATGAAAGAAGGCCAGCAATATGGGGTCCGGATGGACGGCCCGTATGATCCTGAAAACGGGCACCGATTCAACCCTTACAAATTGTTGATCGACCCCTATGCCAAAAAACTGACCGGGCACCCGACTTGGCATGATGCGCTCTTTGGCTACCAGACGGGGCACAAGGACAAGGACCTGAGTTTTGACAAGACTGACAGCGCGCCCTACATGCCACGCTGTGTTGTTGTTGACCCGTCGTTTCATTGGGAAAACGCCTCCGAGCCGCGGCATGCGCTGGAAAGCTCGATCATCTATGAGGCGCATGTCAAAGGCCTTACCGCCGGGCGCCGCGATATACCCAACCCAGGCACGTATCTCGCCATGGCGTCAGATCCAATTCTCGAGCATCTGAACAATCTGGGTGTGACAGCGGTTGAACTGTTGCCGGTCCAGGCCTTTCTCAATGAGAAGTTTCTGCTGGACCGGGGGCTGACGAATTATTGGGGCTACATGACCTATGGGTTCTTCGCCCCCGATCCGCGCTACATGCAAGGCACTGATATCGCTGAGTTCCAACAGATGGTCCGCCGGTTCCATTCCGCCGGAATCGAGGTCATCTTGGACGTGGTTTACAACCATACCGCTGAAGGGTCCGAGATGGGCCCCACGCTGATGTTTCGCGGCTTGGACAATGCCAGCTATTACCGGCTGGCCGACAATCCGCGGTATTACATTGATGATGCAGGCTGCGGGAACACGCTGGATTTTGAGAACCCGTTTGTCATTCGTCTGGTGATGGATAGCCTGCGCTATTGGGTCGAGGTCATGCACGTTGACGGTTTCCGTTTTGATTTGTGCTCAGCACTTGGGCGCACTGCGCGTGGTTTTGAACGTGACGGTCCCTTCTTCCGGGCAATTGGACAGGACCCGGTGCTTAACCAAGTCAAGCTGATTGCCGAACCTTGGGATATCGGGCCGGGGGGGTACCAACTGGGGGCGTACCCTGCGCCTTTTGCCGAATGGAACGACAAATACCGCGATAACGTGCGCGAATTCTGGCGTGGTGATGCGGGCAAGGTCAAAAATGTGGCTGAACGGTTGGTCGGGTCGGCACCATACTTTGACCACGATGGCAGGGCCGCGACCTCATCGTTGAATTTTCTGACGGCCCATGATGGGTTCACTCTGCATGATACGGTCAGCTACAGCCGAAAACATAATCTGGCCAATGGCGAGGAAGACCGCGATGGGCATTCCAACAACCACTCGGACAATATGGGTGTGGAGGGCCTGACAAGTGATGCTGCAATCAACGCAGCCCGGATGCGCCGCAAGCGTAATATGATCGCCACGCTGATGCTGTCGCAAGGCACGCCGATGATTTTGGCGGGTGATGAACTGAGCAATTCACAAGGTGGCAACAACAACGCCTATTGTCAGGACAATGAAATCGGGTGGGTCAACTGGCCTGAACAGGAAGATCCGTTCTTTACCTTCTGCCAGCAAGCGATTGCCTTTCGTAAAATGCACCCGCTGTTGCGCCAGACCCGCTTTCTGCATTCGCGCCAACGCCTGATTGATGGCGAGCCGGATTTGTTTTGGCGTCGCACCGATGGTGCGGCGATGCAGCAAGAAGACTGGGACAATCCAGCCCTTGATACTTTGGTGGTTGAAATGCGGATGGCCTCGGGCTCGCCCGAATACGTCAAGCGTGAGGGGGCATTGCTGGTGGTTCTGAACCGCGGAGATGCGGTCGAAATCACAGCGCCGGATCTGCCAGCGGGCGACGCCTGGGTCCGCCGGTTTGATACCAGCCAAGACGACGCGATTGTGGCGACACCGGGAATGCGGGTGGCCGCAGACAGTGTTGTGGTATTCTCGCACGAAACAACAGGTGACTGACCTGCAAAGACGACAAAACGGAGGAAGAGACATGCCGATGCACACCGTACGGACCACTCCAATCGACGGCCAGAAACCGGGGACCAGCGGACTGCGTAAGAAGACAGCCGTTTTCAGGCGACCTCACTTTCTGGAAAATTACGTGCAGGCGATTTTCGATGGCATTGGCGGGGTCGCTGGCAAGACGCTAGTCATCGGCGGCGATGGCCGGTTCTTCAATGATGCAGCGACCCAGATCATTCTGCGGATGGCCTCTGCCAATGGTGCGGCCAAGTGTATTGTGGGGCAGGGCGGTATTTTGTCGACACCTGCGGCGTCCCATCTGATCCGGTTGCGCAAAGCCGACGGCGGGTTGATCCTGTCGGCCAGCCACAACCCCGGTGGGCCGGATGCCGATTTCGGCTTGAAGTATAACGGGCCCAACGGTGGCCCCGCATCAGAGGCCGTGACGGACAAGATCTATGAGCGCACCAAGACGCTTGATCTTTATAATATCTGTGCGGCTGATGATGTTGATCTTGGTACGGTGGGTGCGCAGTCTTTGGCAGATATGGCCGTCGAAATTGTGGACCCGGTCGCTGACTATGCCGACCTGATGCAAACAATCGTTGATTTTGACAAAATCCGCGACTTGTTCTCAAGCGGGTTCACCATGTGCTTTGATGCGATGCACGCGGTGACTGGCCCTTACGCCCACGCGATTCTTGAGGGGATGTTGGGTGCGCCGAAGGGATCGGTGATCAATGGCACGCCAAGCCCTGATTTTGGTAAGGGCCACCCTGATCCGAACCCGATCTGGGCCAAAGAGCTGATGGATAAAATGTATGCTGCGGATGCCCCTGATTTTGGTGCGGCCTCTGATGGGGATGGCGACCGCAACATGATCGTGGGGCGCGGGGCCTATGTTACGCCGTCCGATAGTCTTGCGCTTTTGACGGCGCAGGCGCATCTGGCCCCCGGCTATAGCGCGGGTCTGGCGGGTGTTGCGCGCTCCATGCCGACCTCGCGCGCGGTTGACCGCGTCGCGGAAAGCCTCGGGATTGCGTGTTTTGAGACCCCGACGGGGTGGAAATTCTTCGGCAACCTTCTGGATGCTGGCAAGGTCACGTTGTGTGGTGAGGAAAGTGCCGGAACCGGATCTGACCATGTGCGCGAAAAGGACGGGCTTTGGGCCGTTCTGTTGTGGCTTAACATTCTGGCCGAGACCAAGAAATCAGTGTCAGCATTGATGGCTGATTTGTGGGCCGCGCATGGCCGTTGCTACTATTCGCGGCTGGACTTTGAAGATGTGGATAGCGCTAGGGCCAGCACCATGATTGACGGGCTGCGCGCGCGACTGCCGGATCTTGGCGGGACGACTGTTGGTGCGTTAACCGTTAAGACAGCAGATGAGTTTGCCTATCTTGATCCTGTCGATGGCGCGACCTCGGCGGGGCAGGGCATTCGGATTGTCTTTGAAGGTGGCGCGCGGGCGGTTTTCCGTTTGTCGGGGACAGGGACCCAAGGCGCCACGATCCGCCTTTATCTGGAACAGCTAGAGACCGACCCGGATCGTCTGCAAGACGACCCCGAGAGGGTTTTGACAGATGTGCGCGAGGCGGCCTTGGCCCTATCGGATCTCACGGCGATCACCGGACGGGATACACCGGATGTGATCACCTAGGCTAGAGCGGAGTATCGTCACCATGTGACAGGTAGGCAAAGCCGTTCCCGCCCAGTGTTAGCGTATCGTCTGTCAACGCAACCGCCTGTCCCAAGGCAACCTCGGCACTTGCTTTCAACGGCACGGCTTGTTCCGTCGCTGAAAGATTGAAAACGCACGTCAGTGTTTGGTCATCGCTGGCCCGCGTAAAGGCCAGCAGCGGCTCTGGCAGTGAAATAAACGTCGTTTTGCCACGAGCCAGCGCCGGGTTGTCTTTGCGATAGGCAATCATCTTTTTGTAATAGGCCAGAATGCTGTCAGCACCCTGTTGATCAACGGCTTTGGCTGCTTGGGGGGCTTTCACCGGCAGCCATGGCTTGCCCGTCGAGAATCCGGCATTGGGGGCATCTTTTTCCCAAACCATCGGTGTGCGGCATCCATCGCGCCCTTTGACGGTGGGCCAATAGCGGATTGCGGGCGGGTCTGTCAGTTCTTCGAAGACAAGTTCTGTCTCGGTTTGGCCCAGTTCTTCGCCCTGATAAATCCCGATGGTGCCTTCAAATGACATCAGCATCGCGCAAGCGAGCCGGGCAATGCTATCCTCGGATACGGCATGGTCCGCCCAACGGGTGACTTGGCGTGGTACGTCATGGTTGCTGAAAGACCAGTAAGGGTGGCCGTCGGGTGCGCCTGACTGGAACCCTTCGATGCAATTGCGAAAGTGTTCGGCGTTGAAATCCGGCCCCAGCATCGCAAAGCTGTATGCCATGTGCAGGCGGTCTGTGCCTTGTGTGTATTCGCCCATAATCTCGATCGAACGGCGGCCCATTTCACCGACTTCGCCCACCATCATGATATCGTCATACTGATCCGTCAGAGCGCGCAGGCGCTCAAGAAAGTGCAGGTTTTCGGGGCGGGTCTTGTTATAGATGTTCTGCTGCATCCCATAGAGATCGGTTGCCATCACCTGCGGCTGTGCTTGTGCAGGTGGGTTTGAGCGTAGATCCTGATCGTGGAAATAGTAGTTCACTGTATCAAGGCGGAACCCATCCAGACCGCGATCCAGCCAGAACTTGCAGGTCGCAAGTATCGCATCGACCACATCGGGGTTGTGGAAATTCAGATCAGGCTGCGACGCAAGGAAGTTGTGCAAATAGTACTGGCCGCGCTGTGGGTCGAACTCCCACGCGGGGCCGCCGAAATGGCTGTGCCAGTTGGTGGGCGGCGATCCATCGGGCAGCGGGTCGGCCCAGACGTACCAATCGGCCTTGTCATTGTCGCGGCTGACGCGGGATTGCTTGAACCAGTCGTGTTGATCAGATGTGTGCGACAGGACCTGATCCACAATCACTTTCAGCCCGCGCGCATGTGCGCCTGCAATCAGATCATCAAAAGCAGCCAGATCACCAAACAAGGGGTCAACGGCCAGATAATCAGAGACGTCGTAGCCCATGTCCGCTTGTGGCGAGGCAAAGATAGGCGACAGCCAAATACAATCGATGCCCAGCGCGGCAATATAATCAAGCCGACGGGTGATCCCTGCAAGGTCTCCGACCCCATCACCAGTGCTATCCTGATATGACCTTGGATAGACCTGATAGATTACAGCACTGCGCCACCATTCATTCATATTGATCTTTCCCGCTTGGTGTTTGTCGACGCAACTGCCTAGATCGAAAGGGATTGAAGGTAAACCGCTTACAAACAGGCCTACCGTGATTTGGTATCGGCACGGCGACAAGCGGGCGTGCTGTGGGGTTGTTACAAAACTTTCACTTTTTGATCGGCAATAATTCGTATATTCATGAATTATGGAAGCATTAGTCCCAAACCGCCTTTCAGTCCTTGGTCATCCGCAGCGATTGGCCGTGTTTCGCTTGCTGATGCGCCGCTACCCTGATCGTGTGCCCGCGACCGAGTTGGCACGGGCCTTGGCGCTGAAGCCGAACACGCTTTCAAATTATGTCGGCGCCCTTTTGCAAGCCGATCTTTTGACCCAAGAGCGTCTGGGCACATCCCTGCGATATGCGATCAATATGGATGTCGCGCGCGAAACCTTTGACTACCTGCTTCTTGATTGCTGCCGGGCCCGCCCTGAAATCTGTGCGTTTGGTGCGCAGTCGCCAGAGCCGCAAGAAAGCAAGATGATGACCCGCAAATACAACGTCCTCTTCATCTGCACGGGAAATTCTGCCCGCTCGATCTTTGCCGAGGCGATCCTGCGCGATGTGGCCCCAGACCGCTTTGTCGCCTATTCGGCAGGAAGCCATCCAAGCACGGACCTGAACCCTTTTGCGGTCGATGTTCTGGGCCAGAAAGGGCATGATGTATCGGTCCTGCGGGCCAAGCATATGGCTGAATATCAGGGTGCCGACGCGCCGCGCTTTGATTTTGTTTTCACCGTGTGTGATCAGGCCGCCAACGAAGAATGCCCGTCTTGGCCCGGGCAACCCGTGACTGCGCATTGGGGGCTGCCTGATCCGGTCAAGGCCACTGGGACAGATGCCGAGAAAAGCCTCGCTTTCCACCAGACATTTGGCGCGATACGACATCGGATCATCGCCTTTACCTCTCTGCCCTTTGCCACGCTGGAACGGATCGCGTTGCAAAAGGCCATTGATAACATCGGACAAAATCACGAAGGAGCGTCTACATGACCGTCTATGCACTCAACGGCCTTGGCCGGATTGGCAAGCTGGCATTGAAGCCATTGCTTGCAAAGGGCGCGAAGATTGCCTGGATCAACGATGCCGTCGGTGATCCTGAGATGCATGCACATCTACTGGAGTTCGATACCGTGCATGGCCGTTGGCAGGCTGAGTTTGCTTATGACGCGGACAGTATCATCATCGACGGTGCGCGCATGCCTTTCATCGGCAAGCGGGATATTTTCGACCTGCCGCTGGAGGGTGTGGACGTCGTGATCGACTGCACCGGGGTATTCAAGACTGAGGCCAAGCTTGCCCCGTATTTCGAGGCAGGTGTCAAAAAGGTTGTGGTGTCTGCTCCTGTGAAAGACGGCGATGCCGCCAATATCGTTTACGGCGTCAATCACGATATCTACGAACCAGAACGCCACCACATTGTGACGGCTGCCAGTTGCACCACAAACTGTCTGGCCCCGGTCGTAAAGGTGATCCATGAAAATTTGCGGATCAAACATGGCGCGATCACCACTATCCATGACGTGACCAACACGCAGACGATTGTCGACAGGCCCGCCAAGGACCTGCGCCGCGCGCGGTCTGCGCTCAACTCACTCATTCCAACAACGACGGGCAGCGCCACGGCGATCACCCTGATTTATCCTGAGCTGACAGGGCGATTGAACGGTCACGCGGTCCGTGTGCCGCTGCTGAATGCATCACTGACGGATTGTGTGTTCGAGGTAGAGACAGAGACAACCGTGGAAGAGGTGAACCAGCTGTTCAAAGAGGCCGCGGATGGCGCGTTGAAAGGGATTCTTGGCTGTGAGGAGCGCCCGCTTGTCTCGGCCGATTATACAAATGACACACGTTCAAGCATCATAGATGCGCCATCGACCATGGTTGTGAATGGCACACAAGTGAAGCTCTATGCGTGGTACGACAACGAGATGGGCTATGCACACCGGCTTGTCGATGTGGCAATGATGGTTGGGGCGTCGGTGTGACCAAGACGTCCACGCGGCCCGAAGGCCTATCAGCCTATATCGCGGTGACTGCTGCCTATTGGGCCTTCATGCTGACCGATGGTGCTTTGCGTATGTTGGTGCTTTTGCACTTTCACACGTTGGGGTTTTCGCCCGTTCAGTTGGCCTATCTGTTCATACTTTATGAAATCGCGGGGATCGTCACCAACCTATGCGCAGGGTGGATTGCCGCGCGGTTTGGTCTGACATCGACGCTCTATGCCGGTCTGGGCATACAGGTGCTGGCGCTGTTGGCGCTGGCACAGCTTGATCCGGCTTGGACGATCGGTTTGTCGGTGATTTATGTCATGCTCGTGCAAGGCGCGAGCGGTGTTGCAAAAGACCTTGCCAAAATGTCCTCAAAATCGGCAGTGAAACTGTTGGCGCCGACAGAAGGTGGCGGGCTTTTTCGGTGGGTGGCACTGCTCACGGGCTCCAAGAACATGGTCAAGGGTTTCGGGTTCTTGCTGGGGGCCACGCTTTTGGCGACGCTTGGATTTGTGTGGGCCGTTCTGGCGATGGCCGCTCTTTTGGGCGTGATCCTGATCGCTGTCTTGATTGCAATGCCGCCCGGGCTTCCCAAAGGCCGCAAGGGGGCGAAGTTTTCAGAAGTGTTTTCGAAATCGGCCAACGTCAATTGGTTGTCTGCGGCGCGCGTGTTTCTCTTTGGCGCGCGTGACGTCTGGTTCGTCGTCGGTATCCCGATCTATTTCTATGCTGTGTTGTCCGATGGCACGGTTGCAGGAAATCGGGCTGCGTTCTTTATGATCGGGACTTTTATGGCGGCCTGGATCATTCTGTATGGGCTGGTACAAGCCAATGCGCCACGTATCCTGCGGGCACAGGCACGACCCGAAGCCGCGCTGATCAAAGCAGCGCGCCACTGGGCCTGGGCGCTGGCCGTTGTCCCATTCGTTTTGACGCTTGTCGTGGTCGTGGCCGGTGAACCCCGGATAGGGCTGACCATAACCCTTGTGATCGGCCTGCTGGTTTTCGGTGTGATTTTTGCGGTGAATTCATCCCTGCATTCCTATCTCATCCTTGCGTTTACCCAAGCAGAACGGGTCACGATGGACGTGGGTTTTTACTATATGGCCAATGCGGCTGGGCGTCTGTTGGGCACCTTGCTCTCGGGCGTGACCTATCAGATCGGCGGTCTGTCTTTGCTTTTGACAACGGCTGCAATCATGGTCGCGGCCTCGGCCGGTCTTGTTGGTCTCCTCAGGCCGCAAGAAGCCGTGGATTGAGCGCTCGCCCGCGTCATCTGTCGTTAACACGTCTTTAACTCTCTGGGTGCAAGGTGCGGACCATGTGAGCCGATGGCCGGTTCATGGTTTGGGAATGCGTGTGCCTTGTCCGAGATTGAAGATACTGTTTTTGCGTTTGAGGGGCGGCATCGTTTCCCGCCACAAAGCCATCTGGATGGCCGGTCAATGCCGTGGGCGAAACGGCTTTTTGACGTCACTTTTTGCTTGGTATTGCTGGCGCCACTTGCGTTCGCTGCGTTTGCGCTCTTGATCCTCAATCCACTCTTCAATCGGGGCCCGCTGATGTATGATCAGCGGCGTATGGGGCTTGCGGGACAGCCTTTCCGTGCGTGGAAGTTTCGTACAATGTCGCCCGCAAACGCCGCTGTGCGTGGTGCATTTGACGGGTTGGAGGAAGATCGCATTTCCCGCCTGGGGCGCATCTTGCGCAAGGCCCGTATCGACGAGTTGCCGCAAATCATCAATGTCCTGCGCGGCGAAATGAGCCTGATTGGCCCGCGTCCTGACCTCTATGAACACGCCTGTGTCTATCTGAAAAATATCCCGGGCTATCGGGCACGTCATCAGGTCATGCCGGGCATCAGCGGCTATGCCCAAACCGAAATTGGCTATGTGGATGGCGAAGACGGTGTGCGCCGCAAAGTGGCGGCAGACCTTTATTACATCACACATGCCAGTCTGCGTCTTGATGTCTGGATCATGTGGCGGACGCTATGCGTGATTGCCGCGCGCAAGGGGCGTTAGCATGCGCTGTTGCATGCCCTGACGCACGGTTGGCAAGGCGGTTGGTAAGCTCTGGTTCGTAGGGATGGGGGATCATTCCAAACCGGAGACCAAAATGCCTGATCCATTTGATACCGACTACGTCAACCTGACCTCACCCGCTGTTGCGCATTACCTGATTGCCCCATCTGACGAAGATGATCTGCCTGTGCGGCCGCGGGCCCTCTATGTGAACACCGCAGGTACTGCTGTGCTGCAAGATAACGATGGCGAGGCTGTGAGCTATGCTGTGGCGGCTGGCACAGTTCTGTCGATCCGCCCGACACGTGTGCTGGCCGCAGGGACAACGGCGCAGCTGGTCGCGTGGTACTAAGGATGATTGGATTTGAACTTTCGCCCGGGGCGGGCCCGGGTCGCGCCCCGCAGCCCGGCCCACTGGCGCCGTTCTTTGCCCATGGCGGGGGGCAGTCCGTGGCGCTTGCGCCGGGTATGGATGGTGGCCTGACCCTTTGGACAGAAATCGGACCGCATCACGCAGCCTGCCTGCGTCTGGATCAACCAGACCCCGGCACACGTTTATCCTGGCGCAAGACAGAACTGGCTGCGTTGCGTAATGTCTACCCCATTGGTGCGATGACACTGACGGGCAGCTGGTCGCAGCTCCAGACCTCTGGATCAGGGCACGCAGCCAGCTACACGGGCAATCGCGCGATCAGCACCGGGTCAACCGGTGCAAGTGCAACCGTGCTGGTTGACCGTGTCAAACCATATGATCTTTGGATCAACTACACCGGCCGCACCAGCGGAGGCTATGTGAAGGTTGAAATTGATGGGGCGCAGGATCTGGTTACGGAAATCGATGATCCAGCGGGCTTGGGCTTTAAGGCTTTCTCAAGCTATGCCGCGGCAGATTTGACGCGGCGCCAGACGATCAAGGTTGCCAGTGGACTGACCGGTGCACATGAAGTTAGGCTGAGCTTTGGTGGTGCTGCAAATCCTGGCGGGGGTGCAATTATGGTTGAGGCGGTAGCGACCACCGGATCGCTCTCTGATCCATATATTCTGCCACCTTTGTGGCAGCCAGATACGCCTTACCAGATGGGTGATGAAGTCCAGTTTGGTGGGGTGTATTATGCGGCACGCGCCACCGGCATCAGCGGCGCGTCTGGCCCTGATCACATCAGCGGGGTTGGCTCGGATGGTGCGTTGGATTGGCGCGCTGACGACCGCCCGACCTATCCTGAATGCATGACCATAGACTATGCGTCTGAACGTGAATACGCAGCCCAGCTTGATGTGGGCGGCGATATCATCGAGGTCGGCGGCCAAACCCATGGTCATGATGCGCTGTTGTCTCAGGCGATCACTGTAGATGGCGTGCCATGGGTGCCCGCCACGACAGGCAACGGGCTGACAGTTGGCGGGCAGGCCGCAATCGTTGAGACAACCAGCTGGCAAACAGGCAGCGGTGGACAGCTTGCAACTTGCCAGACCAGCCGCAACATCACCCCCGGTACGGTCCACCACACGATGCAAGTGCAAGTCACGGCTGCATCTTTCGATGTCGCGTGGCTCTATGCGGGGATGCTGCCGTTTTTGCGGTGGGAAAGCGAGGTGGGGACCACCGTTGTTGATACGCTGACCGCCGAAGGTGACAGCACCGTGGTGCTCTCCGACTACGCGGGGCAGACGGATGACCAGGTTGATTTCCCAATGGCTACCGTGTTGGGCGTCAGCGGGGCAGTGCCAGAGATCAATTTTGTCTATGGCCTTGAGGCCGGTGCGCTGCCCGTGGCAGCCAACCGTCTGGATCAATTTGATGCATTTGTTTTGCCCAATATCGACGGCCGCATTGAAGGTGGGGCCGCTGATTGGCCCGCAAAAGCCTATGTCCGCGCGCACCCGCTGGGCGGCGTCACATGGCAGGCTGGCGATGTGGCATCGTTTTATAACCGCCATGTCCTATCGGTTGTGGGTTAGGTTCGGGGGCCGCTGTCAGCGGCCCCTCAAATCGCCTGTATTGTTTGGATTGCGGCAATGCAGGGATCGTCGGAAAGCTTGCGCATCTTGCGCAAATTGACCTTTGTCAGGACCAGCCCTGAAGCGGGGCTTCCAATGTCACCGAGTATCTCAAGGCCGCGCTGCACGATGCTGAGGGGCGTTTTGGACCAGCGCACCGCATAGATGATCGCATCTGCGTGATGTGCAAAGACAAGTGCATCGGGGTCGTGCAAGACAGGCGGGCCATCAATGACGATATGGTCATATATCTTGCGCAGATCTTGCAGGGTTTCGGAGACAGTCTCAAATGTGATGGCGACCTGATCGTCGCCCCTGTCTGGCACGACAAGGATATCAGCACCAAGCCCCGCGTCATGCGCCTTTGGCGCTTCTGACGACCATCCTTCACGCGCCGCCTGAAATACAACCGGGCCGATCACGGATCGCAACAGCGTATCGCCGCCATCTGCGGCGATCAGCACAACGCGCTTTCCGGTCTTTGCCCAAGCATGGGCCAAAGCAATTGCCTGTTGTGATTTGCCTTCGGCAGCAACGCTTGATGTCGATAACACAACCTGTGCTGTGCCTTCTTGCGACCTGAGAACCAGTGCGGTCAGCAGATTGCGCCCGGCGACTGACAGGGCGGATTGAGAGGGCAGCGGAAACGCTCGCCGCCCTTTTCGCAGGCAGCGTATGGCCCCTGTTGAAAGCTGCGCGAACACGGGCCGCCCGGTCGCATCGCGCAGGCTGCGTGCGTCCACGGCACCTTTGCGGGTATTGTGCAGGATGATGACAGCCAAAATGCCGGCCATTGCCCCCGACATAATGGCGATCATCAGGATCAGAATCTTGCGTGGACCGACAAATGAGCCATCTGTAGCGGGCGTAAATTGCGCCGTATTCGGCGTGTTCAGCCCTTGCTGCATCCGGTTTTCATGCAATCCCGCCAGAAACGTCTGATAGAGCTGGCGGGTCGCTTCGGCCTGTAGCTGAATTTGGTGAAGTTGTGCCAATCCTGCTGATTGCGCGGACAATTGTGCGCTCAGCCGTTCCTTTAACGCGGCAAGCTCTGCCACCCTATTGCGCATCTGGGCAATTTCAGCCGCATCGCGCACCGAGCTGTTTTGAGGGGCGACTTCGCGTGTTGCCAGTGCGTTGCGGATTGCAATCAGGTCCTGATCGGCGGCCAACACCTGGGCGCTAAGCGTATCCAGCCCGCTGCCTTCTTGCAATTGCGCTGTCGCAATCAGCGCAGCGGCCTGCATATTCTCGGTTTCAAGTTGCTCGCGCAGTTCATTCACGCGCGACTGCAGCCAGGTTTCGGCCTTCACGGTCGCATCCATGTGCAGCGCATTGCTGTGGTTAAGAAATTGAGCCGCAGTCGCGTTGGCCAGTCTGGCCGCTTTTTGCGGATCACCGCTGCGGGCTGTGATGTGCAAATTGTAGGTGTCAGGTTGACGTGTGACGCTGAGCGCACTGCGCAGGTTCTGGATCGTCTTTTCACGGATCGCATCCGCGTCTGGCGCTTGTTCTGATGTGCCAGCCAGAAGGTGCCGCAGCTGCGTGCGCAGTGTACGTATCGCAAATGGGCCTGGCGTTGAGAGGTATCGATTGAATTCGGCGTCCGCCAGCAAATTCAAATCTGTGATGACATTAGTCAGCACTGGGTCAGAAGTCACCTGAGCCACCTTCGTATTCAAAGCGATATCGCTTGCATCTGCCGGCAGGCTCACGCCAGCACCCGGTGTGGGGTGAGCCATTTTCAGGGTCGCTGTTGCCGCATATTGAGGTGGCACAACGCGAAACGCGTAGAACCCTGCCAGTGTGACCATCAGCAACGTGGCCCCGATGATCAGCCATTTGCCATGCCAGACAACCCTGAACATTGTCTGCAAATCGAGCGGGGGAATCTGCTCTGCTGCGTTAATCCGTCCCTCGATCACATCGGGTGGGGACGCGCCGTTGCGCTGTGTCATGTCAAACCGAACCTTGGTTGTTCTGAACCGTCACCCGCAAAACACCACAAAGGAGTTAACCTTTAATTAATCACAATGAATGAGGACTAAAGCAGGCGTCGTCCTTGGTTAACGGCGCGCAGATGGTTTTTGTGTGATGTTAGGATCAAGACTGACGCGATTGGCACAGCAAAGTGCTGCACAGACCCTAGGCCTGCGGGCGGGGGTCGTGGGTGTCAATTTCGCCGTCATGCTGGGCCTTGCGGCTTTGCTCGGGTTCGAGATCTTCGGGCAATTGGCCGTGCTTTGGGGCGTGGCATTGGTTGTCGGGACGGTGGTTTCGCTTGGCGGGCCGTTGATCTTGTTGCGCATGTTGACCGACGGGCAGGGGATGCGCGCCAGCGATATCAGCAAAGTTGCCCTGTTCTACCCCGTTCTTCTGTCGATTTGCGCCTACACCATCCTTGCTAGCGTCTGGCCCGCTTTGCCTTGGGCCACGATTTTAGGTGCAGGAGTTCTGGTTAATGCCTTGGGGTGTCTGGCCAGTGTGATGCGCGCGCTGGACAGTGTGCAGATCTCAATGGCGCTGCGGGATGCGGGGCCACCGGTCGCTTTGGGTGTCGCCGGTGTTTTGTCCTATGACGCCGATGCCGCGTCGATCGTGACGGGCGCTATGCTGGTTATGTTCGTTATGGCGCTGGCTGGTGCGTTCTGGGTGTGTTGGCATGCCGGAATTCAAACCATTCTTTCGCCTGTGCAGCGTCCCTGTTGGAGCGGGTCACTCTGGGCGTCATCCGTTCTGGGGATGCTCATCGCGCAGATTGATCTGATTGTCGGAGGTGCGGTGATCCCTGCCGAGCAATTGGGCATCTATGCGATCTTGCGCCGTATCGCCAATTTGGTGGCCTTGCCTGTCACGGTGGCAACATGGGTCAGCGCGGCGCCTGTCTCTGCCGCTTACGGCGCGGGCAATCCAAGTGCGTTGATGCGTGCAAGTGCCCAAGCAAGCCGCATCGCGGTACTGCCGGGGCTGGTGTTGTTAACTTGTGGTGTTTTGGCGATCCCGCTGCTGCCGTATCTGTTGCCGGATCCATCCGGCGATGGCTTGGGGCTGATCTTTGCCATTCTCTTGGTGGGCGCTTTTGGGCAGGTCTTTTTTGCAGCGAGCTTTGGTGTGGCGACGTTGTGCAATCTGTCCGGGTTGGCGATGGCGGCACGTTTCTTGATGATTGGTCTCTATGTGCTGTGGTTCCAATGGTGGGGGACTGCGCTTGCGCCCCTGACCAACGCGCTGGGCTATGTCGGCGCGATCACGCTGGGCGGTGCAGCCCTGTGGTGGGCCGTCAAACGTCAGCTTGGCGTGGATACATCCGCGGCTGTTTTACTGCGCGCAAAGGGGGGGCAATGGAAAACCTCCTGACCGTGCCGTTGGCTTTGATGTGTACCGCCCTTCCGCTCTGGATGGGGGGGCGGTACGGGATGGTGCCGCTTGTCTCGCCCATGCATTTGCTGGGATATTTTTGCGCCTTCGGGTTTTTGGTCAAGGTCGCCGTCTATAGCGTAAGGCCGGAATACGCATTCTACAGCCGCTACATCGATACGCCCGGCGCAATGCTGATAGGTGCGATTTATCTGGCTGGTTTTATCCTGCTGATGTGTCTGGGGTATCGCTGCGCGGTGCGCCCGTTTGATCCAGCACCTGCCATGCGCGAAGCGCGCATTGTCGCGGATGGATTGGTGCGGCAAGGGTGGCTCTTTGCCGGGGCCTTTGTTGTTGCGGGGTTTACCTTTGCCGTGCTGCTGCAGGCGCGTGGGTTGTCCATCTGGTCCGCCGATCTGTTGTCATCGTTCAATCAGGATAAGCAAATCAACGTGCAGGCGGACGGCGTCGGCGCGACCCTTGCAGGCATCAAGACGTTCTTTGTCGTCCCCAAATTTGCCTTTGTGCTGCTGTTGGCGCGGGGGCTTGTGCGGCGTTGCGCCGTGCTGATCGCGCAAGCCCTTATTCTTGCAGGTCTTTTGGTTGCCATTGCGCTGATTTCAGGCGACCGGTTTGAGCTGGTTGAATTGCTGGTCTTTGGCAGTGCGACCTATCTGATACTGGGTGGGCAAGTTGGGCTGCGCGCTTTGGCTTGTATGACTGCGGCGGCGGCGGCCGTGCTGTTGCTGAGCGCCTATATGACAACACTGCGTGGCACTGACGCGGGGATTTGGCGTCAGATCGTCAGTTCGACCTATTTTCTGGATATCAACGCGGCTGTCATGGTCACAGATCAGGTGAGGCCAGCATCATATCTGCTGGGCGAAAGCTATGGCTGGTGGACATTCGGCTGGGTTCCGCGTGCGGTCTGGCTTGATAAACCCGCGATTGATCTGGGCGTCTTTCTCAAGCGCGATGTTATGCAAATCACAACCGGTGGCGCGTTCAATGTCACCGGGCCGGGCGAAGCGTTCATGAACTTTGGCTGGGCGGGTGCTTTTGTCGGCTTTGTCCTTGGCTGGGTCTATCGCAGGTGTGAGGTGCTGCTGCTGTCTGCGCAGTCATGCCTGCGGTTTGGGGGGTTCTACCTCTATCCTCTGCTCCTTTATCCCTTCGTGCAGGCGACCCTTCATTCGTCATTCAGTGGTTTCATCGTGGGCGCTGCTGCGCAGGCTGTCTTGATATTTGCGATGATTGCGCTGGTCTTGCCGCGCTACCGGGTTGTTCCGGCTGCACGTCCGACAGTAACAGGAGACGCCTATGTTTAAGGTCTGGTTCTGGTTTCTGCGTGTGTTGGGGGCGGTCTACCGGCGCGGGGCAATGCGCGTTGCGACGCGTTTGCACCGGGCCAGTATTGCCAAGGTGGGGCCCGGCACGCGTTTTCAGGCGGGTGTGCGGTTCGACCGCCCGCATCGGGTCGAGATCGGGGCAGACTGCTATTTCTGGACCGGTGTCGGTGCTGCAGGTGGATGCGAAAGCGCCAGGCTGCGGGTTGGCGACCGAGTGCATGTGAACTTCCGTGTCCTTCTGGATACCGAGGGTGGTCTGACGTTGGGCGATGATGTTGTGATCTCAGAACATGCCGTGATCTCAACCCATGATCACGGGCATGATCCCCACAATCCGCCTGTGCCGGTCCCCAAGGAAATCGGGCCGGGCGCATGGATCGGGATGCGGGCGATCATTCTGTCATCATGTCGCTCAATCGGGGCAGGGGCGGTCATCGGTGCAGGGGCGGTTGTGACCAGGGATGTTCCCGCCGGGGCCATTGTCGCTGGCAATCCTGCGCGTGTGGTTGGGTGCCGTGCCAAGGCCGAGGTGGCAGCATGAAGATCTTGCATGTCGTCCCTACGTTCTATCCGGCAACCTATTGGGGCGGTCCAATCTGGTCGACCAAGGCAATCTGTGATGGGATTGCGGCCTTGGATGATGTCGAGCTGCGTGTCCTGACATCCGATGCTGCCGGACCCAAGATCAGTGATCGTGTGCAGCCGGCCGCGCTTCCATACGCTGTCCACTATGCGCGCCGGGTGGCAGGGCACTGCATTGCGCCCGGGCTGCTGGCGCGGTTGCCCGCTGCGATCCACTGGGCGGATATTGTTCATGTGACGGGCACCTACAATATGCCCACCTTGCCTGCGTTTGTGCTGGCAAGGGTGTTAGGCAAACCCCTTGTCTGGTCGCCACGGGGTGCCTTGCAAGCGACTGAAGATTGGCCGGACGCGCCGCATTTGCGGATCAAATACGGCTTTGAACACATCGCGAATGCGCTGCGCCCCCGCGATGCTGTTTTGCATGTCACAGCAAAGCAAGAGGCCCGTCAGAGCATCCGCCGCCTGAGCGGGATGGCCTGCGCGATTATTCCCAATGCAGTTGATATGACTGCTACCAGCCGCGTGCGGCAGACCGATGGCGCAAATTGCCGTTTGATGTTTCTAAGCCGTCTGCACCCTAAAAAGGGACTGGAGGCGCTTTTTGATGCGATGGCGCGGCTGCCTGCGCGGTTTACATTGGATATCTACGGGACTGGCGACGCGGCCTATGTGCGGACGCTGCAGGTGCGTGCAGACTTGTCCAACGGGCGTATTCGCCTGCATGGCCATGTTGAGGGCGCGGCAAAGACCGCTGCCTTTGCCGGCGCTGATCTCTTTGTGCTGCCTTCACATTCTGAAAATTTTGGCATCGTTGTGGCCGAAGCCTTGGCCCACGCTGTGCCGGTACTGACGACGCAAGCGACACCTTGGCAAGACATTCACCGGCATGACTGCGGGCGCTGCATTGATTTGCCACAGAGCGATCTGGCTGCAGAAATTGCAGCGCTTTGCGCAGGCGATTTGCGGGCAATGGGCCAGCGGGGTCGTGACTGGATGCGCCGTGATTTCGCGCCCGCGGCGATGGTCGCGGGGTTTGAAACGCTTTACCGCAGGCTCGCTACACACAACCGCCAAGAGGTTGTGGCATGACCCAGTTGACGGTGATCATCCTGACCCAGGACGAGGCCAAGCATATCGCGCGGGCAATCAGATCCGTGAGCGATGTGGCGCAGCGTGTCGTGGTGGTTGATAGCGGATCAACTGACGCCACCGTGCAGATTGCCGCCAGTTTGGGCGCAGAGGTGTTGTACAACCCCTGGACCACCCATGCCGCACAATTCAACTGGGCGCTGGATCAGATCGCAGGCACCCCGGGCTGGGTGCTGCGATTAGATGCGGATGAAGTCATTACGAATGAACTGGCCTCTGAGGTTGCTGCGGGCTTGCCTGATGTGGACGGCTGTTATGTCGGGCGCGGTATCAAATTTATGGGCCAACTGGTGCGCTATGGTGGCGTCTGCGCTGTCGCGACACTGCGCTTGTTTCGCAATGGCCGCGGCCGCTGCGAGGCGCGCTGGATGGATGAACATATCGTTGTAGATGGTCCCACGGCGCATCTGCGGGGGCGGATCATCGACGACAATCGCAATCCGCTTGATTGGTGGGTCGCCAAGCACATCGGCTACGCCAGCCGCGAGGTCGTGGATGTGCTGAATTATGAATACGGGCTTCTGCCGACATCACATGAGTTGCCGGGGCATGGGGGCGCTGCTCTCAAACGTTGGGTGAAGCTGCATCTTTACGCACAGATGCCGGCAGGTTTGCGGGCCGGGCTGTATTTTGCCTATCGCTATGTGTTGCGCGGCGGCTTTCGTGATGGCCCGCAGGCGCGGGCATTTCACGTGCTTCAAGGGTTTTGGTATCGCTATCTGGTCGACGTCAAGCTGGCCGAGGTGCGGCGCTATATGGTGTCCAGGAATGCGCCACCCGTTGATGCAATCCGCGATGTGCTTGGCATTGAGATCAATCCACCCCCACTACATTCAAAGGATATTGCCGCATGAAAATCTCGGTTGTCACTGCTGTCATGAATGGGCGCGCCACGCTGCCTGCAATGCTTGAGAGCCTCAAGGCGCAACGCCACCCCAGCGTCGAACACGTGGTGCAGGATGGCGGGTCGTCCGATGGAACACTGGCCTATCTTGCCGCCCACGGGCATCCCGATATGCTGCTGCAGTCATCGCCTGACAGCGGTATCTATGATGCAATCAATCAAGGGATCCGGCGGGCATCGGGCAACGTGGTCGGGCTGCTGCATGCCGATGACGTATTGGCCGGGCCGCACGTACTTACGTGGGTGGCAGACGCGTTGGCGGACCCGGATATCGATGGCGTCTATGGCGATTTGCAATATGTGGCGCGCGATGATCCCACCCGCATCATTCGTCAGTGGAAGGCTGGCCCCTATTTGGCGGCACACCTGAAACGTGGCTGGATGCCGCCACATCCTACGCTCTATCTGCGGCGCGAGGTTTTCATGCGCAGCGGGCTCTATGACACCAGCTATCGCATTGCAGGCGACTATGAGGCGATGTTGCGGTTCCTGACCACAGGGCATTTGCGGCTGGGATATATCCCGCAGGTGATGGTGCGGATGAAGATGGGTGGGGTCAGCAACAGGTCTTTCGCGCATTTGATCCGCAAAAGCCGAGAAGATTATCGCGCCATCCGACAGCACCGCGTCGGCGGTGTCGGCACGTTGGTAGCCAAGAACCTCTCGAAACTCCCCCAGTTTGTGGGCCGCGCTCAGGTATAGAAGAACTTGGTCAGCTGATAAAAGATCGGCGCAGCAAAGATAACGCTATCAAGCTGATCGACAAAGCCACCTTGCCCGGGGATCAGGTGTGACCAGTCTTTCACCCCACGGTCGCGTTTAATGGCTGTGACCACAAGGTTGCCAAACATCCCGACCAGTGATGATGCGCCTGCCATAAGTGCGGCGCCTATAACGCCGAAAGGTGTGATCCACGCAAGCAGCGCGCCAAACACCATCGCACTGACGACCCCGCAGATCATCCCTTCCCATGTCTTGGGCGACAGGCCGGGCGCGATCTTGTGTTTGCCGATGCGCCGCCCGAAAAAGAAATCAAGCAGGTCACCCAATTGCACGACCATCACAAGAAAAGCGATCAGCAAAAGCGACCGGTCGCCATATCCCGCAATATCCAAAGACATTAGCGCAGGCACATGGCTGACGCAGAACACGGCGATCATCAGCGCCCACTGGGTCTCTGCGACGCGGACAAGAAAGCGTTGTGGATCGCCCCGCAGCGCAGAAACCATCGGTAGAAAAAGGAAGGCGTAGACCGGAATGAAGACGGTAAACAAGCCCGTCCAGCCAAGCCCCACAAAGATATACTGCAAGGGCAAGACCACAAAGAACGCCATAGCCAACGCCAAGTGATCAGCCTGTGCCTTGGCTGTCAGGGTCAGAATCTCGCGCAGGGCGGCGAAGGATGCAAAGGCAAAGAGTGTCATGACGCCCGGTTTGCCCAATAGCAACGCAGCACCGATGAAAGCCACCATACCCCACCAGCTTTGTACCCGTGTCATATAGGTATCGAGCATCGGGTTGGGTTCATGTACCGGCTGGCGGGCGCGCAGGATTTCACCCAAAATCGTTAGGGCAATCAAGATGCCAAAGCTGCCAAAAGCCAGCAGCAGGATGTCTGCTGTTGTGCTATTCATGTCCGTGCCTCCGGCCGTTGGGCCAGCAATGCCTCAGAAGCGCGTTTGAGAAAATCGTCTTTGCTTTCGCCTTCGCGCACGTGGATCGGTTCTCCGAATGTGACCGTACAGATCAGGGGCAGGGGGATGACCTCGCCCTTGGGCATGATCTCGGTCAGGTTTGCGACCCATGTGGGAACCAGATCAACATCAGGGCGGGCCAGACCCATGTTGTAAAGCCCGGCCTTGAACGGCAGCAGCGGGTCGTCTGTCATGTTGCGGTTGCCCTCCGGAAAGATGATCAGCGAAGATCCTTCGTCGAGTGCCGCGATGATCTTGTCCATCGGCCTGTCTTTGACCTCGGGGCGGCGATCGACCAGGACACAGTTGAAGACTTCAGGGCCAACAAAGGCGCGCAGTTTGTTTTTTAACCAGTAATCAGCGGCTGCGACTGGACGCACCGTGCGCCGCATGGCGGGCGGCAGTACCGACCAGATCATTGGCATGTCGGCGTTGCTGGTGTGGTTGGCGAAATACACCCGTTGGCGCGGGACCGGCTCAATCCCTTTCCAGTCGGCGCGCACGGCGGTGATGGCGCGGGCGAAAATGCGGATGGATTGCCCGACGATCCGTGCTGCAAATTGACGCAAAAATTTCATGAGAGCAACTTTGGCGAAGGGAGTGGCGTTTGCAAAGAAAAAAGCCCTGCCCCGGTGAGAAGGGCAGAGCGGGATGTCAGCGATCAGAGAGGTTCGCCCACATAGTCCTCAAGCAGTTTCTCGTTTCTAGCGTCTTCGATGCGTTGAATGCGATCGTCCGCCATTTTCTCATCGAAGCGGTATTTGACGAAGTTGACCAAGGCGAGTGTCAGCATCATCACTGACATAGCCCAAAAGCCTTTGGTCGAAAGCGGCACATCCGTGGACAGCCAAAGTGAGATTCCAAGCATCCCGTAGGCGACGGCGACACCTGCGCCGTTTACGAACATGATCAATGCGTTGTCGGATTTATTACGTGCCATTTTGGTATTCCTTTTTTTGTCGTGGTCTATTGGGGTGTGGTTATTTCTTGCCTGACTTCAGTTGGGCCAGCACATCATCGGCTGTTGCGCGGGTGGCGCTGCCAAAACCTGCGTCGGCCATGCGGTCGTTCAGGCTGTCGCCATCCAGATCGCGGTTGATATCGGCAAGGATTTCGGTGCGCTCGAACGGATCATCCTTGTCAAGCACGCGTGAAATCAGCTCTTCGGCCTCTTCAACGCTGCCCTGGTGGATGCCTGTCTTGGTCATTTGCATCTGGATGTTCTGTTCGCGCCGCACAGCGCGGGCCTGAATGGCCCCCTGTTTCAGGTCGATGATCCGGCGGTGGCCGCTTTCGATGGACGTGCGCAGACGCATTACCTTTTGATCCAACCGGTCGAGTGTTTCGGTACGCACCGTCAGTTCGTTTTCCATATTGGCAATCGCGCGGGCGGCTTCAGCGGCCATGTCTTCGCGGTCATTGTTCAGTGCTTCTTTGGCGCGTTTGGTCAGGTCACTGATCCTGCTCTTAAGCGCAGCATGCTGTTTTTCTTCTGATCTTTGACGCTGGAACAGGCTGGCAAGAGTCGCTTTGGCGGCCCGCAGGCTGTTTTCACTTTCGCGGATTTTCTGGTCGATCAGTTCGATTGCAAAGGCATCACGCACACGGTCTTCGGCGCGTGCGTTTTGCCCGTTGATGAGGGTGGCAAGTGTCTTGAACATCGCTATCTCCATTATGTGAACATTGTTCATGAATTGGAGATAGCTTATACGTCAGCGCTGTTCAAGTAAAAAATGAACGTTGTTCAAATTATTTTGGATTTGCCGCGAATTGCCTTAAGACAAGGGCGATCATCCGGTCGATGTTTTCAGTCGATACACCCGCGCTGGCTTCATCCAGTCCCAAAAGAACAATACCGTGCACGGATGAAAACAGTGCACGGGTTAAAAGGGCCAGTTCATCGGCGGGCCGATTGGGAAAGACCACGGCAAGCGGGTCGGAAATATATCTGAAAAGCCGCCCCATTTCTTGCAGATACCAATCGGGTGCGGCTTCACCGGGGGCGCGTTCAACATCGAAAAGCGCGCGCCAGCTTTGGTGGTTTTGGGCTGCGAAATGGTGATAGGCCTGCGCCATGACGATCAACTGTTCAACCGGGTCTTCGGGCGCGTTGGCCAAGGCCTCGGCGACATCCGCACCCAGGCGGTGAAATGTGCGCGCATTCACGGCCAGCGTCAGATCAGTCAGATCGCCAAAGACGTTATAGATTGCACCCACAGCGCATCCTGCCTCCTTGGCAAGATCGCGCGCCCGTAGTGCGCTCAAACCGTTTTGTGCAATCGTGCGTTCGGCAATGACAATTAGCTTGTCGCGCAGTTCTTGCCGTCTCAGTTCCGTCTTTGTGGCCATGTAATCTCTACCTCAATGAACGCAGTTCAATCTTAGATGAGATCGTAGGGTGGGTGCAACCCACATCCCGCCAACAAGCGGGTGGGCGGCGCCTACCTTACGTCTTGACCGGTGCGCCACCTGCAAAGCTATTCACACCATGATAGCCAATCGGGTCTTCCTGCATTTGCAAATGCAGCCCGTCGTCCGTGTAAGGGTGGGCGCGCGCAAGGTCTTCGTCAAAATCAATGCCAAGGCCCGGGGCGGTCGGAACGGGGATATAGCCACCTTCAACCGTCAACGTCCCTTTGATCAGGTCGTTGTGAAACGGCGTCTCGATCGTTTCGGCCATCAAGATGTTCGGGATCGAAGCCGCCAATTGAACGTTGGCGGCCCATTCCACTGGCCCGGCATAAAGGTGCGGGGCCATCTGCGCGTTATAGACTTCGGCCATTGCGGCGATTTTCTTGGTTTCCCAGATCCCGCCCGACCGGCCCAAAGCAGGTTGTAAGATTGCAGCAGCGCCCGTGCGCAAGACGGGTGCAAACTCGGCCTTTGTTGTCAGCCGCTCGCCCGTTGCGACGGGTATGCTGACGGCGCTGGCGACCTGCGCCATCTGCGCCACGTTGTCAGGTGGCACAGGTTCTTCGTACCAAAGCGGGCTGTAGGCCTCTAACGCCTTACCCAGCCGGATCGCACCACTGGTGCTGAATTGACCATGCGTGCCAAAAAGCAGATCAGCGCGGTCGCCCACGGCTTCGCGGATGGCTTGGCAAAAGGCCACCGACAGGCTGATGTCATGCATCGACGGCATATGCCCGCCACGGATCGTATAGGGCCCGGCGGGGTCGAATTTGACGGCTGTATAGCCCTTTTCAACCATATCCAGTGCGGATTCAGCGGCCAGATCGGGGTTGGCCCAGAAATCGGGCAGCGGATGCGAAGGACGGGGGTAAAGGTAGGTATAGGCGCGGATACGGTCATTCATCCGGCCGCCGATCAACGCATGCACGGGGCGATCGCGATCTTTGCCCAATATATCCCAACAGGCCATTTCCAATCCCGACCAAGCCCCGATGACCGTCAGGTCAGGGCGCTGGGTGAAGCCGGATGAATACACGCGGCGGAACATCAATTCGATGTTTTCGGGGTTCTCGCCCGCCATGTGGCGTGCAAACACGTCCGTGATCACGGCTTTCATCGCCTCTGGCCCGATGGACGAAGCATAGCACTCGCCATAGCCGACAACGCCGGTGTCGGTTGTCACTTTGGGAATGATCCAATACCGCCCACCCCAGCCGGGGGCGGGTGGGGCTGTGACAATAATATCAAGATCAGCGAGCTTCATGGACGTATTCCTTGTGTTGCAGGCGCATGATCAGTCAAAGACAATCACGTTCCGCTTGGCTGACCCGGTCTTGGTGTCTGCAATCGCTTCGTTGATCTGATCCAGGGACCACCGGCCGGAAATCAGCTCATCCAGTTTCAACCGCCCCTGTTCGTAAAGATCGACCATCCACGGGATATCCCGCGCGATCACGACATCGCCCATCTTAGAGCCGACCATACCCTGTCCGGTCGCAGCCAGCATCACAGGCTCATAAGTTGACATCGCGCCGGAATGGGGCATGCCGACCATGATGACCTTGCCGCCGTTCGCCAGATACTGGGGGGCCGTATCATAGGCTGGAATGGCACCAACGGTCACAAAAACCGCATCAGCACCACGCCCCATTGCTTTCTTTGCTATGCGCCAAGGCTTTTCCTCCGTGGCGAGCACACCATCCGTCGCGCCAAATTCTTTGGCAATCGCAAGCTTTTCCTCGGACATATCAACCGCAATGATCCGGCGCGCGCCAGCGATCCGCGCGCCTTGGATCGCGTTCAGCCCGACGCCACCCGCGCCGATGACGACCACGTCCTGTCCGGCACGCAAATTGGCCGCGTTGACAACGGCGCCCACGCCGGTGATCACGCCGCAGGCCAAGAGTGATGCGGCCTCCATTTCGATCCCATCCGAAAGCTTTACGACCTGGCTTTGGTCAACGACCACCCGTTCGGCAAACCCGCCAGTATTCATGGCTTGATGCATCGGTGTGCCATCGCTGCCTGTAATCGGACCGCTGGCCATGTCGCTTTCACAAGCAACCGGTTTGCCGCCCGCGCAAGAAGGGCATGTGCCGCAGGCGCGGATCAGCGTCACCACCACCGGATCGCCGACCGCCACACCGCGCACACCACTGCCAACCGCAGTGACGTGGCCTGCCGCCTCATGTCCGTAGACCGCAGGCAAGACGCCGCCCCATGCCCCGTCCATATAGGAAATGTCCGAATGGCAGATCGCACAGGCTTTCAGTGTGACTTCAACCTCGCCCATATCTGGCGCGGCAAGTGTCACGGTTTCGATAGTAAGGGGTGCGCCAAATTCACGGCAAACGGCGGCTTTGATCTGTGGCATTTCAGGGTGTCCTTGGTTCGTCTCTTTAGGCGACCCTGCTTTGGGACGTCCGCGCATGCAAGTCAGAAAACGGGGTTCAGGTGACCCGGGCGCGCTTTGGTCGGGGCGTCTGCATAAAGACAAAGATGCAACCAATGGTCAGCACGGCAGACAAAAGAAACGGGGCACCGGGCAGATAGAACGGCGCATCGCCTGCTGTGAAATACCAAAACGTCTGTGTGACCATCAAAGGCGCAATGATGGTTGCGACAGCGTTGATCGAGGTGACAGTCCCTTGCAATTCCCCTTGCTGATCATCTGAGGCCGTGCGCGACATGATCCCTTGCAAAGCGGGCCCTGCGATGGACCCCAGCGCCGTGAGTGGCGTCAAAGCCAGTGCAACCCAACCATTTGTCACAAAGCCAAGCGCGACAAAGGCCAGCACATCGACCGTTAGCCCCAGGAGCACTGCCTTGCGTTCGCCGATCCGTTTCAGAATCGGTCTGATCAGCACCCCTTGCACAACGGCGATCCCGACCCCGAAAAGCCCAAGTGACAGACCAATCATCCCCGGGCCCCAATCAAATCGCTCGGCCCCGAAATAGGCCCAGACGCCGGGGTAGACGAAGAAGGCGATGGTGTAGACGAAAGTAATCAGCAGCAGGCGCTTCAGACCGGGAAGGGCGCCAATGTTCCTGAACGCGCCCAGCGGGTTTGCGCGGCGCCATTCGAACGGGCGGCGAATACGGTCGGTGACGGTTTCAGGTAGTATGAAATAGCCAAAGACAGCGTTTGCTGCAGCCAGAAAAGCCGCCGCCCAAAATGGTGCGCGGGTGCCATATTCGGCCAGCACGCCGCCGATCAGCGGACCAAGGACGAAACCCATGCCAAAGGCGGCGCCGATCAAACCAAAGTTGGCCGCCTTTTCCTCGGGCTTTGAGATATCGGCCATATAGGCGGCTGAGGTCGCTTGCGTGGCGGCTGTAATGCCGCCAATCACGCGTGCGATCAGCAGCAGCCAGATGGTTAGGGCCAGCGCCATCAGCACATAATTAAACGCCATGATGACCAATGAAATAATCAAGATGGGTCTGCGCCCGAAACGGTCCGACAGGCTGCCTAATGTCGGCCCGAACAAGAACTGCATGGATGCAAAGATCGTCGCCATAATCCCGCCCCACACGGCAGCAGCACCGATGCCTTCGCCTTCGACCTCTTGAATCAGGTCCGGCATAACCGGCATAATCAACCCGATCCCCATACTGTCGAGCATGACCGAGATCAGGATAAAAGTGACAGCAAGGCGTTTGTTCATCAGCGCAGGGTTAGACCGTTGCGCGCCGTTTGCAAGCGCGATCAGACCGCGCTGGTTGCAACATGGCCGGTCGCGGACAGGAAATCGCATAGGTGCCCGGCGAATGCGTCTGGTTTATCAACGCAAGGCAAGTGTCCCGCGCGCCGGATCAGCGCGAATTGCGAGCCGGGGATCAGATCAATCGTTTCGCGGACCAGATCAGGCGGCGTGGCGCGGTCCTCTGATCCTGCAATGCCCAGCGTGGGAATGCGCAGCCCGCTTGTCGGTGTGTAGAAATCAGTTCCTGCTATTGCAGCACAGACACCGGTGTACCCTTCAATTGCGGTTGCCACGAGCATCGTTTTCCACGGCTCCATTGCAGGTGTTGCATAGAAGTCGCGTCCGAACCAGCGCTGCATGACTTCGTCCGATGCGGCGGCCATGCCGTTGGTCCGGATAAAGGTGATCCGATCTTGCCAGAGCTTGGGGTTGCCGATCTTGGCGGCTGTATTGGATAAGACCAAGGCGCGGATCAGGTCGGGCCGTTTGACGGCCAGACCCTGCGCAATCATCCCGCCAACCGAGAGACCCACAAACATCGCATCTTTGACATCAAAGTGATCGCAAACGGCCTCGGCATCGCTGACCAACTGGCCCATCGTGTAGGGGGCATCGGGTGCGTCAGACCGACCATGCCCGCGCATATCATAGCGTAGAATTCGTAGTCCCTTGGGTAACAAGGGCAAGATGGGATCCCATAGGTGCAGCGTCGTTCCCAAAGAGCTTGAAAACACCACAACCGGCCCGTTTTCGGGGCCCGTGATTTGGGCGTAGATCCGTGTGCCGTCGGGCCGTGCAATGTGCTGTTCGTCAATCATCGCATGGTTCACTTAAGGGTTTCCAAGGCCTGCACAAAAACATCCGGATCGACGTTTCCGCCGGTTGCCACAGCGATCACCGCATCACCGGTGAATGCATCAGGATGGAACAGTGCGGCAGCAAGGGCCGCAGCCCCCCCCGGTTCCACCACGATCTTGAGCCGCTCGAAGGCCAACCCGACAGCGCGCAGACATTCTTCTTCGGTCACAACGATCCCGGGCCCGCAGTGCTCTTTCATGATCGGAAAGGTCAGGTCGCCTGGTTGCTTGGTGATGATCGCATCACACAGCGACCCGCCCAACCGCGCATTGCTTTCGATCTTGCCGCTGATCAAAGACCGGGTGACATCGTCGAATGCTTCTGGTTCGGCTGGACGCGCCCGCAATCCGGGTGCATCGGCGGCCAAGGCGAGGGCAATACCAGAGGTCAAACCACCGCCACCGCAGCACACCACCACATCGGCCTGAGTGACCCCGAGGGCCTTCATGTCGGCCGCAATCTCGAGCCCTGTCGTGCCTTGGCCGGCGATCACGAGCGGTTCATCAAACGGTTTGATCAGGGTCAGGCCACGTTCCTTTGACAGGCGCGCGCCGATTTCATCGCGGTCCTCGGTTTCACGGTCATAAAGGATCACTTCGGCACCCAGAGCGCGGGTGTTCTCGATTTTGATCGTGGGTGCATCACTGGGCATGACAATTACGGCAGGTGCGCCATGTGCGCGGGCCGCAAGGGCAACGCCTTGTGCGTGGTTGCCGCTTGAAAACGCGATGACACCAGCCTTGATCGCCGTTTCGGACAGCGATGATACAGCGGACCACCCACCGCGAAATTTGAAAGACCCGGTATGTTGCAGACATTCGGCTTTCACAAAGACCCGGCGTCCTGCGATTTCGTCCAAGAAAGGCGAGGTCAGGATCGGCGTGTGCCGTGCATGGCCTTCGATGCGGTCGGCTGCGGCGCGGATCATATCTATATTCATTGCAGTTTCTCCAGCCACAAGTGCAGCGCGTCCAGCGCGTGGGGTTCATCAAGGAAGGGGACGTGACCGCGACCGGAGACTTCGGCGCGGATCATATCCGGGCGCCGCTGTGCCATCTCATCGGCGGTTTCTACGCTGAGCAGGTCCGAGTTCACGCCACGGATCAGGGCCAATGGCATGTTTGCACAAGCGTCAAACACGGGCCAAAGATCGGGGGCCAGTTTGACGTCAGCAGACAGCACAGCATCCCGCAACTTGGGGTCATACCGGATCACCAGCCCGTCATCGGTTTGCTTGTAATGCGCCTTTACCTCGGCCAGCCAGCGATCCATGGGCACATCCTGAAAATGCGTCCACAGTTTTTCCCGCGCCTCGGCGGCGGCGACATAGGTTTTCTGCGCGGGATTGCGGCCGATGTAGTCTTTGATGACTTCCAGACCTTTTTCCGCAATTGCTGGCCCGATATCGTTCAGGGCAATGCCCAACAACCGGTCGTTGGCGGTCGCGGCAAGGACCATCGCAATCAGCCCCCCGCGCGAAGTTCCAAGGATCGCGGCTTTCTCAAGCCCTAGATGATCCATCAAAGCCAGCACATCTGCCGCTTCTTGCGGAATGGTATAGGTCGCGGGATCAGCCCAATCCGATTGTCCGCGCCCGCGATAATCAGGCCGGATCAGGCGGACGGGCAGGTGCGGGGCAACATGGTCAAAGTCGGCGCCATTGCGGGTCAGACCTGCCAGTGCAATCACAGGCAGACCTTCGCCTTCATCGGTGTAGTGCAGGCTCAGGCCATCGGCGGACGTGTAATTGGGCATCAGGCAAGTTCCGGAATAGTGGTGAGATCTGACAGAACATGGTGGGGTTGTGCATAGAGCCTGTCCACCGGTTCGCCCGCGCGATTGACCCAAGCGGTTTGAAAGCCATATCCGGCAGCACCGGCTGCATCCCACCCGTTTGACGAGACGAAAAGAACCTCATCCTTGGCGCAGCCAAAATGCGCGCCAACCAAATCATAAACGCGGTCATGGGGTTTGAAGACACCAACGTCTTCGACACTCAGCACAGCATCCAGCACATCGCCGATCTGCGCCGATGAAACCGCAGCGTTCAACATGTCGGGCGATCCGTTGGACAAAATTGCGGTTGCCATACCGCCTGCTTTGAGTACCTTGAGAATGGCTGGCACTTCTGGATAGGCCGCCAATTCCCAATATAGTTCAAGCAAACGGGCGCGGGTCGCATCCGATGTCAGCCCGTTCGCCTCCATCGCCCAGTCAAGACCGTCTTGTGTCACTTGCCAGAAATCACAATGCCGCCCGGCCACAGCCCGCAGCCAGGTGTATTGCAACTGCTTAAGCCGCCAATCACGGGCAAGTGCAGGCCAGATACCGGCCAAATCCGCGTGGGCGGGGTCTTTGGCGGCCTGCATGGCGGCCGCGTTCACATCGAACAGCGTTCCGTAGGCGTCAAACACAACTGTTGTGATAGGCATTCTCTTCTCCGCAG
Source organism: Yoonia sp. (assembly GCA_023263855.1). Lineage (GTDB taxonomy): Bacteria > Pseudomonadota > Alphaproteobacteria > Rhodobacterales > Rhodobacteraceae > Yoonia. The sequence goes on along the minus strand of JALQUF010000007.1, from coordinate 7,187 downwards.
CTAGATTTGCATCGTGTCACGGCAGCGATCTGGCGAAAAGAGGCAATGCGTTTGCATTACCAGAGCACAACGCATAGCCTTGGTCTCGATTTTTACAGAGGAAGAAAGAGACAGAACTATGAGCCAAGCAAAAACAGGCGATACCGTACGCATCAATTATGTCGGCACTTTGAACAACGGCGAGACGTTTGATAGCTCGGAGGGCCGCGATCCGCTTGAGTTCGTTGTGGGCTCTGGTCAGATCATCAGCGGCCTTGATAGCGCAATTCCCGGCATGGCTGTGGGCGACAAAAAGGACGTCAATGTACCGTGTGAGCAGGCTTATGGTCAAAGCAACCCGGATGCGCGTCAGGCTGTGCCACGCGAACAGATCCCCGCAGAAATTCCCGTGGCCGTCGGTACCCAGTTGCAGATGCAAACACCGCAAGGGCAGGTCGTGCCTGTGACCGTGGCAGAAGTCACAGAGACCGAAGTCACACTGGACGCAAACCACCCGTTGGCTGACCAAGACCTTAATTTTGCGATTGAGGTCGTGGGAATAGACGCAGCCTAGACCAGATGATCGGGCTGGGGCATGCCCAACACGTGATAGCCTCCGTCAACGCGGATAATCTCACCTGTCGTGCATGCGCCCGCGTCCGAAGCCAGATAGACGGCCGTGCCACCCACGGCCTCTAGCGTAGCGTTCGAGCGCAGTGGTGCATTCATATCTGTGTGTTTATAGGTCTTGCGCGCACCGCCAATGGCGGCACCGGCCAGGGTTTTCATCGGGCCGGGGCTAATAGCGTTAACGCGGATGCCCTGCGGACCCAGATCGTTGGCCAAATACCGTGTCGCTGATTCCAAAGCCGCTTTCGCAACGCCCATGACGTTGTAGAACGGCGTTACGCGGTTGGACCCTTGGTACGTTAGTGTCAGCAATGTACCCCCATCGGGCATCATCTGTGAGGCGCGGTTGGCGACGTCGATGAATGAATAGCACGAAATCGCCAGCGAATTTTTGAAGTTGTCGCGGCTGGTATTGATGAACCGCCCCGTCAGTTCGTTCTTGTCCGAGAACGCAATCGCATGGACGACGAAATCGAGTGTGCCCCAGCGGTCTTTGAGTGTCTGGAACGCTAGATCCATGCTGGCATCATCTGTCACATCCACATCGACCATGATGTCGGACCCGACCGATTGTGCCAATGGTTCCAACCGCTTGCCAAAGGCTTCGCCTTGATAGGTGAACGCCAGTTCAGCGCCCGCTTCCGCCATCGCCTTGGCGATGCCCCACGCAATGGACCGCTCATTCGCGACGCCCATGATTAGCCCGCGTTTGCCCTGCATTGAGATGGTCATCAGCTTACCCTTTGAATTTGGAAAGAAGCATGGAGCCGTTGGTACCGCCAAATCCGAACGAATTGGTCATGACAGTATCAAGCCCCGCATTTTCGACGAGCGTTGTAGCGATTTCGCTGGGGTCCAGGGCCGGATCGAGTGTTTCCACGTTGATGGATGGCGCAATGAAGTCATTCTCCAGCATCAACAAACAATAGACAGCCTCTTGCGCGCCAGTTGCCCCTTGGCTGTGCCCTGTCATGGACTTGGTCGAGCTGATCGGCGGCGTTGTGCCCTGACCAAAGACGCGGCGCACGGCTTCAACTTCGCCGACGTCACCGACAGGTGTCGATGTGCCGTGCGCGTTGATATAGCTGATCTTGCGGCCCTCTGGCAGCGTTTTCAGCGCACCGCGCATCGCCCGTTCGCCGCCTTCACCCGATGGGGCGACCATATCGGCACCGTCCGAAGTTGCGGCAAAGCCGGTCACTTCTGCGTAAATCTTGGCACCGCGTGCCTGTGCGCTTTCAAGCGTTTCAAGCACAACCATCGCGCCGCCGCCTGCGATCACGAAACCATCACGGTCGGCGTCAAAGGCGCGGCTGGCACGTGTCGGCGTGTCGTTATACTTTGATGACATCGCACCCATTGCGTCAAACAGGCACGAGAGCGTCCAGTCGAGCTCTTCGCCACCACCGGCGAACATGATGTCTTGCGTGCCGAGTGCCACTTGCTGTGCGGCCATGCCGATGCAATGCAAAGATGTCGAGCAGGCCGACGTAATCGAAAAGTTCATGCCCTTGATCTTGTAAGCTGTCGCAAGGTTTGCACTGACGGTCGAGGACATCGCCTTTGGCACCGCAAACGGCCCGATCCGTTTGGTGGACCCTGTGTTCTTGACAACCTCATGCGCCGTCAGAATAGCCGATGTTGAGGGCCCGCCAGAACCTGCAATCAATCCGGTCATCGGATTGACGATCTGATCTTCGCTCAATCCGGCGTCTGCAATGGCCTGTCCCATGGCGATGTGCGCGTATGCCGCACCCGGCCCCATAAAGCGCAATGTGCGCTTGTCGACATGTTCCTTGATGTCGATCTTGAGCGTACCGGCGATCTGGCTGCGAAAGCCATGCTCGGCCATTTCAGCCGAGGCTTCAATTCCGGATGTCCCGGACTTCAGCGCGGCAAGCACTTCTTCGGTATTGTTCCCGATCGGCGATACGATCCCGAGACCTGTGACGACAACACGGCGCATAGGCACCTCTCCTCTAACTGGGGTGACGGAACGAAAGCCTTAGCTTTCGGACAATGCAACCTTCATATCTGTGACTTGATAAATGACCTCGCCATCGGCCTCAACAATGCCGTTGGCGACACCCATCGTCAGGCGGCGGGTTTGAATGGCTTTGGTGAAATCCACCTTATAAGTCAGCATCTTGCGGTCAGGGCGGACCATGCCTGTCAGCTTCACTTCGCCCACACCCAGCGCATAACCACGCCCCTGCCAGCCGCGCCAGCCAAGGTTAAAGCCGGTCAGTTGCCACAGGCCATCAAGACCAAGGCAGCCGGGCATGATCGGGTTGCCGGGGAAGTGACAGTCAAAGAACCACAAGTCTGGCGTGATATCGAATTCGGCAACGACATGGCCCTTGCCGTGCAATCCACCATCGCCTGAGATGTCGGTGATGCGGTCCATCATCAGCATCGGCGGGGCAGGGAGTTGCGCGTTGCCCACCCCGAAAAGTTCGCCACGGGAGCATTTTAGCAGGTCGTCTTTGTCGAAAGATGTTGGATAGTCGGCCATCTAGCTGGTCTCGTTCTTGTTAACTGCGTCACCTGACCTCTATCATCCAGCGGTTTATGAGAGCAAGTGCGCCGGTTTTCTGCGCGTTTTTATTTGATCCTGAGGATATTCTTCCCATATAAATGAGAACAGTTATCAAAAAGAGCGATCATGTCAGACATAGCAATACAGCGCAGTACAGATTGGTTGGCTGGAGCAGGGCTGCGTCCCACAAGGCAACGTATGACGTTGGCGTCTTTGCTTGTCGGTGATGGGCAGGACCGGCATGTGACGGCCGAAAGCCTGTTTGCGGCCGCATCGAACGCGGATGAGAAAGTGTCGCTGGCAACCGTTTACAACACGCTGCGTGCGTTTTGTGACGCGGGGCTGATGCGTGAAATCACTGTGGACGGATCGAAAAGCTACTTTGATACCAACATGACAGATCATCCTCATTTCTATTGGGAAGACAGCGCCAAGCTGACCGATGCGCCGGCAGATCAGTTGGAGATCCGCCATTTGCCGGACGCGCCTGAAGGGGCGGAAATTGCGTCCGTGGATGTTGTCATCCGGTTGCGGCGGACCTGATAGGTAAGGTGGATCAAGATCCACCCTACTGTTTTTGTCGTTTTACATTTAATTAACCTTGCAGAGCGATGCTGACGTTATGTCAAACTATCGCCGTCTGCGTGTGCCCGGTGGCACCTACTTCTTCACTGTCCGCTTGCAGGATCAGCGGTCTGACCTGCTGGTGTCTGAGATTGATCTGCTGCGCGATGCCACGCGGGTCTGTCAAAAGCGTTGGCCCTTTTCGATCGATGCCGCGGTGGTATTGCCAAACAAGCTACATATGATCTGGACGCTGCCTGACGCCGATGCCGATTTTTCCAAACGCTGGCGGATGATCAAGACAGGGTTTTCCCGACATCTCCCTGCGCCCGACCGCATCCCGGAAAGCCATCGCAAACGGGGTGAAAAGGGGATTTGGCAACGCCGGTTTTGGGAACATCTGATCCGCGATGCGGATGATTTGGCGCTCCATATGCATTTGATCCGGTCCGCACCCATACATGCAGGTCTGGTCAAAAGGCCGGGCGATTGGCCGTACTCTTCGCTGCATCATCGCACACGGCGTGCTAGAACCATTGCCCCGGTTCCATCAGCCCGAGATCCAAAAGCTGCTGTGATTGCCAACTGAAGGGTTCGGATTGCGGCCAATGGAATGTGTCAATCACAGCACGACTGCCCGGATTACGGCGTAGCGCCTTGGCGGTGCGGAAAGAACAAATAGCCGCCGTCAGATTGTTGTGCCATGGGCATGCATAGGTGTTGTATTCCGCCATATTGAATGAACGATCCGGCAGCATTTGCAGCCCCGGTTGTGCGCGGAAGAAAGACACGCGGTCTGTCCGTTGTCGGGCCTTGGCGATGTGTTCCTCAAAGCGCCACCGCAGCCCGCCGAATACATTGACCTGCCGCTCCAGTGTGGCCCCGTCTTTATCTTCGCGGGCCAGTGCGTAATAGCCGGATTTATCAAAATAGGCGCTGCCGGGATCAACCCCGTTAGGATGGGCTGTCAGATCATCCACATAAAGGTCAATGATATAGGACATGACCGAATCCCGCCGCTCTTCGCGCATAAAGCTCAGCATCTCTGAAACGCTGCGATGTTCACAGAAAGGATAGAACAGGTATTCAGCGTTATAGCAGTAATAAAGCCATTGATCGGGCAGTGCCTTGATCAGCGTGTTTGTGATGGTTTCCAGCGCATCTTCGGCGCTGACGTCGCAATCCACCCGGTGCAGCGTTTCAGGCAGGTCTGTCGGCAGCGCCAAATCGGGCGTGCAAAACGCGAGCAAATGGGCAAACCCGGCCTGTGCGTGGTGGGCAATGGTGCTTGCGACCTCGACCTCATCTTCAATCAGAATCAGGGCAACCGGTCCGGATGACAAAGACCGTTTGGCGTCATTGGCCAAGGCGGCAAGAGATGGGTAGTGCATGAGGGCTCGCTTCGCTGGAGAACTTGCGCAAAATCGGTGATAACGGGCCGCATTGCAAGCATGCCACCAAGCCGTTAGAAGGCGCGGGTATCCCAATCCATGAGCTGAGCACATGTCCGCGCCGAAGAAGCTTTATATCAAGACCTATGGTTGTCAGATGAACGTCTATGACAGCGAACGCATGGCCGAGGCGCTGGGCGGCAACGGCTATGTCGAGACGAAAACGCCCGATGACGCCGATATGATTCTGCTCAACACCTGCCATATTCGCGAAAAGGCGGCTGAAAAGGTGTATTCCGAGCTTGGTCGCTTTAAGGGGCTGAAGGCTGAAAACCCTAACCTGAAAATCGGCGTGGCAGGCTGTGTGGCGCAGGCTGAGGGTGAGGAAATTATCAAGCGGCAGCCGATGGTTGACCTTGTTGTTGGCCCGCAGAGCTATCACCGCTTGCCTGCAATGGATGATGCCGTGCAGGCTGGGGCCAAAGCACTCGATACCGACTTCCCCGATGATGATAAGTTCGAGACACTTAAGACACGCGCCAAGGCCAAGCGTGGGCCAACGGCATTTTTGACGGTGCAGGAAGGCTGCGACAAGTTTTGCGCGTTCTGCGTCGTGCCCTATACCCGCGGCGCCGAGGTGTCGCGCCCCGCTGATCGCATCATTCGTGAGGCACAAGAACTGGTCGAAAGCGGCGTTAAGGAAATCACACTGCTGGGCCAGAATGTGAATGCCTACCACGGGCATGAAGCTGGCTTGGCCGGTTTGATCTGGGAGTTGGACAAGGTCGACGGGCTGGAGCGTATCCGCTTTACCACGTCACACCCCAACGACATGGATGACGCGCTGATCGACGCGCACGGCACCTGTGACAAACTGATGCCTTACCTGCACTTGCCGGTGCAGTCCGGTTCTGACCGCATTCTCAAGGCGATGAACCGCAAGCACACGGGCGAAAGCTATGTCAGGCTGATCGCGCGCATCCGCGCTGCGCGTCCTGATCTGCTGCTATCGGGTGATTTCATTGTCGGCTTCCCGGGCGAGACTGATCAAGATTTTGAGGACACGATGCAGTTGGTCCGTGATGTGCACTACGGGCAGGCCTATTCGTTCAAATATTCGACCCGCCCGGGCACGCCAGCGGCGGAAAAACCGCAGCTGCCCGAGGACGTGATGAACGACCGTTTGCAGCGGTTGCAGGCCTTGTTACGCGAACAGCAGCAGGCGACACAAGCGGCCATGGTCGGGCGCGAAGTGAAGGTCTTGTTTGAGAAGGCCGGCCGTGAGCAAGGGCAGATGATCGGCAAGTCCGAGTACCTGCACGCGGTCTACGCTGACGCGCCTGCGGATGTTCTGGGCGAGATTCGATCTGTGCGTGTGGTGCAGGACAGCCCGAATTCGCTGAAGGGCGAATTGTCGGGATGATTCAATTCCTGCATCAGGAATTGGCACCAAATCCTCGTTGCAGATTTGTTTTCAGACTGTCGTGAAAGTCAGGCGCAGGATTTTCGTATCAATCGCGTGACAATTGCCTCTGACACCTTGCGCCTTGCGCAGCGACACGCCACGATAGCTATATCGAGATGAAGAGGAGAGCTGATTGGCCACTGGTGCCCTAACCCCGCCCGCTGATGTTGCGACTGAATCCCTGCTGGAATTCCCTGACAACTTTCTGCTGATCGACCTGTGCGGCGAATATGACCGCAACCTGACCACTATCGAAGATAAGCTTGGCGTGCAGATCCTGCGCCGTGGCAACCAGTTGGCTGTCATTGGTGAAGATGACGTGCGCCATGAGGCGACGCAAGTGTTGCAAGCGCTTTACAGCCGCCTAGAGGCTGGGCGCACGCTGGAACCGGGTGATCTGGACCGTGAGTTGCGCATGGGCGCCGAGCCGATGTTTGACCCCGCCCGCGATGGCGACCAGATTGAGCTGTTCAAAGGCGAGACTGAGCGGGTTGAGATCAAGACCCGAAAAAAGTTGATCGAGCCGCGCACGGATGCGCAAAAGGCCTACGTCAAATCGCTGTTTGCCAATGAATTGGCCTTTGGCATTGGTCCGGCTGGTACGGGGAAGACTTATCTT
>JALQUF010000079.1 GCA_023263855.1 Yoonia sp. | reverse complement strand
AACCGCACATCCGCTGCCCGCCCGACACAACCATCCGCCAAACGCAGTGCCGAGGGGCGGTCAATGCGGGGCAATTTGTCGAAGGTCTTGATCAGTTCGGCATAAAGCGTCAGCCCGTCGTGGTTCAACAGCCGAATAGCATCACCCGCCGATCCACCGGCCAATGCAGCAAGGCTTTCGGATTGATCCGACGGATGCCCAGCCTGCGCCAAGGCGCTTTGCAAATCCTGCGCCCCAAGCCGCGTGCACCGCAATTCGCGACAGCGCGACCGGATCGTGGGCAACAAGCGTGAAGGTTGGTGCGCAATCAACAAAATAGTGCAGTTTGCGGGGGGTTCTTCGAGTTCTTTCAAAATCGCATTGGCGGCGTTGCGGTTCAGCTCATCCGCGGCATCGACGATGACGACACGCCGCCCACCATCGGCGGCAGACATTTGAAAAAACGTCTTGAGACTGCGCACCGCATCAACGGTAATATCGTTTTTCAGCTTTTTGGTTTTATCGTCCCACGGACGACGGATCAGCGACAGGCGCGGATGCGCGCCCGCCTGTATCAGGCGTACATCAGGATGCTCAGGATCAACCGCCAAGGACGGTTCGGCAAACATCCCGACATCTGGATTAGACAACAAGAATGTCGCGATCTTCCAGGCAAGCGTGGCTTTGCCAACGCCGCGCGGCCCTGTAATCAGCCAGCCTGAATGCAGGCGCCCTGCCCCGAAAGCATCCAGAAAATCCGCCTCGGCCTTTGCCTGTCCGTAAAGCCTGCGTGTCTCGCGCGGGTGCGGGGCACCGGCGATCTGATCAGGCTGAGGGATATCGTCGTCGCTCATGCGTAGGCTGCAATTTCGCTGGCGATCTGGTCAGGCGTACGGTTGCCATCAATCAGAATGCAGCGTTGCGGGTAGGCATGGGCCAAGGCCAGAAAGCCGTGGCGTAGTGTTTCCTGAAAACCCAGTCCGAAGTCCTCGAACCGGTCTTCACCTGACTTGCGCGCCAAACCGCGCTCCAACGCGGTGGCCGGGTCCATATCAATGATAAAGGTCAAATCAGGTTCGCGTCCGATCATCAGCCTGTGCAGGGTGTCGACCATCCCGCGCAGATCACCGCGCGTCGCCCCCTGATAGACCCGCGTGCTGTCGGCAAAGCGGTCAGAGATCACCGTTTTGCCCGCCGCCAAAGCAGGTTCAATCGTCTTTTCCAGATGATCGCGGCGGGCGGCTGTGAACAACAGGATTTCCGTTTCCGGCGACCACCGGTCAGGATCACCGGTCAGCACCAACTGGCGAATTTCTTCGGCCCCCGGGCTGCCGCCCGGTTCGCGGGTCAGGACGATATCTGCACCTTTGCTCTCCAGATACGCAGCAAAGCGCCGCGATTGCGTCGATTTGCCCGAGCCGTCAATGCCCTCAAAAGTAATAAAACGGGGCTTGCTCATGCCTCTTCGGCGACTTCATCTGTGCTTGCGGGGCCGTATTTTTGCCAAAGCACCAAGGCGGCTGTGCGCATGCGCGTGGCAAACCCCCCGCGCGCGACATCTGCGTCGGCAACCAAGGGAATACGTTTTTCGGGCAGGTCTTCCAGTGTGATGACCAACTCGCCCAATTGCTGCCCGGCGGCAATCGGCGCCTCGATCGGGCCGTCATAAACGACCTGCGCGTCAATCGCGCCCTGGTTCAAAACCGGCACGAGCAGCGAAAGATCCTCGGCCACGGTCAGCCCGACGGTTGGCATGTCACCCATCCAGACATCAGCAGACGCAATACGCGTTCCGGCATCCGCGACCTCTTTTTCGGCAAACTGCCGGAAGGCCCAGTTGATGATTTTAACGGATTCCTCGGCGCGTTCCTGACGGGTATCAAGCCCCGTGATCACGAAAATCACGCGGCGGTCATCCTGCTTGGCAGATCCGACAAGGCCAAAGCCCGCTTCTTCTGTGTGTCCTGTCTTTAAGCCATCAGCGCCAATACCCATCGACAACACCGGGTTGCGGTTGCGCGAATTTGACGGGACGCGTCCGTCGAATGGAAATTCGGTTTCTGCAAAAAGCGGATAGAACGTAGGAAAGTCGGTGATCAGGCGATCAGCCAAAATCCCCAGATCCTCCATCGACATTCGGTGCCCGACAGCCGGCCAACCGTTGGAGTTCACGAAAGTCGAGTTCATCATGCCCATCTGACGCGCGCGATCCGTCATCATCCGCGCAAATCCGGCTTCTGTGCCGTCAGGTGACAGCGCCTCGGCCAGCACCGCACTGGCATCATTGCCAGACACCACGATCACGCCGCGCAACAGATCTTCGACCGACACACGGTCGGTTGTGTCAAGAAACATCGATGACCCGCCATAGCCCGCCGCATGGGATGAGACAGCCAGTTCTTCGTTGATGTCCAACCGGCCGTCCGCCACAGCTTCAAACGCCATGTAGATTGTCATCAGCTTGGACATCGACGCAGGCGGCAAAGGCATGTCCGCGTTCTTGGACAGCAGCACCGTGCCGGTTGTCTGGTCATAGATATAGGCGGCAGTGGCATTCGTCTCAAACGCTGCGGCCCAGGCCGGGGCCGTCACCAGCGCAGCCGTTAAAGCAATACGGCGCAAGCATCCAAATACAATCATCGGGGCTCTCCTGTCTGTTCTGTCGCTATTCTGCGGGGTCGATCACGAAGGCATCAACAAAGCCCATATCCTTGAGCCGGGCAATATCGCCAGTGTCGCTCAAAGGGCCTGCAACCACACGCCACACGGTCCGGCCACCCAGTTCTTCAGGGGTAACGGCCGCCGCAATACCGGATGCAGTAATCGTTTCAACGGCGGCATCGGCATTTGCCTCGACGCTGTAGACACCGATTTGCGCGCTGGACCCCGTTGGCAACGGCGCAGGAGCGGCAAGAACCGATGATACGTCAACAGTTTCGGTGGCGACTTCCGCAGCAGCGGCAGCCGTTTGCTCGGCAGCCGAGGTTGCAGCTTCGACAGCGGCAGGCAAAACAACGGCGGCAGCGGCGGCACCATCAGCCCCGCTCTCGGCTGGCTCTAACGGCGCTTCTTCGACAGTGACCGGCGTATTAAGGCTTGCGACAACCGGGTTTTGCGCCGGGTCGGCCGTTTCCTCAATCTCGACTTGCTCGCGGCGCAGCACAACAACCTCCAACCGTGTTGGCGCACCCGGCAAAAGCCCCAGTGCTTCGGCGGCATCTGACGACACCTGCAACAAAGGACCGGGATTTTCGCGCTCGCGCCGGAACAGGGCCCCGATGATTTCCTGACCGCTCTCGGTATTGCGGATCACCACGCGCTCGGGGTCGATGACTTCGGGGTGGGCCACCCAAACTCCGCCCAACGATGGCCGGCCATCCCACAGCCCGTTGTCTGTAATCGCGAAAATATCTGGACGCTCGACATCAACGTCCCGCTGTGGGCGCTGGTTCAAAGCGTTGGCAGGCAGCGGGTCCTGCGCGGCGGCACCGTCAGATGCACCCAGCGTGAATTCCCCGTTCTCATCACAGGCGGCAAGTCCCATGGCACCAACCAGCGCCAGCGAAAGCGGCCATTTTCTGGCGTTGAAAATCCGAAAGCCTGTCATGTCTTGCCCCTCTCATTACACCTGCGTTCCTGCAAGTATCAGCTGTTTATCAGCCCTTTTTATCACTGCTTCATGGCCTTGTGATGGACATGTTTATACCGCGCAACAGGCGCGCAATATAGTACTGACAAAAGTGATAGCGACCGCAGAGGCAATTTGAAAGTCTCTCGCCAAATTTGTCGGCGGAATTCCCCAAAGTGCGAAGCTGCTTTTCGAATCAGAAATGACCCGCTAAAGGGGCTGTGTCGGAGGAGTGGCAGAGTGGTTGAATGCACCGGTCTTGAAAACCGACGTAGGTGAAAGTCTACCGTGGGTTCGAATCCCACCTCCTCCGCCACTTATGGCAAAACCCCTTAAATTACTGATCTAAAAAGAATACTTAAGGCGGCGAATTTCTCAACCACACACGTTGGCCACACACGCGCAAATAACTGAGGATTGCCTACGTCGGTTTTCAAGACAAGCTAGCTGGCTAGCGCCACTCCGGTGCATTCTACCACTCTGCCGACTTTGCCCACTGTTTTACCATCTCGGATATCGCTGCACCTGATTCAGATTGATAAAAATCAAAAATGCACCTTTTGCAGTATGGTATCCGAGGATCGGGTGTTTGGGCTTGGAAACTTACACCTACGGTCGCTCTGGCCCTGCTGATCCTCTTCCCAGAAGTTACGCACCCCCGCCAGAGCGACCACTTCCCCATCCATTGAGTGAGATAAAAGGAAACCGTCAGCATTGGGTGAAGACAAGAAGAAGTATCAGGACCCTACATCATTGGTCGGGCCGTATGCGCGCATCCGGATCATAGCTGCAGTCATATGCTTTTTCATCGCGTTCGTCGTAATCGGGTTGCGCATTTTTTTGGCTAATTGATTGCATAGCAGGACCGTCAGCGAGCGGCATTGAAAGTAAATTCTTTGGTCCAAGTTCTGAGGTGGATACCACCCGCCCCAAATCCGTTTGGGGGCCTTGTCAGAACAAATTGGGTTGAGGCTGGCAGGACGGCACTGTCAGACAAAACCCGCTTGAGGCGGGCAGGACACCGCCCTAGCCTCTTTGGATAACAAAACGCTCTCCCTTTCGCTACTTCAAAACATCACCAGAAATCATCCGCTTGGCTGTGATGCTCTATGTTCGTTTTCCGCTATCGCTGCGCAATGTCGAAGACCTACTGAATGAACGTGGCATCGAAATCAGTCATGAAACGGTTCGTTATTGGTGGAACCGTTTCGGCCCGATGTTTGCTGCAGAAATCCGCCGAAGACGAGAGCGGGCCATGCTTCGCTTCCGGCAGATGCGAAGTCTGCAGAAATTCGCATCCGTCCATTCTTCAGTCCATAATCATTTCAATCAGGAACGCGCCCTCTACAGCAGAGACAATTTCAAGATCAACCGTACCGCCGCTCTCACCGAATGGCGCCAACTCTGTTCCGCATAGGTTCAGGATCTTGGCGGCGAACTGAGACTGGTTCGAATTAGTCAGACACCACGGTCTGACAGCTCCCTAGTCTTTGTCTTTGGACCTTTGGAAGAGCAACGACAACACGCCAAGCGTGGCAGACAGGATGATCAGCAGCAAAGACACAGCATTCAGAACCGGGGTCGAGCCATGTTTGAGTTTATCGAACATCGTGATCGTCAAGGGAGAGTCGGATCCCACCAGCATCAGGGTTGTGTTGAAGTTCTCGAAACTCATCAAAACAGCGACTACCCCTGCCCCTGTAATTGCAGGCAATAGAAACGGCAGCGTGATCTGGCGCACCGCACCCCACCGCGTCGCCCCGAGGTTGAGAGCAGCTTCTTCGAGGCTTCGATCGAACTTTTGCAAGCGAGCCGAGATGACAAGAGTGGCAAAGGTGGTGATAAAGGAAAACTGGCCCAGAATAACAAGGATCAGGCCGGGGCGCAGGCCGTCAAACCACCGTCCGGTGGCATCCTCTAGCGTGTTAGCGACAGAACTTGCAAAGACCAGAATCGAGATGCCCAGAATGACGCCGGGAATGATCAAAGGCAGCAACATAAGAATATAAAGTATTCCCTTGCCTCGGAAGTCATGGCGGACGAACAAGAAGGCGTTGCAGGTTCCGACGGCAACGGACAACCCCGCTACCCAGACCGCCACAAAAGCAGAGGTGCCGATGGCCCGCAGGATGGACCGCTCATGAAAGACGCCGATAAAGGGCGCTTCAGTTCCGAAAAACCACGCCAGCGTGAACCCTTCCCAAGGCAATGACGGGAACAGGCTGTTGTTAAAGGCAAACACGCAAACAACGCTGAGCGGAAGGGCGAGGTAGACAAAAAAGAGCGTGACATAGGCCCGGTAAGACCATTTGAGCACGGAAGACTGGGGGACGGTGGGGATCATACTAGCGCCCCATCGTGTTGGTCAGGGATTGACGCGACAGCTTAAGCCCCAAGAACACAATCGTCGACGAGAGCGCCAAAAGCAAAAAGCCGAAAGCAGAGCCAAGCTCCCAGTTAAAGCGGGTGATGAACTGGGTATAGATCAGGCCCGTGAACCAAAGGCTGTCTTTGCCGCCCAGCAGGATAGGTGTCAGATAGTTGCCCAAGGACAGCATGAACACCACGATACAGCCAGACACAATGCCGGGCATGGCGTGCGGGATGACGATTTCGCGCAGGATCGAAAACCCTGATCCCCCCAAATCATAGCCCGCTTCGATAAGGCTATCATCAAGGCTGTCGAGCGTAGTCACCAAGGGTACGATCATGAACAGGATCGACGTGTAAACCAGCCCGACCATGATCGCAGCGTCGTTATACAAAAACTCGACCGGGCCGTCGATGACGCCAGTAAATTGCAGGAAATTCGACAACACGCCGGTTTCGCGCAACAGGATCATCCAGCCGAAGGTGCGGACCAGTTCAGATACCCAAAACGGGATGAGACACATCAGGAACAATGTCGTCTTCGCACGCCCCCGCATCAGTTTCGCGATGTAGTAAGCGATGGGGAAGCCGAGCAGCAGCGTCAGGACGGTCGTCATGATCGACATGATCGCGGTGCGTGCAAAGGTGCGCCAATACAGTGGTTCATTAAAGAAAACCGCGTAGTTTCCAAATCCCGTTTCATATTCGCGCACGCCAACCTTTTCGCTGATCGACACCGCAAACAATCCCATGTGGGGCAGGATAATAAGCGTCACCAGCCACAATAGCAGCGGCGACAAAAGCAGGTAAAAGCCGAGTTTTGACTGATCAGATCGCATCTATTGGCCTTCTGTCGCGAAACAGCGGGCTTGTTCGGGGGCCCAGCTTGTGTGAACGCTCTGACCTTTGGACAGGCCCAGAAAGGTGCCGGTTTGCGGCAGTGTGGCATGAATGGTCTCGCCGGATTTCGGGTGCCGCAGGATGACAAGACTGTTGGCCCCATTAAACAGGACGCTGTCCACGATCCATTCGCCGGTGTTCATGTGATCTGCGGTCTGCGCCGGATCTTTCAAAAGCGCGATGGCTTCGGGGCGCACGAAGATTTGTGCGCGTTGGCCCATTGCAGGAACCCCTGCCGTGGTCTTGCCGCGCATTTCGGCCCCACCGTCTGTTACGATTGAAACGATCTGCCCGTCTACGCCCACAACCTTGCCGTCAAACCGGTTGGCGTCACCGACAAAACCCGCGACGAAGGCGTTGGATGGTTCGTAATAAAGCTCCTCTGCAGTGCCGATCTGATCAAAGCGGCCGTTGTTCATGACGGCGATATTGTCGCTCATGACCAAGGCTTCGGATTGGTCGTGCGTAATATAGACAAAGGTGGTGTTGAATTCGGCCTGCAGGGTTTTCAGTTCGATTTTCATATGTTCACGCAGCTTGAGGTCAAGCGCACCAAGGGGTTCGTCCAACAACAGAACATCAGGTTCCAGCACCATGCAGCGCGCAATCGCAACGCGCTGCTTTTGCCCGCCCGACAGTTGATCAACCGAGCGGTCCTGAATGCCGGGCAATCCGACACGTTCCAGAATGCGCCCGACGCGTGTCTTGATTTCAGCTTCCGCAACACCGCGCTGGCGCAAACCGAAACCCACGTTCTTGCCGATGTTCATCATCGGGAACAGCGCCAAGTGTTGGAACACCATCGAGACGGGGCGTTTGTTGGGGCCCACGCCGATCATGGATTTGCCCTTGATCAACAGATCACCGCTGGTGGGAAACTGGAAGCCCGCGATCATGCGCAAAAGCGTGGTTTTGCCGCAACCAGACGGGCCGAGGATGGAAAAGAATGATCCGTTCGGAACCTCAAAGTTGACGTGGTCCACCGCACGGAAGTCTGTGAAATCTTTGGTCAGGTCGCGGCAGACAAGGTCGGCGGTTGAAGTCATGGGGTATGCTCTTTCCAATTAAAAAGGAAGGGCGCGGTCAGCGCCCTTCCTGTGTGTTTCGGGCAACCGGATTAGTTCGCAGCGTTGATGCGGTCCAGTGTAGCACCTTCCATCGCTTCCAGACCCGCAGGCACTGGCGGATACCATTTGATGTTGTCGATGGCCGCTTGGTCAAAGCTTGCCTGATAGCGCGCTTTCAGGTCTGCGCTGACGCCTTCGTCACCACCAACGGCGGCTGTGAAATTGCCAGCAGTGTTTGTGATCATGGCGGCAATATCGGGGCGCATCACGAAATTGATCCAGTCATAGGCCGCATCATCCGCGCGTCCGCGTGCAGGCAACACAAAGGTGTCGATCCAGCCAAGCGCGCCAGCTGCGGGGGCCACAAACGTAATGTCCGCATTGTCCGCGTTCAGCTGCCAGCCGCCCGTGTCCCAAGCCATCGCCGCAACAACTTCACCGGAACGCAGCAGGTTTTTGATTTCATCACCACCATCCCAGTAGGTTTTGACGTTTGGCTTACACGCCGTCAGCGTTTCCTCGACCTGGTTCAGGATCTCCTGATAGGCGTCCAGATCAGCGTAGGCTGCGAAAGGATCAAGGCCCATCGCATAGCCGAAACCGATTAGTGTCGGGCGCTTCAAACGGTATGACACATTGCCAGCGACAGAGGCGTCACACAGATCGGTATAGTCGACGACCTGACCGGCCTCGGCCGTGTTCACGACAAGGCCGCTTGTACCCCAGACATGTGGCAAGCCGAAGACTTCTCCGTCAAACGTGGTGTTCTCGGCAGTCGCGCTCAGCATGGACGGAATGAATTGGGCGGCATCGACACGGGTCATGTCAATTGGCTTGTAGATCCCAAATTCTTCTTGCGCGCTTGCGATACGGTCCTGGCTTGGCTGTGCCAGATCGAACCCGCCACCGTTTGTCGCCCGCAATTTGGCGATCATTTCTTCATTGTTCGATGTGGTCACTTCGACTGTGTGGCCGGTCTCGGCCTCGAACATCGCGATAACCTCTTCTGGCGCGTATCCGCCCCACGTCAAAAGCCGCAGCGTTTCTGCGGAGACAGTTGTGCCCGAAAGTGCCGCTATCAGTACTGTTGTTGAGACTAGTCCAAGTTTCATGTCATTTTTCCATTTCTACAAGTTGCATTGTTACCATTAGGACGGGAACGAGATTAAGAGTCCATAGTGTTGTTCTGTAACGCTTTTCTGACAAGACCGCGCCACAACCAAGCCTTTCATACGGGCCATTTTAAGGCCGATCATACCAGTTCAAGCAATAGTTTCGTTGTGTTTTCTCGTGTCATTTCAACCGGATTTCCCCCTGTGCTGGGATCAATCAACGCCCCGTCGACGATCCGTTCAATGTCTGGATTTTCAATGCCCAGGCCCGCCAGTTTTTGCGGAATGCCCAGCGATGCGTTCAGCCCGTCAACATAGGCGCAGAACCCGTCAAAGCCGCCGTCGATCCCGAGATACCGTGCCGCCTGTTCCATCACACCTGTGATGGCCGGTTTGTTGAACTGAAGCACAGCAGGCATGCAAACAGCGTTCGTTGTGCCGTGGTGGGTGTGGTACATCGCGCCAATCGGGTGTGACAGGGCGTGGATCGCGCCAAGGCCTTTCTGAAAGGCCGTCGCCCCCATCAGCGCCGCAGACATCATATGCGCGCGGGCTTCGATATCGGTGCCGTCGGCAAAGGCGCGGGGCAGATAGTCTTTGACCAGCCGCATCCCTTCAAGCGCGATACCCTGCGACATCGGGTGATAATGCGGCGAACAAAACGCCTCGACGCAGTGGGCAAAGGCATCAAGACCGGTGCCTGCGGTAATAAAACCCGGCATCCCGACCGTAAGTTCGGGATCGCAAATGACGACCGTGGGCAGGAATTTCGGATGAAAGATGATCTTTTTCTGCTGGGTTTCCGAATTGGTGATGACCGACGCGCGGCCAACCTCGGACCCGGTTCCGGCGGTAGTAGGCACAGCGACAATCGGAGAAATCGCATCTGCGTCTGCGCGTGTCCACCAGTCGCCGATATCTTCAAAATCCCAAAGCGGGCGCGTTTGCCCAGCCATGAACGCCACCAGTTTGCCAAGATCAAGACCTGACCCGCCACCAAAAGCCACCACTCCGTCATGGCCACCCTCATGGTAAGCCTGCACACCGGCAGCCGCATTTTTTTCGTTCGGGTTCGCATCCACGTCGGCAAACATCGCCCGGCCAAGCCCAGCAGCTTCGAGCAGATCAAGCGTTCGGGTGGTAATGTCCATGTTGGCTAGGCCGCGATCCGTGACCAACAGCGGTTTTTTCATTCCCGCCGCAGCACAGGCATCCGCGATTTCGGAAATGCGGCCGGCACCAAACCGGATAGCAGTCGGGTAGGACCAGTTTGCAGTGATACTCATTGTCTTCAGGCCTTCTTGAGGTGGTATGATTTAGGGCGTGTCAGATTGTGATAGCCGATGACCGACAGGCCGCCACCGCGCCCCGTGTCCTTGCAGCCTGTCCAGCATAAGGCGGGATCAAGATAGTCGGCGCGGTTCATGAAAACCGTTCCGGTTTCGATCTGGTCGGCTATCGCCTCGGCGCGGGCAGTGTCGTTTGTCCACAAGGACGCAGTCAGACCAAAGGCGCTGTCATTCATAAGACGGATCGCTTCCGCATCGTCCTTGACGGACATGATGCCGACGACAGGACCAAAGCTTTCTTCACGCATGACACGCATGTCATGGGTCACGTTCGTCAGGATTTGCGGCATCAAATAGGCACCGCCATCTTCGGGGAAATTTGCCGGATCGATATGCGCCACGGCGCCATCCGCGATGGCCTCTGCGGTTTGGGCGCGGACCTCATCTGCAAAGCGCACATGTGCCATCGGCCCAAGCGTTGTTTCCGCATCCAGCGGGTTGCCCAGTTTATAGCCGTTCACGATAGCCACGGCCTTTTGCACAAAGGCATCGAACAGGCTTTCGTGGACGTAGATCCGTTCGATCCCGCAACAGCACTGGCCGGAATTGAACATGGCTCCATCGAGCAGGGTATCCACAGCGGCATCGAGGTTGGCATCATCCATGACATAGCCCGGATCTTTGCCGCCAAGTTCGAGCCCGACCCCTGTGAACGTCCCCGCTGCGGCGCGTTCAATGGCTTGGCCGCCGCCAACCGAGCCTGTGAAGTTTACAAAGCCAAACGCGCGATCCGCGATCAGGTTCGATGTTGTCTGGTGATCCAGAAAGACGTTCTGGAACACATCTTCGGGGATGCCCACCGAATGGAAAGCTGCGGCCAGTCTTTCACCCACCAGTGGCGTTTGGGACGCATGTTTCAGCATAACAGCATTGCCCGCGATCAGGGCCGGGGCGACGGTGTTGATGGCCGTCATATAGGGATAATTCCAAGGTGCGACGACCAGAACAACACCGTGCGGCACGCGTTTGATCATGCGGCGAAATGCGTCGCTGTCTTCAATCTCGATAGGGGCCAAAGCGTCTTGCGCAATGCTTGCCATATAGCTGGCGCGTTCGTTGAAACCGCCAAATTCACCGCCATACCGGACCGGGCGACCCATCTGCCAAGCAAGTTCGGGTACGATGGTATCGTTCATCGCACCAATGGCCGCGACGCCTGCCTGCACAAGGGCGATGCGTTCAGACAGGGGCCGCGCGGCCCATTCAGGTTGTGCGGATTTTGACCGCCCGACAGCCGCGTCTGCCGCCGCACGAGACAGGGTGTCGCGCGTTGCGTAAACGGATCCGTCAATAGGAGAGATGCATTGCAGTGTCATTCTAGGCCCTTTCAAAGCCACGTGCGATTTCCCAATCGGTCACGACGCGGTCAAATTCTTCTTGCTCCCATTCAGCCGCACGGGTGTAATGGTCGACCACGTCATTACCGAACGCCTGGCGCAAAAACGCAGAACCACGCAAGGTTTCCGTAGCCGCACGCAGGGTTTGGGGGATGTCGGCCGCCTTCGCGTCCTCATAGACGTCGCCGGTTGTGGCGGGTGCCAATTCCAGTGCGTCCTCAATCCCCTTTATGCCTGCGGCAAGCATCGCCGCCTGGGCCAAATATGGGTTCAGGTCAGATCCGCCTATGCGACATTCAACGCGCACACCTTTGGTATTTTCGCCGCACAGCCGGAAACCGGCCGTCCGATTGTCCACTGACCAGACTGTTTTGGTTGGCGCGAAAGTGCCCTTTGCGAAACGCTTATAGCTGTTCACATAAGGCGCAAGGAAATAGGTATAGTCCGGCGCGTATTTGATCAGCCCGGCCATGTAGTGTTCCATGATCTGAGACATGCCATGCGGGCGCGACGGGTCGACAAACGCAGGTTCCTGTCCTTTCCAAAGCGATTGATGCACGTGGCTGGATGATCCGACGCGGTCTTTGTGCCACTTGGGCAGGAATGTTGCGGCATGCCCGTGCTGCCATGCAATTTCCTTGATGGCGTGTTTGGCGATTGAATGATGATCGGCGCAATCCAGTGCGGGGGCATAGCGGATGTTGAGTTCTTCCTGCCCTGCCTCGGCCTCTCCTGTGGAGTTTTCAATGGGTAGACCGGCGTCAAACAGATGGTTGCGGATCGGGCGCATCACGCCTTCTTCTTTGGTGGTCTGTAAAATGTGGTAGTCTTCGTTGTATCCGCTGATCGGGTTCAGGTCGCGAAAACCGCTTTTGCGGATGTCCTCAAAGCTTTTTTCAAACAAGAAGAATTCAAGCTCTGTCGCCATTTTTGCTTCAAAACCCAGCGCTTCAAGGCGTTTGATCTGCGTCTTGAGTATAGCGCGGGGGGAATGGGGCACAGGCGCGTGGGTGTGGTGGTCAAGCACATCGCAGAGCACCATCGCTGTGCCGTCCAGCCATGGGACCGGTCTGATCGTGCCCAGGTCGGGGGCCATGATGTAATCGCCATAACCCGACTGCCAACTGGTCGATGCGTAGCCATCCGGCGTGGCCATTTCCAGATCGGTCGCCAGCAGATAGTTGCAGCAGTGGGTTTCTTTGAAAGACGTTTCCACGAAATTCACCGCGTGAAAACGCTTTCCCATCAAGCGGCCTTGCATGTCGACGAAGACCGTAAGGACGGTATCAATTGATCCGTCCTTAACACGGGATTTCAGGTCATCAAAAGTCAGTGTGCCGGTCATAATTCATCCGTTCTGCGCGCAAGAAGGGGGCGGCGCAAAACCGCCCCCCGGAGAAGGTTTAGCCGTAACGGTAGGGGCGTCCAGCCTTAACCATGTCGGCATTATATTTTTTGAAGATATCGACAACCCGCCGTTTGGTTTCGGATTCTGCGGCAATTTCTTCCCAGAATTCCTGGGCGGCGGCTTCAACGGTCGCCCATTCTTCATCGGGAATTGTAGTCAGTTCCAGCTTGTCACCGTTGACACGCAGATTTGCTTCGCCGCCCCAGTACCACCACTGACGATAGTAGTGCGACTGGTCACAGC
>JALQUF010000078.1 GCA_023263855.1 Yoonia sp. | reverse complement strand
CTTGTGGGCCCTCCGGGTGTTGGGAAAACCTCGCTTGGGAAATCGGTTGCCAAGGCAACGGGGCGCGAGTTCATTCGCATCTCGCTGGGGGGCGTGCGTGACGAATCTGAAATTCGCGGCCACCGCCGGACCTATATCGGGTCGATGCCTGGCAAGATTATTCAGGCGCTGAAAAAGGCGAAAACCACCAATCCGCTGATCTTGCTCGATGAGATCGACAAGATGGGGCAGGATTTCCGTGGTGATCCCGCATCGGCGATGCTTGAGGTGCTTGATCCCGAACAGAACAGCACCTTCGTCGACCACTATCTTGAGGTCGAGTATGATCTGTCGAACGTGATGTTCCTGACCACGGCGAACTCCTACAACATGCCGGGGCCTTTGCTGGACCGGATGGAGATTATCTCGCTGGCCGGTTACACCGAGGACGAAAAGCGCGAGATCGCACGCCAGCACTTGCTGCCGAAGGTGATGAAAAACCATGGTTTGAAAGAGAAGGAATTCTCTGTCTCCGACGACGCGCTGACGGCGATTGTGCGGTATTACACCCGTGAAGCCGGTGTGCGGAACATGGAGCGGGAACTGGCCAAGATCGCCCGCAAGGCGGTGACCAAGATCGTCAAGAAAGAAGCCGATGTGATCGCGGTCACAGCGGACAATCTTTCTGACTTCCTTGGCGTGCAGAAGTACCGCTACGGGCTGGCCGAGGAAGAGGACCAAGTCGGTGTTGTCACAGGTCTGGCATGGACTTCGGTGGGAGGCGAGCTTTTGAATATCGAAGCCCTGCGCTTGCCGGGTAAGGGCCGGATGAAGACCACCGGTAAGCTGGGCGATGTGATGAAGGAATCCATCGATGCGGCGTCGTCTTTCGTGCGGTCTATCGCGCCAGAGATTGGTGTGAAGCCGCCAAAGTTCGACACGATCGACATTCACGTGCACGTCCCGGATGGGGCCACGCCAAAGGACGGCCCAAGCGCCGGTCTTGCGATGGTTACGTCCATTGTGTCCGTGCTGACGGGTATTCCGGTGCGCAAGGATATCGCCATGACCGGCGAGGTCTCATTGCGTGGCAATGCGATGCCAATTGGTGGCTTGAAAGAAAAGCTGCTGGCAGCGCTTCGCGGTGGCATCACGACCGTCCTGATCCCGGAAGACAACGCCAAGGACTTGCCGGAAATCCCGGACAACGTGAAAGAGGGGCTAACGATCATTCCCGTCAAACACGTGTCAGAGGTGCTTGAACATGCGCTTGTCCGCAAGCCCGAGCCGATTGAGTGGGACGAGGCGGCAGAAGAGGCCGCAGCGGCGGCGCTGAAAGCAGAAAACGGTGGGGCAGGCGCCCGCGCGCACTGACACCCGACAGTAAACCGATCACAAAGGCGTCCCTGCATCGCGGGGGCGCCTTTTTCAATGCTATCTGCTTGACCTCATCCGCCGCACGCGCGGTAATGGGGGAACCGATTAAAGGATCAAAACAATGGCCACCCCGCCAAAAGACACCGACCCAACGATGATCAAAAAGCCAGAACTGCTGGATGAAGTCGTGTTGCGAACAAATCTGAAAAAACGCGATGTGAAACCAACGGTTGAGGCCGCGCTGGCCGTGTTGGGCGATGCGCTGCGCGATGGTGCGGTGGTCAATCTGCCGCCTCTTGGCAAGCTGCGTGTTGTGAAATCAAAGCCGCTGGATGGCGGGGCAACTGTGATGACGCTGAAGTTACGCACGCCCAAGAACGCGACACTTGCGGCCCGTATTGACGACGATGCATAACTGTCTGGGCTAGCCTATGTCGCACCCCGAACTGCTTATCCTGCGCCACGGCGAAACAACGTGGAACGCTGAAAACCGTTTGCAAGGCGAGCTGAATTCACCGCTGACCGAAAAAGGGTTGCGTGATGCGGCCCGTCAACGGGCCATTCTTGAAACCTGTGATCTGAGCGGCTTTGTATTTCTGACCAGCCCGCAGGGCCGCGCCTTTCAAACGGCGGGAATCGCCTTGGCAGGGATCGCAGATCATATCCGCACGGATGATCGTTTGCGCGAAATCGGTGTCGGTGACTGGTCTGGGCGGTTGCGCGACGAATTGCCTATGCCACCGGGCAAGGACCCGTTTATGGCGCAGTATGAAATCGCCCCGAATGGGGAAGGCTTCGCGCGCCTCAAGCAGCGGTGCCGTGCGTTTCTGGCTGATCTGACAGGGCCTGCGGTGCTGGTCACGCATGGAATCACCGGCAGTATGATCCGTGGTCTGGTTGTCGGTGAAAAGGCCCACGCGGCGCGCACGGCCCATGGCGGACAGGGCTGCGTTTATCATTTAAAAAATGGTGTGCAATTCCTGTTGGAATGAGGCTTGCACAACCTGCACAGCTGGTCTAAACGATGCCGCATCGGGTGATTAGCTCAGTTGGTAGAGCGCTTCCTTTACACGGAAGATGTCGGGAGTTCGAGCCTCTCATCACCCACCATTCACCCATTCTTACGATCTAATCTGATGTGCTTTGTGATGTGCCGTCTGCATTTGTGCAATTTCGCACAATGACTATTCTTTGGTAGGCCTATCATAAATTTCTGCACAGCTTAACTTGGCTTCAACGTAGCAAGTTGGAGAGCAAAGATGAGCTGGAACCCCGCCCTCGATCCTGACTGCCCCACCGGTGATGCCGTGGACGCCATTGAAACTGTGATCGTGCCACGCGCCCGTGATTTGGGCGGCTTTGAAGTGCGCCGCGCGCTGCCGGCGCCGCGTCGTCAAATGGTTGGTCCGTTTATCTTTTTCGATCAGATGGGGCCGGCTGAATTTGTGACGGGGCAGGGCATAGATGTCCGTCCGCACCCGCATATTGGCCTTGCGACAGTCACCTACCTGCAGCGCGGGGCGATTCATCATCGCGATAGCCTTGGAACCGATCAATGGATTGAACCGGGTGCGATGAACCTGATGGTCGCAGGTCATGGCATCACCCATTCCGAACGCATGGATGATGCCGCGCGTCAGGCGCCGCAGAGCCTGTTCGGGATTCAGTCATGGATCGCGTTGCCCAAAGGAGCCGAGGATCGTGAGGCTGCCTTTATCCATGCCCCCAAAGAGGATCTGCCGATTCTGGAAGGCGAAGGCAAGCAGGTCCGCCTGATTATGGGTGACGCCTATGGCGCACGCGCTCCGGTCGAGACACCGTCAGAGATGTTTTATCTTGATGCCGTTCTGGCACCGGGTGCAGGGTTGCCATTACCGGACAACCATGAAGACCGCGGGGCCTATGTGCTTGAAGGGGCGGTGGAAATCGCTGGTGAGACCTATGACGCTGGCCGTATGATGGTATTTCGCCCCGGTGATCGCGTCAGCATGAAAGCGGGGCCGCAGGGCGCGCGAGTGATGTTGTTGGGCGGGGCCACGATGGAAGGTGCGCGGTACATTTGGTGGAATTTTGTGGCCTCCAGCAAAGAGCGGATCGAAGAAGCAAAAGAGGCCTGGCGCGCCGGAGATTGGCAAAATGGACGCTTTCAATTGCCGCCTGGAGATGATGCTGAATTTATTCCTCTGCCAGAGCGTTGAGAGTGCTTGACGGCGCGCGCAGACGCACTTAGAAGCAGCCCACGTTCGGGATCTCCTGAACAAGCAGATGCGCGGTTGTAGCTCAGCTGGTTAGAGTACCGGCCTGTCACGCCGGGGGTCGCGGGTTCGAGCCCCGTCAACCGCGCCATTTCTCCAAATATGCTTTTTGCAGTTTATTTGCCCTGACAAATCAGCGTCGCCTCTGCTGGCTATGACGCATTTCGTTGGGCGGCATCAATGACCCGCTTTGCCTCTTCTTTGAGAGGGGCCGTTTGGGCCAGGACCTCTTTGGCTTTGTGAAAGTCGAGCGCAAAGAAGGCTGCAACCGGTGGCCGCAAAAGAATGGTTTTGGGGCAGTTGGATGCTTTTGACCTGATGATGGATTGTTGCATCATCTGGCCCGCAGCATAGCTTGCCTCGAACATACTGGGGCGCTTGGTTGCGTCGCCCGTGATGCCCCCTGATACGTCTACAGCGACAACGTGGTCGGCAAGGTCTTGGACTAGTTCCATCGGGCAGGGGTCGGTTGCGCTGCCGTCGATATAGAATCGGCCATCCCGTTCGACCGGCAGGAATACACCGGGAATGACCGAGGAAGCGGCCATCGCAAACCACAGGTCCCCTTTATCCAGAACGGTCGCACGCCCCGCATAGAAATCAGTGGCGGATATTTTCAGGGGGATGTCGAGCTCTTCAAAGGTTGGCGGGATATCATCTGGCAAGACTGCTTCGAGAATACCTTCCAGATTGAATTGGCCGATGCGTGGCCCACCGTCTTTGAAAAACGCCTTCAAACTGTCTGGACCTGCGCGAAATACATCGCGCAGCAGGCCAAGCGGATCGGCAAGGACGCTTTTGATATGATCTTCAAGGTGATTTGCGGACATGCCTGCGCAATAGGCTGCACCAATGATGGCACCGATGGATGCGCCCGATACCGCAACCGGACGCACCCCCAGTTCTTCAAAGGCGCGGATCACATGAATATGGGACAACCCACGGGCACCGCCCGCGCCAAGTGTGAGTGCGATTGTTTGCATGGCTCTGTCTTCCTGCGTGTGACCCGTTTAGGTCATTGCGTCCAAGATCCGCGCCCAGCTTCTGATGCCTTTATGAAACGATGACAGGTCGTATTTTTCGTTGGGTGAATGGATCGCGTCGTCGTCTTTGCCGAAACCGATAAGCATCGCGTCCATGTCGAGGATTTCCTTGAAATGCCCAGCAATGGGAATCGAGCCACCACAGCCTACGTAGGCCGCTGCGTTGGGCCATTCATCAGACAGTGCCTTGCGCGCCTGATCGAAGGCGGGGTGCGTCGTAGTCATCTGTCCGGCCGCACTTGCCCCGTGGTCGCTGAAGCTGACAGTGCAATCGGCAGGCAGCATATCCTGCACCATCTTGCGAAAGCTTTCGCGGATTTTCAGCGGGTCTTGTTTGCCGACCAGGCGGAAACTGATTTTGGCGTGTGCTTCCGACGGCAGCACGGTCTTAAAGCCGTCGCCGGTATAGCCCGACCACATGCCATTGACTTCGCAGGTTGGGCGCGACCAGATCATTTCCAGTGGCCGGCGGCCTTTTTCACCTGCGGGTTCTGACAGGCCAACTTCGCCCAGAAACGCCTTTTCGTCGAATTTCAGGTCGTCCCAAGCGGCGGCCAGTTCGTTTGAAAGCTCGGGCACACCATCATAAAAGCCGGGCACGGTGATACGCCCGTCATCGTCGTGAAGAGCCGCGATCACTTTCGCAAGAACCCGCGCGGGGTTCATCGCCAGACCGCCGTACATGCCCGAATGCAGGTCTTTGTTGGGGCCCGTGATGGTCAGTTCTTCGCCCAAAAGGCCGCGCAATTGGGTGATGATCGCGGGCGTGCTGTCGCCATAGAGGCCGGTGTCGCAAATCAGCGCGATATCGGCTGTCAGCTCTTCGCGATTTTCTTCCATAAAGGGCGTCAGGGACGGAGAGCCTGATTCCTCTTCGCCCTCAAAGAAGATCGTGATGTTCGCGGGCAGGGTGCCATGCTCGGCCTTCCAGGCGCGGCAGGCTTCAACAAAGGTCATCAGCTGGCCCTTGTCATCAGATGATCCACGGCCGCGGATCACCTTGCCTTTTGCGGTGTCTTCGATCTGTGGATCAAAAGGGTCGCGATCCCAAAGGTTAAGCGGATCAACGGGTTGCACGTCGTAGTGTCCGTAAAACAGCACGTGCGGTCCATCGCCGCCAGAGTGTGCCACAACCATCGGGTGGCCGGGTGTGGGGCGCTTTGAGGCCTCAAAGCCGATTGATTGCAGATCAGCCACGAGCCAGTCAGCGGCGCTATCGCAATCGGCCTTATAGGCGGGATCGGTTGAGATGGACGGGATACGCAGCAATTCCAGCAAGCGCTCTGTCGCTTGGGGCAGGTCGGCGTCAATACGGGCAAGAACGGGATCAAGGGTCATATTCGGTGGCCTTTATTTTGGGATTTGCCACACGGTTGTCCTTAACGCAGGGGAGGTCAAGGTGGTGTTGCGAAAGTTCCATCTGAAACGGGGCAGGCCGGTCGGGCGTGTGCTGCGGTGTGACCATTGGGTCCGCTTGTATAGGCGCGTGAAAGTGACACAGTGCCACCAGATCACCAAAGGTTTTCTGCCAGGCGGGCCATTGCTTGATGCAAATCAATGAAGGTTGCACAGCAACACGGCATCTTCTGCGCCAAGGGGTGACATTTTGTAACGTCTTGTCCGAGGCAGTGACGCCCTATATGAGGCTTAGAACGATTCAAAGTTTGCGCAAAAAGCAGTCTTTGCGACGAAGAAAAGGACGACCGACGTGGATTATAATGCCCAGCTCGACACTGCGATTGAACGTTTGCATGAGGAGGGCCGCTATCGGACGTTCATCGATATCGAGCGCAAGCGCGGGCAATTTCCACATGCAACATGGCGCAAGCCGGATGGGTCAGAGACACCTGTGACCGTTTGGTGCGGCAACGACTATCTGGGCATGGGTCAGCACCCTGCTGTTTTGGCGGCTATGCACGAAGCGATTGAAGCGACTGGTGCCGGATCGGGCGGGACACGCAATATTTCGGGCACAACCGTTTACCACAAACGGCTTGAGGCCGAACTGGCCGATCTGCACCGCAAGGAAGCCGCGCTGCTTTTCACCTCTGCCTATATCGCCAACGACGCAACGCTGAGCACTTTGCCCAAGCTGTTTCCGGGGCTGATCATTTATTCCGACGCGCTGAACCATGCCTCCATGATTGAGGGCGTGCGCCGCAACGGGGGCGCCAAGCGAATTTTCCGCCACAATGACGTGGCGCATTTGCGCGAATTGCTGGAAGCCGATGATCCGGCCGCCCCGAAGGTGATTGCCTTTGAATCGATATATTCGATGGACGGCGATTTCGGCCCCATCGAAGAGATTTGTGATCTGGCCAATGAATTTGGCGCTCTGACCTATATCGACGAAGTGCATGCTGTTGGCATGTATGGCCCCCGCGGTGCCGGTGTGGCCGAGCGTGACGGTCTGATGGGCCGCATTGATATTATCAACGGCACGCTGGCCAAGGCTTACGGTGTGATGGGCGGCTATATCGCTGCAAGCGCGAAAATGTGTGATGCGATCCGCTCTTACGCGCCGGGCTTTATCTTTACGACATCCTTGCCACCGGCTGTGGCGGCTGGTGCTGCGGCCAGCGTCGCGCACCTGAAAACTGATCAGGCGCTGCGTGACCAGCACCAGACGCAGGCGAAAATCCTGAAATTGCGCTTGAAGGGAATGGGCCTGCCGATCATTGATCACGGCACGCATATTGTGCCTTTGATCGTGGGTGATCCGGTCCATACCAAGCGGTTGTCGGATATGCTGTTGGCTGATTTCGGCATTTACGTGCAGCCGATCAATTTCCCCACTGTTCCACGCGGCACCGAGCGTTTGCGCTTTACGCCGTCGCCGGTCCACGGCCCGCATGAAATGGATGCATTGGTCAGCGCTTTGGACGATCTTTGGTCACAATGTGCGCTGAATCGTGCTGAACTGGCGGGTTAACCGCAGAACACCTGTGCATAACTTTGCGGAACGTGTTAGGTTTTTGTCAGGCGCACTTACTGTTTCGATTCGTTGGACAACGTGCGCTTAGGGGCATTAAGCGACGGGACAGTCGATGATCGGGAAGACCTTCAAGCGTGCTGACGCACCGGAGGACGTACAAGCCGCAGGCTTTGACGCCTATGATCTCCGCCTAGGTGATCTGATGCGTGGCGAACGTGCGACCATGGGCAAGAGCCTTTTGGACGTGCAGCGCGAGCTGAAGATCAAAGCCGCCTATATTGCCGCGATCGAAAATGCGGACCCCTCAGCCTTTGACACACCCGGATTTATCGCAGGTTACGTGCGGTCCTATGCCCGCTATCTTGGCATGAATCCCGATGATGCGTTTGAGGCTTTTTGCGCGGAAAGCGGATTTGCGACAGCCCACGGCATGTCGGCCGAGGCATCATCGCTGAAGGGCAAGACCTTTGATCCGTCTGCGGCACCGCTGGGCAAGGATATCTTCTCTTCCTCTGCGACACCTTTTATCCCTGCCGGTGAAGCTGTCTTTTCAGGTATCGAGCCACGCGCGATCGGCTCTGTTATGGTGCTTGTCGCCTTGATTTGTGGTTTGGGCTACGGCGGGTGGACCGTTTTGCAAGAAGTGCAGAAAGTTCAGTTTGCGCCGGTGGAACAAACGCCCGTTGTTGTGTCCGACCTTGATCCTTTGGCCGGAGCGTCAAACGCGATCCAGCCCAATGATGCGCTGGCAGGTTTTGAAGCGCCGTCGATGCAGTCGTTGGACCGGCTTTATCGCCCGCAGGCGCTGGATGTGCCTGTTCTGGTGGCGCGCGACGCGCCGATTTCAACGCTGCGCCCCGGTACGATTGGTGCTCTGGTGCCTGATGCGGGTGTTCCGGTTGCGCCTGAATTAACCGTTGCAGAGGCTGATTTGCCCGCGCCACCTGCCATTCAGGTCGTCGAGCCTGAGGTACCTGAGGTGCAACTGGTTGCGGTCCGTCCTGCTTGGGTGCGTGTGCAGTCTGCGGATGGGACGGTAATTTTTGAGGGTGTCA
Organism: Yoonia sp.; assembly: GCA_023263855.1. Taxonomy (GTDB): domain Bacteria; phylum Pseudomonadota; class Alphaproteobacteria; order Rhodobacterales; family Rhodobacteraceae; genus Yoonia. Next base: position 5,244 of record JALQUF010000078.1, on the reverse strand, counting down.
TGGCACCCGGCCAGAATTTTGTGGTGCCTGCAACCGAAGAACCTGCCACCTTGCGGGTGGGGGAAAGCGGGGCGATGTATTTCGCCGTCAATGGCGTACACTATGGCCCTGTTGGCCCGTCAGGTGTTGTGACGTCGAATGTTGCTTTGACAGCGCAGAGCCTGACCGACACCTACACGGTTGCTGATCTGACTGCGGACAATGATCTGGCAGAAATCGTGAATGTCGCCGAGGTCGTGACGGACGAATAACCGCACCATCGGTTGCTTGATGAAGTGGCGCTGGCGGCTTAGGTTAGCGACAACAGATTTGCAGTCGAAAGCTGAAACCTCATGTCTTTGAATCATATTCGTCCGTGGCGGAACATCTATCGCCGCAAATCGCGCCAGATCATGGTGGGCTCTGTGCCTGTCGGGGGCGATGCGCCGATTTCGGTGCAGACCATGACGAATACGCTGACCACGGATGTGAAGGCGACGATCGCACAGGTGCAGGCTGCCGCCGATGCCGGCGCTGACATTGTGCGCGTCTCGGTGCCGGATGAAGCGTCAAGTGCAGCGCTGAAACTGATCGTGCCAGAGGTGTCGGTGCCTATCGTGGCGGATATTCATTTCCATTATAAGCGCGGTATTGAGGCGGCAGAGGCCGGGGCGGCCTGCCTGCGGATCAACCCCGGCAATATCGGCGACGAAAAACGCGTCAAAGAGGTGATCAAGGCCGCGCGGGATCATAATTGTTCGATCCGGATCGGGGTCAATGCGGGCTCTCTCGAAAAGCATCTGCTGGATAAATACGGCGAACCTTGCCCTGATGCGATGGTGGAAAGCGGACTGGATCACATCAAGATTCTGCAGGACAACGACTTTCACGAGTTCAAGATTTCCTGCAAGGCCTCTGATGTGTTCATGGCCGCCGCCGCCTATCAGCAATTGGCTGAAGCGACCGATGCCCCCATTCACCTTGGCATTACAGAAGCGGGTGGCCTGATCAGCGGTACGGTTAAATCCGCCATCGGGATGGGCAATCTTTTGTGGATGGGCATTGGTGACACGATCCGTGTGTCACTGTCTGCCGATCCCGTTGAAGAAGTGAAAATGGGGTTTGAGATCCTCAAATCCTTGGGCCTGCGCCATCGCGGTGTGAACATCATTTCCTGCCCGTCCTGCGCGCGTCAGGGCTTTGACGTGATCAAGACGGTGGAAGAGCTGGAAAAGCGGCTGGAACACATCAAAACGCCCATGTCCTTGTCGATTATCGGCTGTGTTGTGAACGGCCCCGGCGAGGCGCTGATGACCGATGTGGGCTTTACCGGCGGCGGTGCGGGTTCGGGCATGGTTTATCTGGCGGGCAAGCAGAGCCACAAGCAAAACAACGCCGACATGGTCGACCATATCGTGGAACAGGTCGAAAAGAAGGCCGCCGAGCTGGAAGCACAAAAGGATGTGGCGGCAGAGTAGGGTGTCGCTATGCGTTGAATGCGCCGGTCTGTTTCCCCCTGTGCCCTGCAACCAGACTGATTGAGAGGGCAGATGCAAAGATTGCTTGCGATGTTGGCGTTGGTCGTGTGTGCCAGCCAGTCCAGTGCACAAAGCTGTCCTGACTTTTTCCGCTTTGTTGATTTTGGCATCAAAGCCAGTGACGGGCTGACGTACCGCGGAGGAACCGTTCTACGTGCTGAAAGCTTTGGTGGTGCGCCGTTGTTGATCCGGGACCAGACGGTGTGTTTGCAAGCGCAGGATGTCGCGATTGATGGGCGCGGTAATCCGATCCCGCTTGTGACAGGTGTTACCTATGATCCCGCGCAGACGGGTATCGCTTTGCTGGAACTTCATGTCTCGGCCATTGGCGATACGGCTGCGGCGGCGGCCCAGAATGCGGCTGCCCATCTTGCGGCGCTGGGCAGTGGCGATGTGAGCGTGACCCGGGGGCCTGACTTTTTATGTGCCATGTCCAAAGTTGCCTCTGGGGTCAGTTGCCAGGTGCGGTCGCCGTTTCCCGGACCTGCGGCACCGGTTGTGTATTGTGACGCATCAGTCTGCACGATGCCTGTCATGGCGATCAGTGAACGGCTGAGTGTCCGTGCCGTTTGGTCAAACAGCGGGGCTCTGGCGGGTGACCTGGACGCACTGGGGCAGTCGATCTCGGGGAAAATTCAGCAGATCCATGGGTTTCTGGTGCCGTTGTCTGCGGCCTTCTAATCAGCTTGCCCATTGACGCCACCGGGCCTGCAGGGGCAAACAGGCGCAAAACAGATGAGGCCGAGCATGAAACTTTCGCACCGGGGTGATGTTGATCCGTTTATCGTGATGGATGTGATGGAAGCCGCCCGCAAGGCCGAGGCGGCGGGGCGCCACATCATCCATATGGAGGTCGGCCAACCCGGCACAGGTGCGCCGCAATTGGCCAAGGACAAGCTGATTGCGGATATGGCTGACCCACTGGGCTATACGGTCGCTTTGGGCCTGCCAGAGCTGAAAGAGCGGATCGCGCAGCATTATGTGGATTGGTATGGTGTTGCGGTTGATCCGGCCCGTATTGTCATCACCAGCGGTGCCTCTGGCGCGTTCCTGTTGGCGTTTTCTGCGCTTTTTGACAATGACGCGCGGGTGGGGTTGGGCACACCTTGCTACCCGTCATACCGCCAGATTTTGCGCGCTGTGGGGCTGTCGCCCATTGATATTCCGACGACATTTGCCCAGCGGTTCCAACCTTTGCCTTCGGATGTCGCCGAGCATGATCTGGATGGTCTGATCGTGGCATCGCCGGCAAACCCGACAGGCACGATGCTGGATCGCGATGGTTTGGCCGCTTTGGCACAGGCCTGTGCGCGGCAGGGTGCGTCTTTGATTTCAGATGAGATTTATCACGGTATCGACTATGACACGGCGCCTGTGACCGCGTTGCAGGTGACAGATGACGTCTATGTCGTGAATTCCTTCTCCAAGTATTTCTCGATGACAGGTTGGCGCGTGGGCTGGATGATTGTGCCTGAAAATCATGTCCGGCAGGTCGAGCGGTTGGCCCAGAACATGTTTATCTGTGCGCCGCATGCCGCGCAAAGGCTGGCCTTGCATGCGATGGATTGCACAGACGAGCTGGAGGCCAACAAAGCGGTCTATAAAGCCAATCGTGATTTGATGATTGCGGGGCTCAGGGCGGCGGGGCTGGGCCGCTTTGCACCGCCCGATGGCGCGTTTTACGTCTATGTGGATGTGTCGGAGTATACCGATGATGCATTGGCGTTCGCGGCGGAGATACTTGACAAGGCCGGTGTGGCCGTGACCCCCGGTCTGGATTTTGATGCGGCAAGGGGTCAGCACTGGCTACGCTTTTCCTATGCCAGATCGACGGCGGATATCACGGAAGGATTGGCGCGCTTGGCGCAGTTCATGCAGGACCGTGCGCAATGATCCGCTGGCTTATGGCCTTTTTGTTCGCCGCCAACCTGGCGACCGCACAGGTGGCCGTTGATCCCGCGCGCACCCGTGTCAGCGATGGCTGGTGGACGCTTGAGATCGCACTTGGGTTCGACCGGATCACGCCTTACCGCGTCTTCACGCTGGATGATCCGCGCCGCCTGGTGATCGACGTTGAAGGCGCGTCATTTGCTGGACTGGATGCGGACAGCATACTGTCGGGCGACAGGGCCGAGGCCGTGCGCTTTGGCCCTTTGCGTCCGGGATGGTCGCGGATGGTGATTGATCTGGCAGAGCCATTGGTGATTGCGCAAGCAGGCATGGTCGCGGCTGAGGCCGGTGCGGACCTGACCATCATTCTGGACCGCGCGAGCCCCGAAGTGTTTTCCGATAAGGCAGGCGCACCCCCTGATCCGGGCTGGGACGTGGTCACAGGCTTTGATCCTAAGGTCGCCGCAGATCTGGCGAAAAGCGAAGATTTTGTCGTGGTGATTGACCCCGGCCATGGCGGGATTGACCCCGGTGCCGTGCGCGGCGGGATCAAAGAAGCGGATTTGATGCTGTTGCTGGCAATGGAGATGGCCGTGGTCTTGAATGCGCAAGAGGGTGTTCAGGCGGTGCTGACGCGTGATGCGGATGTCTTTGTGCCTTTGGCTGCGCGGATGACACTTGCCCGGCAGGTGGGGGCTGATCTTTTCGTGTCACTGCACGCGGATGCGCTTGAGGAAGACGATGCGCGGGGGGCGTCGATCTACACGCTGTCGCCAGATGGCGGTTCAGCCGCGGCACGGCGCAGTGTTGAACGCCATGAACGCGGGGATCTTTTGGCCGGTGTGGATTTGAACGCGACCGATGACCGCGTCGCGACGGCCCTGATGGATTTGGCACGCGCCGAAACCGGGCCCGAGGCGCGGCGGATTGCGGATGCTTTGGTTGCATCGTTGCAGGCCCAGGGTGTTCTTTTGAACGGCAACCCGCGCCGCCGAGGGCAGTTTGCTGTGCTGACCGCTGCTGACTTTCCCAGCGTGCTGATTGAAGCCGGGTTTCTATCGAACGCGCAAGACCGCGCTGTGCTTGCTACGGCCGAGGGGCGCGCGCGTATTTCGCGGGCGCTGCGGGATACTGTGGTCTTGCTGGCGCGCTAGGACTGCGCGGTGCCCTAATCAAAAAGTGATCAACTGCGTGGCATCATCTGGCCGAACGTGGCATTTGGCCTTTTGACCATAGAGGCCCTGCCGCGTATAAGCGTGTGAAACAGACAGGACTGGGTCCACTTACGTGTTGCGCTTTATTACCTCATTCATCGGCGGTCTTTTCACGCTGCTTACCCTTGGCACGATCATGGGCGCGCTTGCTATTGGTGGGGTGCTTTATATGTATGGCCGTGACCTGCCCAGCTATGAAACCCTGTCACAGTATACGCCCAAAACGATCAGCCGGATTTATTCAGGCGAGGGGCAGATCATTGACGAATTCGCGATTGAGCGGCGTCTGTTCACGCCCGCCGAAGAAATTCCTGATATCGTCAAACAGGCGTTTATTTCTGCGGAAGATAAGAATTTTTATACGCATTCGGGCTATGACGCGATGGGCATGGTGTCGGCCTTTGTTGATGCCGTCGAATCGCGGGGCGAAAATGTCCGCGGGGCGTCGACCATCACCCAACAGGTGATGAAGAACTTCCTTTTGGATGGGTCCCGGTCGGTCGAACGTAAGATCAAGGAAATTATTCTGGCTGTCCGTATCGAAGGTGCGATGCCGAAAGAGCGGATTCTTGAACTTTACTTGAATGAAATCTTTCTGGGGCAGAACAGCTTTGGTGTGACTG
>JALQUF010000077.1 GCA_023263855.1 Yoonia sp. | reverse complement strand
GTGTTCCCTGCATTGATTGGACTTTGGTTTGTAGGAACTCTTAGTTTCACTCAATTGGTTGTTCTAGTCATTGCCAATGCAATAGCCGGTTATTTAGTGATCTTCTTGATCAGATTGATCGAGAACAGGTTAATATACCCAGCTATTATTAAGCATGCAGAAAGAACTGAGCTAAAAGACTAGAACTCGGCGCAAACGAAAAATTACTAAAAAGGGACATCCCATGTCACCGCTCAAAATCAAAAAAGGCGCGACCAGCCACTCCGCCTATGACCTCCGCCCCACCTTTTCCGACAAGGAAGAGCGGCACACGCTGGCTGTTCTGGTCGAAAACGAACCGGGTGTTCTGTCGCGCGTGATCGGGCTATTCGCGGGTCGCGGCTATAACATCGACAGCCTGACCGTGGCCGAGGTGGACCATCTGGGCCACCGCAGCCGCATTACGATTGTCACCAGCGGCACGCCGCAGATCATCGTGCAGATCAAGGCGCAGCTGGGCCGGATCGTGGATGTGCACAAGGTCAATGACCTGACCGTCGAGGGACCATCGGTCGAGCGCGAACTGGCGCTGTTCAAGGTCAGCGGCACGGGCAACGACCGGATCGAAGCGGTGCGCCTGGCTGATATCTTCCGCGCAAGTGTGGTCGATAGCACCTTGGAATCATTCGTCTTTGAGATCACAGGCACGCCTGAGAAAATCGACGCATTTGCTGATCTGATGCGCCCGCTCGGTCTTGAAGAAATTGCGCGCACAGGCGTTGCGGCCTTGTCACGCGGGGCGGTCGCCTGACCGCAATCCCCCGCGCCCGATTGGGGTGTGACGCGAGGGACGCAGGGGGCGCCAGACCATGAGGCTGGTCCGGCGCGCACCACTTCCTTAGGCCGGCAGCATACCCGCTTCGGTCGCTACGGCAATTTCATCCGCGTCCAACAGGCCATCGCCGGATGTGTCCATGCTGGTGAAATCATCTTCAGACAGTTCAGGCATCACCGCCTGAAGCTCAGGATAGCTGTACATGCCGTCGCCGTTGATATCGATATCAGCGTCTTGGGCAAAGCTGGGAACAGCCAGCGCGGTGAGCACGGCAATTGGTGCGATCAGCTTAAGTGTACGTGTCATTTTCGTTCTCCTATAAGGACATGAAGAAGACATTGCTGCCTTCGACGCAACAATTGGATGTCCTCAGCCAACCTTTCCATAGCTACGCAGGAAAGAGAAGATATACGGCGCCGTTGCGCCAAATTTCGTGTCTGTGATGCGCCAAAGCACGCTGAAGAATCCATCCTTACGCCCCGCTGGCAATTCTTGACCGAACATCCTGACATGAAGTGGCAAAGTTTGGCCCATTCCCCTGCCCTGATGTCGCTGTGAGAAAAGCGGCGGTCGCGACCTGACACGGCACAGGCGGCGGCAAGATGGTAGCATCCATGCAAAGTAAGGATGGACCCGATGGCCAAAGACATACCCATGGATACCCTTGATGCCGTGCGTCAACCTGTTGAGACCGCCCACGGTCTGCCAAATGCGCATTACACCGACGCAGATGTGTTTGATCTGGAAAAACACGCGGTCTTGTCGTCTAGCTGGGCCGGGCTTGCCGTGACAGCCGATGTGCCCGAGGTGGGCGACGCCAAACCGGTTGAATTTCTGGGTATCCCCCTCCTGTTGGTCCGCGACCGTCAGGGGCAGGTCCGTGTCTTTCAAAACATCTGCCGCCATCGCGGCATGATTCTTGTTGCCGAACCGCGCAAGATCGAAGGGGCCATTCGCTGCCCCTATCATTCGTGGTGCTATTCAACCGAGGGCAAGCTGGTGTCCACGCCCCATGTCGGCGGCGCAGGGCACAATACCCATGAGGCCATCGACAAATCCGTGCTGGGTCTGGTCGAGGTGCGCAGCCATATCTGGTTCAGCACCATCTTTATCAACATCGACGGCAACGCCGCCCCCTTTGAAGAGGTCCACGCCGACCTGCTGGCCCGCTGGGCCGAATTCGACCAGCCCATGTATCACGGCGGCATCGACAGCAGTTTCACATTGGATGTCGCAACCAACTGGAAACTGGCGGTCGAAAACTACTGCGAAAGCTATCACTTGCCTTGGGTGCATCCGGGCCTGAACAGCTATTCCCGGCTGGAGGACCATTACAACATCACCGAAATGGGTCGCTATTCCGGCCAGGGCACGCTGGTTTATCGCCAGTTGACGGGCATGGACGGCATTACCTTTCCTGATTTTGCCGATCTGAGCGCGAAATGGGATACAGGTGGCGAATATATTACCGTCTACCCCAATGTCCTGCTTGGGGTGCAACGCGACCATGCTTTCGTGATCGTGCTTGAGCCGCAAAGCCATAATAAAACCGTCGAACATGTGCACCTGTTCTACGCGGCCGACAAAACTGATGAGGCTTTGCGCCAGAAAAACGCGATCCAATGGAAAAGCGTGTTCGAGGAAGACATCTTTGTGGTCGAAGGTATGCAAAAAGGCCGGGCTGCACCCGGTTTTGACGGGGGTCGCTTTAGCCCCGCGATGGATGGGCCGACCCATTGTTTCCATGATTGGGTGGCTGGCAAGATCGCGGCCTACGATACGGTGTCATGATCACGCTGGACGATCGCCTGCTTGATGCGCACGCCCGCGATGACCGGACCGGGCTGATTGCGCTTTATGCCGAGGCAGCGGATACCGCGCAGGATATAGATGCAGCCTGTTTTTACCTGACCCACGCCTATGTCTTTGCGTTGGAAAAGGGCGATCCGGCGACAGAGCTGCTTTATCAGCGGTTGAAGGCAGAAGGTCGCGTCTGACCCCTTGCCCCTGCCCGTCCTTCGCCCCACCTTAGGGGCAAGCAAGACAGGACAGACCCATGGCACCGCGCAAGATCATCATCGACACCGACCCCGGACAGGACGACGCCGTGGCGATCCTGCTCGCCCTTGCCTCGCCCGAGGATATTGACGTGCTGGGCATTACCGCCGTCGCCGGCAATGTGCCCCTGCCCCTGACCGAGAAAAACGCCCGCATCGTATGCGAATTGGCAGGCAAGCCCGACACGAAGGTGTTTGCCGGTTGCGATGCCCCGATGAAGCGCAAATTGGTCACGGCCGAACATGTGCACGGCAAGACCGGACTGGACGGCCCGCAAATGGCCGACCCCACTATGCCCCTGCAACAGCAGCACGCCGTGGATTTCATTATCGAGACTTTGCGCAATGAACCCAGCGGCACTGTCACCCTTTGCCCCATCGGACCACTGACCAATATCGCGACCGCCTTTGAGCGCGCACCCGATATCATCCCGCGCGTGCAAGAAATCGTGCTGATGGGGGGCGCTTATTTCGAGGTGGGCAACATCACCCCCACCGCCGAGTTTAATATCTATGTCGATCCCGAGGCCGCCAAGATCGTCTTTGGCGCGGGTGTGCCGCTGGTGGTGATGCCACTGGATGTGACGCATAAGGCGCTGACCACGCATAACCGGATTGATGCGTTCCGCTCCATGCACACCAAGGTCGGCGATATGGTTGCCGCATGGACCGACTTTTTCGAACGGTTTGATATGGAGAAATACGGATCAGAGGGCGCGCCGTTGCACGACCCTTGCACCATCGCCTACCTGATTGAGCCGCAGTTGTTCGCAGGCCGCCATATCAACGTCGAGATCGAGACCGAGGCCGAATTGACCCTTGGCATGACCGTTGCCGACTGGTGGCGCGTCACTGACCGCCCGGCCAATGCGATGTTCATGAAAGACATCGACGCCTCCGGTTTCTATGCGCTTCTGGCGGCGCGATTGGCACGGCTTTAAGATGCAGATCCCTTTTGACAACACATACGCCAAGCTGCCGCCACAGATGTTTACGGCGCAATTGCCGACGCCTGTCAAAGCCCCGCAGATGATTGCGACGAACGCCGCACTTGCAGCGCTTCTGGGCATTGATCCGGCTGTGCTTAGCGCGCCAAACGCCGCGCAGGTCTTTGCGGGCAATCACATCCCTGATGGTGCGTCACCGCTGGCGCAGGTCTACGCAGGCCACCAGTTCGGAAACTGGAACCCGCAACTGGGTGACGGTCGCGCGGTGCTTTTGGGTGAGGTTGTCGGGACCGATGGCATCCGCAGGGATATCCAATTGAAAGGGTCCGGCCCGACGCCCTATTCCCGCCGTGGTGACGGGCGTGCGTGGCTGGGGCCTGTGATGCGCGAATATCTGGTCAGTGAAGCGATGCATGCTTTGGGCGTGCCCACCACGCGGGCGCTGGCGGCTGTGACCACTGGCGAACGTGTCTACCGCGAACAAATCCTGCCTGGGGCCGTGATCACCCGGGTCGCGCAAAGCCATATTCGTGTCGGCACGTTTCAGTATTTTGCCAGCCGCGGTGATCTGGCTGCCCTACAGGCGCTGACCGATCACGTGATTGCGCGGCACTACCCCACGGCCAAGGGCCCCGCCGACCTGCTTGATCAGGTGATCGCACGTTATGCCGCGCTGATCGCGAATTGGATGGGACTGGGCTTTATTCACGGCGTGATGAATACAGACAACGTATCCATCGCAGGCGAAACGATTGATTACGGGCCCTGTGCCTTTATGGACGATTTCCACCCCGACAGCGTTTTCAGCGCCATTGACCAATACGGACGCTACGCCTATGCCAACCAACCCGGCATCGGGGCATGGAACATGGCGCAATTTGCGACCGCCTTGATCCCCTTGATGCCGGATCGCGACGCGGCCATCACCGACTTTACCGCCGCGGTGCACCGGATGCCCGCAATCTATGAGGCCGCATGGCTGAAGGTTTTTGGTGCGAAACTGGGGATCGCGGACCCGATCGCAGAAGACCGCGCATTGATCACGGAATTGCTTGATCTGATGGCCAAGGACGGCGCTGATTTCACCAATACATTCGCCAATCTGGCAAGCCCGCAGGCCCGCGACCAATTCATCAACCGCGATGCCTTTGATGCCTGGGCCGTCCGTTGGCAACAGCGCAGATCAGAGGATGCCGCGCAGATCATGGCGCTGGCCAACCCGCAAATCATCCCGCGTAATCACCTGATTGAGGCGGTCATCACTGCCGGGCTGGATGGCAACGACGCGCCCTTTCACGCGCTTTTGGCGGCGGTGACTGCACCCTACGCGCCGCTGTCCGAAGCAACGGCGCCCTATGCGCGTGCGCCCAGCAAAAGCGAACAGGTCACACAGACTTTTTGCGGGACCTAGGCGGGCGGTTGATCAGCAAGATACCCAACGCCACAAGGCCCAGTGCCGCAATCAGATTGGGGCCCACCTCTTCGCCCAGCATAAGCCAGCCCAGCCCAACGGCCAGCACAGGCGACAAAAAGCTGAAGGATGCCACACCGGAAGCGGGGTAAATCGACAAAAGCCAGAGCCAGAAGATAAACCCGGCACTGACCACGACGATGATCTGAAACAGCAGGCCCGCGATATGAATGGGCGCCAGATCGCGGATCAGCGGGCCAAAGAAAAGCGCCGCAATCAGCAAGATGGGCGCAGACACACCAACCTGCCACAGCAGTTGAATTTCCGGGCGTACCCGCGACAATGGTGACGCTTTGGCCAAAAGCGCCGTCGCAGCCCAGCCCACAGCCGCGCCCAATGCCGCCAGATCACCCCAGAAACTGCCCGCCCCGTCATCGCGGGTCACAATTGCGACGGCAACACCAGCCAAAGCCAGGCCAAGCCCCAGCGCTTTGAGTGGTGACACGCGGTCATCGGGGATCACGAAATGCGCCATGATCGCAAGCCAGACCGGCATCGAATAGAAGATCACGCTGGCGCGGCTGACAGCGGTGAGGTCAAGCGCCACAAAGAGGCACAGAAACTCAAACGCAAACACGCAGCCCACCGTCAAACCTGCAAGCCGTGTTCCTTTTTCAAACCGCAGCGGAATACCACGCCAGCGCAGCCACAGCCAAATACACACCACAGCCCCGGCTGAGCGCAGACCGGCAAAAAACACCGGCTGCAGCCCGCCGTTGGTGACTTTGATCACGACCTGATTAAAGGCCAGCAACAACGCGAACCCCGTCAGGGCGACCGCGCCGAACAGATCAATCTGAGATTTCTTTTCCATCCGCGCAGATCATGCCCGCGCAGGGGCAGTGTCAAGCGAAAGTCAGCACCCCCTAGTCGCCAATCATCCATTCACCCTCGGGCCAGAACGCATGAAAGGCGAAAGCAAACATCACATCATGCGGCAGATCATTGCCCGCAGTGTCACGGACCCGGACGTTGCCTACCTCTTTTCCCGCCCCGATGCGGGCGCTATCAAGCGCGGATGCCTGCCCTGCAGTCCACGTCAAGGTCACGCCCTGCTCGGACAGTTGTCCAACTGCAGCAAGCCGCGTCAGGGGCCACGCTTGATCCCCGACGCGGACGACCCGCGCCAATGCGGGAATGTCATGTGGCGGCATTTCACCTGAGTACAGAAACGGGCGGTTGGAACTGTCATAGCGCACATAGGGGTTCGCGCCGTAGTCGCGATTGAACGCAGGCTGCGCCATTACCAGACCATCGGGATTGCGGGTTGCAAAGGCTTCCCAGCTTTCCATCCAGCTGGGCAGGCTGACCAATTCTGTTCCGGTCAAATCACCGACAATCGCCTCACCGATGGCTTGTTGCCACCAGCTTTCGGTTTCACGGTCGTACATGATCATATCGGAATTGCGCAGCTTGCCGGACACACCAAAGCTGAGCGTGCCTTGTGCAACGCGGCGGTCAAATGTGATCCCGGAATTGCACAGCGGGCAAAAGGTTACAGCCACGGGAATGCCCCCCACCTCATCATTCACGATCTCATGCCACGTCAAATAGCGGATTGGGTAGGCGCGCGGCACCTCTCCTGCGATTTCAAGCGTGATAACCGGCTCTCGTGGTTCAAGGGTGGGGTTTTCCGCCACGGACACGAAGGCCGGATCATCAATGGCAGGGATGCCATCCTTGGGCGGCCCGCCAGACACAATCTCTACCCAGTTCGGGACGGTCGAGTTTTCAAAGTTTGTGTCGGGCCATTCAAAAGACCAGAACTCGGGACTCGCCACAGACATGCTGGCGGCGGTACACAGGGCGGCAATCATGGGGATCAAACGCATCGGGCTCTCCTGGCAAGTTGGTGCAGGGTGTCCGATAGCGTGGGGTGCGCCTAGCCCCCTCTCGCAGAAGTGAGGGGGCCAGGCGGTTTTCGTTATTCGGTAACGCGGACAGCAGCCATCATGTCGGGTTTGCCGATCACGGCGCCATTGGCACCCGTGCCACGCTTAATCTGGTCAACCAGCTCCATGCCTTCGGTCACTTCGCCCACAACGGTATATTGACCGTTCAGAAAATAACCCGGTTCAAACATGATAAAAAACTGGCTGTTGGCCGAGTTGGGGTCCTGTGCGCGGGCCATGCCCACCACACCACGTTCAAACGGAATGTCCGAGAATTCGGCCGGAATATCCGCAAACTCGGACCCGCCTGTGCCAGCGCGTGACAGATCGCTGCCCATCACACCGTTTTGCACATCGCCCGTCTGCGCCATAAAGCCGTCAATCACGCGGTGAAACACAACGCCGTCATAGCTGCCTGCCGCGGCAATCGCCGTGATCTGGGCAGTGTGAAGGGGGGCTGTGTCTTCGAACAAGTCAATGACGATTGTGCCGTTGGCCTCGCCCTCGACATCAATCTCAAGGCCGGCGCTGAGCGCGGGTGTGGCCGCGACGGCAAGAATTGCAGCAAACTTATACATCGGCGGCGACTTTCACGCTAATCATGCGGTCAGGATTCATTGGCGGCTCGCCACGTGTGATGGCATCGACATGCTCCATCCCGGACACGACCTGACCGTATACGGTGTATTGGCCGTTGAGGAAATCGTTGTCCTTGAAGTTGATAAAGAACTGGCTGTTGGCCGAATTGGGGTTGGCCGAGCGTGCCGCACCGATGGACCCACGCGCATGCGGGATCTTGGAAAACTCGGCGGGCAGATCAGGCATGTCAGAGCCACCTGTGCCTGCGCGGCCAAGGTTGAAGTTGTCTTCCATGTTGCCATTGGCCACATCACCGGTCTGCGCCATGAAGCCGTCAATCACCCGGTGAAAACACACATTGTCATATTTGCCAGCGCGGGCCAGCTCTTTCATGCGTGCGACATGGGCCGGGGCCACATCAGGCAGCAATTCGATGATCACGTCACCACCTGTCAGCGTCATGATAATGGTGTTTTCGGGGTCTTTGATATCGGCCATTGGGCTCTCCTAAATCTTATGTTCGCACCCGACATATGATCCATTGGCACAATTGCCAAGCCGGTCTAGTTGACGCGGGCGCATGATTGCCGCAACACCAGTATCAAATGGCACACCGATAGGAGCGAAACGATGGCTTGGAAGACACTCGACGATATGGATTTTGAAGGCAAACGCGCCTTGGTGCGCGTGGATATTAACGTGCCTGTCGAGGACGGGGTTGTCACCGATACTACGCGGATCGAACGGATCATCCCCACCGTGGATGATATCCAAGAGAAAGGTGGCAAGGTGATCCTGATGGCCCACTTTGGACGCCCCAAGGGGCAGGTCGTGCCTGAAATGTCGCTGGAACATATCGCACCCGCTGTCGCGGATGTACTGGGGTTGCCGGTCACGTGGGTCAACTCTGACTACGGCGCTGCTGTCGCCGAGATGGAAGGCGATGAGGTTTTGCTGCTGGAGAACCTGCGCTTTAACCCCGGTGAAGAGAAAAACGACGAAGCCTTTGCCAAGCGGTTGGCCAGCCTTGGCGACATTTACGTCAATGACGCCTTTTCCGCCGCGCACCGCGCCCACGCCAGCACCGAAGCCCTCGCGCACCTGTTGCCCGCTTGCGCCGGGCGCTTGATGGCCGAAGAATTGGGCGCGCTGGAAAAGGCGCTTGGCACACCTGCGCGTCCAGTCGTGGCGGTCGTTGGTGGCGCAAAGGTGTCGACGAAACTTGATCTGCTGGGCAATCTTGTCACCAAAGTAGATCACTTGGTGATCGGCGGCGGCATGGCCAATACGTTTTTGGCCGCCCAAGGCGTCGATGTGGGTAAATCGCTGTGCGAACACGATCTGGCCGACACCGCGCGCGAAATTCTGGGCAAGGCCGAGGCCGCTGGATGCGAGATTATCCTGCCGCGGGACATCGTTGTTGCACGCGAATTCAAGGCAGGTGCTGCCAATGAAACCGTGGCCCCCGATGCTTGCCCGGCGGATGCGATGATCCTTGATGCTGGTCCTGCCACCGTCGCCTACATCAGCGATGTGCTGGACAAGGCCAAGACATTGGTCTGGAACGGCCCGCTTGGGGCGTTTGAGATTGAACCGTTCAATGCCGCCACAGACGCAGCGGCGGCCAAGGCTGCGGCGCTCTCAAAGGCCGGCAAACTGATCTCGGTTGCGGGTGGCGGCGATACGGTTGCCGCCCTCAATCAGGCCGGTGCTGCGGATGATTTCACCTATATCTCGACCGCTGGCGGGGCCTTTCTGGAATGGATGGAAGGCAAGCAATTGCCGGGTGTCGCAGCCCTTGGCTAGCTGTTTGCGATAACATCACGCCCGGTTGCGCTAACACATTTGCAACCGGGCAAATCGCCACTTATCGGTCCTGTATTGCTGCTGTTCAGCCACAAGGGGCCAGACCATGAAAACCACCCGTATCGTTCAAAAAATCCTCGCCAACTATGAAGGCGAAACACCCGGCGTCAAAGCCAATCTCGCGCGTATTCTGATGAACGGGAAACTGGGTGGCACCGGCAAGATGATCATCCTGCCCGTTGACCAAGGGTTCGAGCATGGGCCAGCCCGGTCTTTTGCGCCAAACCCGGCAGGCTACGATCCGCACTATCACTACCAACTGGCGATTGATGCAGGCCTGAACGCCTATGCCGCCCCTTTGGGCATGATCGAAGCAGGCGCAGATACGTTTGCGGGCCAGATCCCGACAATCCTTAAGGTCAATTCGGCCAATTCCCTGATCCCGGATGCCGCCCCCAAAACCCAAGCGATCACCGCATCGGTTGACGACGCGTTGCGCCTTGGCTGTTCGGCGATCGGCTTTACGGTTTACCCCGGTTCATCTGCAGCACTTGATATGTTTGGCGACATCGCAGAGATGCGCCGCGAGGCGGCCGCCAAGGGCGTAGCCACCGTCATCTGGTCCTATCCGCGTGGTGAGGCGCTGGATAAAGATGGCGAGACAGCCATTGATATCGGCGCCTATGCCGCACAGATTGCGGCGTTGCTCGGCGCGCATATCATCAAGACCAAACTCAGCACCGATCACCTGAGCCTGCCTGAGGCCAAGAAAGTCTACGAGGCGCAGGGCATTGATGTGGCCACGCAAGCGGCCCGTGTGCGCCACTGCGTGCAAAGCGCCTTTGACGGACGGCGCTTGATGGTGTTCTCGGGCGGTGCCGCCAAGGGCGCTGATGCGGTTTATGACGATGCCCGCGCGATCCGTGATGGCGGTGGCAACGGCTCGATCATCGGGCGCAACTCGTTCCAGCGCGACCGCGATGATGCGCTGGCGATGCTGGGCAAGCTGGTCGAGATTTATCGCGGCAAGGACTAGAATTTCACGATCACCCCGCTTTGACGGAAGCAGGGTGATCGCTTTGGCAAGAATGGCCCACTATGCTGTTTTCAACTGATTACGCGACGCATCACGGCGTGATTGCTGATCTTTTCACCGCGACGTTCGAAGCCTCTGAAGGCGCCGAGGAAGGTACGTTGATCGGCGCGTTGGCCCGCGATCTGATGACGCAAACGCCTGCAAGTGATCTGCACGTTATGACCGTTTGGGACGGCAGTACCGTCATCGGCGGTGCTATCTTTTCGCGCCTGTCCTATCCTGATGATGATCGTGTGGTCTTTGTTATGGGGCCGGTCGCTGTGGCCACAAACAGACAGGGCCAAGGGATCGGGCAGGAACTTATCACATGGAGCTTGGAAGCGCTGCGCGAGGCAGGTGTTGATGTTGTCCTGACCTATGGAGACCCGCAGTATTACGGCCGTGTTGGATTTGCCGCTATCTCGCAAGCTGATGTACCCGCGCCCTTTCCACTGCAACACCCCGAAGGCTGGCTTGGTCAATCGCTGTCCGGTTCAGGCCTGACGCCCTTCCAACCCACGCCTCGATGCGTCCCCGCATTCAATGATCCCGTTTTTTGGTAGTTCTCTCAAAGTCGCACATCCCGCTGGTCGCTCTCCCAGAACCGAAACACTGCAAAATCCTGTTGACTGGTTTTTCAGCAGTGGGCTACGGCAGATGAATGACAAAACAAATTGAACGCGCACTCATTCCGCTCTGGCTGCTGATCTTTCTGCAGGCGGGCATTTCGGCGTCCAGCCTTGTGGTTGAGATCGTCGCGGGACGTATGATCGCCCCCTATGTCGGGATGAGCCTTTACACCTGGACATCAATCATCGCGGTTGTCCTTGCCGGTTTTTCCGTCGGCCATTGGTGGGGCGGGCGGATCGCAGCACAGGCGACGGACCGCGCCTTGCGGATCACCGGCTGGACGATGATTGCGGCCGCTTGCACCACAGCCGGAGCGACCCTGCTGTTGCGGGCCTTCGCGGGCCCGGTTGTGGAAAACCTGCAGCATCCGCTGGCTGCAATCACGGCGCTGAGCACGCTGGCATTTTTTCTGCCGTCACTGTTTGCAGGGGTCCCTGCCCCAATATTGACGGTCGCCGCCATGCGTGAGCGTGACCAATCCGAGCGGGCATTGGGCGCAATGTTTGCGGCCGGTGCTATCGGGGCGATTGCAGGCACGCTGCTGGCAGGCTTTTTGTTTGTGCCATGGTTCGGATCGGTCACGACCTTGCTGGTGATTGCGGCGATCTACGGGATTGCGGCGCTGATCTGCTTCTGGCTCGGGGCTGCATCGCGGCGTGAGGTCCTGGTATCGACTGCGGGGCTTTGTCTTGCTTTTCTTACGGGACTGGGCGCGCTGAACTTGCCCACGGTTTGTGATCGCGAAAGCAGCTACTACTGTCTCCGCACAATCGCGCTGTCTGACGACCCGCAAGACCCGGTCAGACTGATGGTGGTCGATCATCTTGCGCATGGCATCAGCGGGCGC
This sequence comes from Yoonia sp., assembly GCA_023263855.1. Lineage (GTDB taxonomy): Bacteria > Pseudomonadota > Alphaproteobacteria > Rhodobacterales > Rhodobacteraceae > Yoonia. Next base: position 2,073 of record JALQUF010000077.1, on the reverse strand, counting down.
GAAGACCCCCGCCTGATGTACACCGACCATGCAGCGATGCTGGACGCCTTGCCGCGTATGCGCATGGGGCGCAGGGACTTTACGTCGTTCCATATTGGGGGCGGCACCTATTCGGTGCCGCGCGCCTGGGCCGACAGGGGCATATCCGGTATCACAATCGCCGAGATTGATCCTGAAGTGACCGCCACCGCCATCGACACCTTTTGGTTCGACCCCACGACGGCAACGATCGTGCATGGCGATGCACGATTGGCACTGCGCAACAGCGCCCAACAGTTTGACGTCATCGTCGGTGATGCATTCACCGATATTGCAGCGCCCGAGCATCTGGTCACGCAGGAATTCTTTTCCCTTGTCTCAAACCGTCTGGCCCCGGGCGGGATTTTCGCGATGAACCTCATCGACAATGTCGACCGGCTTGATGCGCTGGCCGCGGTCGTCACAACACTGCGCGCCGTCTTTTCCAGCGTCGAAGTCTGGACCGAAGCCAGCACCCCCATCCCCAATGAGCGGCGTGTTTTCGTCCTTGTCGCAAGTGCCACGGACAGCCCCGTTTCAGCGATTGATGCGTTGGCCCCGGAGCCAATCCGCTTTCAAGCGTTGGAGCCTGCTTTCCTGAACGGCATCCTTGCACAAAAGAACGCCCGCATCCTGACGGACAACCACGCCCCGCTGACCCACCTGATGGGCTTTGATCCGGTGATCGACTGACCCGCGCAGGCCAGATGCAAAACAGACGCGCGTTTTCGCAAATAAGGGATTCCCTTCGCGAATCAGATATGCGAGTCTAAGGCCAGTCGCCCGTCAGAGGCGGCACCTGAGGCAGAGACATGACCCGACGCAGCCGTCCACAACTTGGATCCGTTTTCTATTTCCTTGGCATGATCATGCTGGGGCTCTACTTCACCTTTGCCGCTGTGCAGGGTGACTATGGGTTGTTCAAACGGATCGAAGTGAATGCCGAAGGCGACGCGCTGCGCACCGAGTTGGCCGCCTTGCAGGCAGAGGTTGCGCGGATGGAAAACCTGACCACCCGCCTGTCGGATAATTTCCTTGATCTGGATCTGCTCGATCAGCAGGCGCGCGATGTTTTGGGCATGATCCGCGCCGACGAAATCGTCATCCGTTAAGTCAAAACAGTCAGTCACCAGACGCAAGGCAGCTATTCTTCGCAGAACTGACGAAGGGTCACTTTGACTCTCGCAATTTTTTTGCGCATGCTTTAGAAGATAGTTTAATACTAAACTATATACGAACACGCTGGAGGATAGCACATGCCGCCCAAAAAGGCCGCCGCGAAACCCAACGTCTCAGCCGAGGAACTGCTGGGACATTACCGTGAAATGCTGTTGATCCGGCGATTTGAGGAAAAGGCGGGCCAGTTGTACGGCATGGGCCTGATTGGCGGCTTCTGCCACCTCTATATCGGTCAGGAAGCGGTTGTTGTGGGCCTTGAGGCTGCGGCCGAAGAAGGCGACAAGCGCGTCACATCCTACCGCGACCACGGGCATATGCTGGCTTGCGGCATGGACCCCAAGGGCATCATGGCCGAACTGACAGGCCGCGAAGGCGGCTTTTCAAAGGGGAAAGGCGGCTCGATGCACATGTTCTCGAAAGAGAAACACTTCTATGGTGGCCACGGTATTGTTGCCGCTCAGGTGCCATTGGGTGCCGGCCTTGCGTTTTCTGACAAGTACAAAGGCAATGACCGCGTGACCTTTACCTACTTTGGTGACGGTGCCGCGAACCAGGGTCAGGTCTATGAGACATGGCCGAACTTTGGGACCTGCCCGTCGTTTTCGTGATCGAGAACAACCAATATGCGATGGGCACATCGGTCAAACGGTCTACCAAGTCACCGTCCCTTTGGGAACGTGGTGCCGCCTACGGCATTCCCGGCGAAGAAGTAGACGGAATGTCCGTGCTGGCTGTGAAAGAAGCAGGCGAACGTGCTGTGGCACACTGCCGCGCGGGCAAAGGCCCTTATATTCTGGAAGTGAAAACCTACCGTTATCGCGGCCACTCCATGTCGGACCCTGCGAAATACCGTACCCGCGAAGAAGTGCAGAAAAT
>JALQUF010000076.1 GCA_023263855.1 Yoonia sp. | reverse complement strand
GAAGCTGGCAAGCCTGCGGGCCTTGCCCGGGCTTTTGAACCACGCGCTGGGGAGCGAAAGGAAATGCAAAGACATTTCGCGCAAGCTGGCCGAGGCGCGCGACATCCTGTTTCTGGGGCGCGGGGCGATGTACCCACTCGCGCTTGAAGGCGCACTTAAACTGAAAGAAATCAGCTATATACACGCCGAAGCTTATGCGTCAGGCGAGCTGAAACATGGCCCCATCGCGCTGGTCGACAAGCATGTGCCCGTGATCGTCATGGCTCCGCGCGACAGCCTGTTCGACAAGACCGTATCGAACATGCAAGAGGTCATGGCGCGCGGTGGCAAAGTGCTTTTGATCACTGACCAGACCGGCGCCGATGAGGCGGCCCAAGGTGTCTGGGATACGATCATCATGCCCGAGGTCGACCCGTTCCTTGCCCCGATCCTTTACGCGATCCCTGCGCAGCTGCTGGCCTATCACACCGCCGTCGCCAAAGGGACAGATGTGGATCAACCCCGTAACCTAGCCAAGTCTGTGACAGTAGAATGACAACACCCAAGGCAGCCATCGCGCAACTGCGCGCCGTTGGCGACCCGGTCAAAGCGGCCGAGATGCACAAGTATCACAAGGTTGACCGCCCTTATCTGGGCATCGCCAATCCGGTCATAGATGAGCATGTCAAAGCTTGGCGCGCTGACGATGATCTGGACTCGCGTTTGGCGTTGGCCAAGGGGCTTTGGAAAGGCAACACCCACGAAGGGCGCATTGCTGCGGCCAAGCTGCTGTCGCAGGCGCGGATCAGGCCAGATGATGCGGATGCATGGGCGCTGATCGTGTCTTGGGTGCCCGATTTTGACGCATGGGCGATTGCCGATCATGCCAGCATTGCGGGGCAAAAGCGGTTGGTGGCCGACCCCTCGCGCCTTGATGAGGTCGCAGCGTGGACCAAATCAGATCACATGTGGACCCGTCGTGCCGCTTTGGTGATGACGCTGCCCTGGACCAAGCAGAACAACCCCAAGCCCGCCGATCTGGCGATCCGGGACCGGGTGCTGGGATGGGCCGCAGGCTATGTCACTGATCATGATTGGTTCATTCAAAAGGCCATCGCGTGGTGGCTGCGCGACCTGTCAAAGCACGACCCCGACCGGGTGCGCGCGTTTCTGGCGGCACATGCGGCTGATATGAAACCCTTTGCCGTGAAAGAGGCCGGGCGCAAGCTGGCCGATTAGGGCCCGGCAAACACCGTCACTTCAGGTAAGGCGGTCAGCGGTGCCTCAATCAGGCGCATCGCTGCAAGGCTGATCTGGCTGCCCGATCCCGCCGCGCCGCCCGATGGGCGCAATTCGATGTTGATCGTCTTGCCTTGATACGCCACGCGGCCCGACGAAAGTTCGGTCACAAGTGGGGTTTTCAGCCAGATACCGGGCTCTGTCGGGGAGCCAAGCGATGCGATGGTTGTGCCCAGTGTGCGGTCACCTGCAGGAGCCGTGGTGGCGACTGCGGCGGCACGGTCTTCGGCTGTGGTCGTATCGAATTGCTCGACGGTTACGGCCGTGACAGATGGTGGCGGAGGCGGCGTCGGATCCAGCGTTGGCGCGGGCGCCGCCACGGTTGGCGCAGGGGCTGCGTCAAAGAGACCTTGGAAAGACGGGGTGGTGCAGCCGGCAAGGGCCAGAACGGGCAGGATCATCATCAATTTCATAAAGTCACACTATGCCGCAGATCGGCCCTGCGCAACGGGACTGATCATGCTTGCGCAAGCCATCGCCCGTGCTTAGGTTCCCCCCATGACTGAGCCATTGATTGACCCTTTTGCCCGCGCCATTGAATACCTACGGGTTTCGGTGACGGACCGGTGTGATTTTCGCTGTGTCTATTGCATGTCCGAAAACATGACCTTTCTGCCCAAGAAAGAGCTTTTGACACTGGAAGAGCTGGATCGCATGTGTTCGGCCTTTGTCCGGCTGGGGGTGCGCAAGCTGCGCATCACCGGGGGTGAGCCTTTGGTGCGGCGGGACATCATGACCTTTTTCCGCAGCATGTCGCGGCATCTTGAAACCGGTGCGCTGCACGAAATGACCCTGACCACCAATGGCAGCCAGTTGGAAAGATTCGCTGACGATTTGTTTGCCGTAGGTGTGCGCCGGATCAATATCTCGCTTGATACACTGGATGAGGCGAAATTCGCCGAAATCACCCGTTGGGGCCGCCTGCCCCAAGTCATGCGCGGGATTGATGCCGCACAAAGGGCGGGATTGCGGGTCAAGATCAACACGGTTGCGCTGAAGGGCTTTAACGAAGACGAGCTGGAAACGCTGACCGATTGGTGCGCCGCACGCGATATCGACCTGACCTTTATCGAAGTGATGCCGATGGGTGATCTGGGCAACGAAGACCGGCTTGGGCAATACTGGTCGCTGAAGGACTTGCGCGCGCGGCTGGCTGCGCGATCGGAGTTGACCGACCTGCCCGAGCGCACAGGCGGTCCTGCGCGCTATGTCCGGGTTGAGAACACCGGCCAGAAGATCGGCTTTATCACACCGCTGAGCCATAATTTCTGTGAAAGCTGCAACCGCGTGCGGATCACCTGCACCGGCGAGATTTACACCTGTCTCGGACAGGAAGGCCATTCCGACCTGCGTGCGCCGCTGCGCGCCTCGGAGGCGGATGCCGATCTTGAGCAGGCCATTCGGGCTGCCATTGCGTTAAAGCCCAAGGGCCACGATTTTGATTATTCGCGCCAAGAGGTCGACGGGCAGGTTAGCAGGCACATGTCGCACACAGGCGGATAAGCCTGCGGCGACCTGCGCCAGTCACGGTTTGCGGGCGACGAAATCGATCAGTGCGGCCTGCCCGACATGGCCGCTGCCAGAACGCTGGTCGCGCTCATAGGGTGCACAGCGTTCGATCTGCCACCCCGCAAAAGCATCGCGCAACAACGCCTCGGTATACATGTTTTCGACGTTTGGCGGGCCACCTGTGCCGCGCCCGACCTGTTCGGGCCGGTACCCGTGCAACAGAATCCGGCCACCTGAACGCAGCGCCGTCTGCATCGTGGTAAACTGGCGGACCTGAAAGTCAGGGGCGGCGAACTGGATAAATATCCCCGCGACCATGTCGTATTGCACACGCCAGTCCCAATTATCCCAATCGGACAGATGCGCGCTGACTGTCACCCCCGTATCACGGGCCAGAGCCTGTGCCCGCTTCACAGCAGTAGGCGATGTATCAAAGGACGTCACCGTCATCCCTTGCTTGGCCAGATGCACACTGTTGCGCCCTTCCCCATCGGCGACACATAAGGCGCTGGCGCCCGGTGTCACAAGCCAAGGGTTGTCGGTCAGAACCGCCGCTGGGGCGGTTCCGAAAAGATAGTCATCGCTGGCGCTATAGCGGTCTTCCCACATCAGACAGCCGGCATACGTTGCTCGACGATCTCGGCCCACCACGAGCATCCTGCAGGCATCGCTTCATCGCTGAACACATACTCAGGGTGGTGGACATCCGCGCCCTCACCATTGCCGACAAAGATATAGGCACCGGGGCGCTCTTCGAGCATGAAGGCAAAATCTTCGCCGCCCATGGTTTGATCGGCAAAGCCGCATTTGCCCGCAACCGATTTGGCGACTTCGGCGGCGAATTCGGTCTGGGCCTCGCTGTTGACCATGACCGGATAACCGCGCTTGTAGTCAACCGTGGCGGTTGCGCCGAATGCTGCCGCTGTGCCTTGTGCGATCTCGATCAACGATTTCTCGGCCAGATCGCGTGTCTCGTTTGACATGGTACGGACGGTGCCACGCAGATGCACTGTCTGGGGGATCACGTTATGCGCCTTGGAGGACGTCTCAAAGCTAGTGACCGAAACGACGACCTGTTCCACAGGACTAACAATCCGCGATGCGATGGTTTGCAGGGCGATGACCACGTGGCTGGCAACAACTGTGGTATCAATCGCAAGATGCGGTTTGGCTGCGTGACCGCCCTTGCCTTCGATGACCATTTCAAACTGATCTGCGGATGCAAAGAACGCGCCCGGACGGATGGCGAATTCACCCACCGGCAGGCCGGGCCAGTTGTGCATCCCGTAGACTTCCTGAATACCCCAGCGGTCCATCAGCCCATCGTCGCACATTTCCTTGCCGCCGCCGCCGCCTTCTTCGGCAGGTTGGAAAATCAGGACGACCGTGCCATCAAAATTGCGCGTCTCGGACAGGTATTTCGCCGCCCCCAACAGCATCGCTGTGTGCCCATCATGGCCACAGGCGTGCATCGCGCCGTCAACCTTGGACTTATAAGGCAGATCCGTGTGTTCCTGCATCGGCAGCGCATCCATATCGGCGCGCAAGCCGATGACTTTGCCCGATGAGTTCGACTTGCCCTTGATGACGCCCACAACACCGGTGCGTCCGATGCCTGTCACGATCTCATCGCAGCCAAACGCTTTGAGCTTTTCTGCCACGATGGCAGAGGTCCGATGTGTCTCGAACAGGATTTCGGGGTTTTCGTGAAGATCATGGCGCCATGCGGTAATTTCGGGCAGCAGTTCGGCAAAGCGGTTCTTGACGGGCATTTCGGGGTCTCCGGTTTGGGTGTGTGAGAAGATGGATCAATCGGCGAGCATATCCACCAGGCGTGCAATAAATGCCTCGCCTTGCTGGAATTGGTCAATGGTGATGAATTCGTTGGGCTGGTGCGCCTGCGCAATATCGCCCGGCCCACAGATCACGGCCGAATAGCCACGGTCCTGAAAATGACCGGCCTCGGTGCCGTAGCTGACCACATTGCTTGCATTTTCGCCGGTCAGCTTGCGCACCAGACTTTCGGCTTTGCCGTCCTGCTCTGGCTTGAGGCCGGGGACATGGAATTTTCTTGAAATGCTGATTCCTGCTTCGGGGCGCACAGCTTTCATTTCTGCTTCCAGCTCGGCCACTTTGGCCATCAATCGCGCGTGCCAGTCGCCAATATCATCACTGGGCACAATGCGGAAATCAAAGCCGAAGCGACAATCCTTTGCGGTGATGTTATGGGCGGTGCCGCCGCTGATCGTGCCCACATGCAATGTCGTGTAAGGCGGGAAAAACTCGGCGGCCATTTCACTGGGGGGCTTGGCGGCATTTTCGGCGTTCACCTCATTGGCCCAGTTGATCAACTTGGCGGCCATCATGATCGCGCTGACACCGGTGGGAGCCAGCGAGGAATGCACCTCAAACCCGTGGAAGTGGACATTGTAGCCGATACTTCCCTTGTGGCCCGTCACAACTTTCATCATCGACGGCTCACCCACAAGCACAGTATCGGCGCGTGGCAGGCCCATGCTGACCATATGATCGATCATCGGCGGCGCACCGGTGCAGCCCACCTCTTCGTCATAGCTCAGTGCGATTTGCAGCGGACGCTTGATGCCACGTTCAAGCGCCAAGGGCACTGCTGACAGGGCGAGTGCGTCAAATCCTTTCATGTCGCAGGTGCCGCGCCCGTAGAGCCGGCCCTGATGTTCAGTCACCGTGAACGGGTCCGTGTCCCACGCCTGCCCCTCCACCGGAACGACATCGGTGTGGCCTGAAAGCACGACACCGCCATCCACCTGCGGGCCGATATGGGCGTAGAGGGCGGCTTTTGTGCCGTCTTCGTTGGGGACACGAGTCGCCTTGACGCCGAAGCCGTTCAAATATTCCTCAACGAAATCAATCAATTCAAGGTTGCTGTCGCGGCTCACAGTGGGAAAACCCACGAGGCGATCCATCAGTTCTCGGGCGGTGAGGGTCATGCGGGTGCTTTCCAGTTTAGCGGGTTATTACGCAAGTGGTCAGAACTTTTGCGTAAATCAATGGCAGATATATTCTGGCCCTTTCAGTGCCGGGCCGCAAACAGGATTCGACTTGCGGGATCGAAATTTGATGGTACCGTTCATTTGGAAGACGATTTGCCGCTTTGCGTGGCTCAAAAAATAACTGAACCACTGGGAGGTTCTATATGCCTGATGGGGCGCTGCCCGTCTTGGATGTCTTGGACCTCAAGACAGTATTCCAAACGCGCGGGGGTGAAGTTCACGCCGTCAATGATGTCAGCTTTTCGCTCAAGCCGGGCGAGTTGCTTGGTGTTGTTGGCGAGAGTGGGTCTGGAAAATCAGTTACGATGATGTCCCTGCTGGGGTTGCTGCCTTCGCCGCCTGCCGATGTGCGCGGTGGCAAGGTGATGTTTGACGGCAAAGACTTGCTGAAAGTCGCCCCGGATGAGCTGCGCGCCGTGCGCGGTGGCAAGATCGGTTTTGTTTTTCAGGATCCGATGACCTCGCTTAATCCGGTGTATCAGGTCGGATTTCAGATCATGGAGCCGCTGCGCAAGCACATGGGCATGAACAAGCGACAGGCTGCGGTCCGCGCGCAAGAACTGCTTGAGCTTGTCGGCATACCCGATGCCAAGCGGCGCCTTGATGACTATCCCCACCAGTTTTCCGGTGGCATGCGCCAGCGCGTCATGATCGCGATTGCACTGGCCTGTGATCCGCAAGTGTTGATTGCGGATGAGCCGACAACGGCGCTTGATGTAACCATTCAGGCCCAAATTCTGGAACTGATGGCCGAATTGCGCGAAAAGCTGGGCATGGCCGTGATCTGGATCACCCATGATCTTGGTGTGATCGCCGGGATCGCGGACCGTGTGATGGTGATGTATGGCGGGCAGGTTGTTGAACACGCACCCGTGCAAGAGCTGTTTCGTGACCCTCAGCACCCTTATACGCGGGCGCTTTTGAAAACGATCCCGACGATCCAAGGCGAACGCGCAGCGCGTTTGACAATCATCGAAGGACAGCCGCCGATCATGGCCGGCGCGCCCACATCCTGCCCGTTCCGCGACCGCTGCGATGTGGCCTTTGACCGCTGCGCCATTGAAAATCCGCCCCGCTATGATGTGGGCAATGGCCATGATGCCGCCTGCTTTTATGATGCCCGCACCGGAGGGCCACGCGATGCTTGATGATCGCAAAAAAATCCTTGTTTCTGTCAAAGACCTCAAGATGCACTTCCCGATCCACGCGGGCCTGCTCCGCCGCCGGGTGGGTGAGGTCAAGGCCGTGGACGGCGTCAGTTTTGATGTGCTTGAGGGCGAGACCCTTGGCCTTGTGGGCGAATCCGGGTGCGGGAAATCGACCTGTGGTCGCGCGGTTTTGCGGCTCTACGACATCACATCGGGGTCGATCGTGATTGATGACCGCGAAATCGGGGCAACGCCGCAGCCTGAGTTGCGCGACATGCGCCCGACGATGCAGATGGTCTTTCAAGATCCGCAAGCCTCATTGAACCCGCGCATGACGGTCGAGGACATCATCAAGGAACCACTAGACGAACACACCACCCTGAAGGACGCGGAAAAGCGCGCCAAGGTCGCCGAGTTGATGGATGCTGTCGGGCTGAACCGCAAATTCGCCAAACGCTACCCCCATGCCTTTTCAGGGGGCCAGCGGCAGCGGATCGGAATCGCGCGGGCGCTTGCCTTGAACCCCAAGTTCATCGTCTGTGACGAACCGATTGCGGCGCTTGATGTATCCATTCAGGCGCAGGTCGTGAACCTGCTGGAAGATCTGCAAGAACAATTTGGCCTGACATATCTTTTTATCAGCCACGATTTGTCGATGGTGCGCCATATCGCAACGCGTGTCGCGGTGATGTATCTGGGCAAGATCGTTGAGCTTGCCCCGCGCGAGGGGCTCTATGCCGAACCGCTGCACCCTTATACCAAGGCCCTGCTGTCCGCTGTCCCTGAACCGGACCCGAGCCTTGCGCGCAACACCCAGCGGGTCATTCTCAAAGGCGATGTCCCCTCGCCCTCAAACCCGCCAGAGGGCTGCAATTTCTGCACGCGCTGCCCGTCGGTGATGGATATCTGCAAGCGTATCGAGCCCGCGTACCGCGAAGTGCAACCCGGCCGCTTTACAGCCTGCCACCTTTATAACGACCTAGACGACACTGCCGGTGCAACGGCAGGTCCCGAGGCAAACAAGAGCACCAACAAGGAGAAAACAACATGAAACTCAAAACAGCCCTACTGGGCGCTGTTGCGACAGTCGCATTCGCGCCGATGGCACTTGCCGACGCGCATGAAGGCGAACGCGGTCGCGATGGCCAGCTCAACATCATCTATTGGCAAGCGCCATCGATCATGAACCCGTTCCTGTCGGGCGGCACCAAAGACGTCGAAGCCGCATCGATCGTTCTGGAACCTCTGGCGCGCTACAATGAAACCGGCGCGTTGGTTCCGTTCCTGGCCCAAGAAATCCCGACAGTTGCCAATGGCGGCGTGTCCGAGGATCTAACCTCGATCACTTGGAAGCTGAAAGAAGGCCTGCTTTGGTCTGATGGCACGCCCGTAACAGCAGCGGACGCCGTCTTTACGTCAGAGTACTGCATGCACCCTGAAGGCGGCTGCGCGCAGTTGTCCAAGTATAACGGCGTGACCAATGTTGAGGCGCTGGACGATCTGACCGTCAAGATCACCTTTGCCACTCCACAGCCAAACCCGTATGGTCCGATGGTTGGCGGCCAGTCCCCGATCATTCAAGCCGCACAATTTGCCGAGTGCCTTGGCGCGCGTGCGCCCGAATGTACGGAGGCCAACTTTAACCCAATCGGCACCGGGCCTTTCGTGGTCACTGACTTCCGCACCAACGATGTGATCCAGCTGGAAGCCAACCCCAACTACCGCGATCCGAACAAACCGGCCTTTGCGACGGTGACATTCAAAGGCGGCGGTGATGCAACGGCAGCTGGCCGTGCAGTTTTGGAAACCGGCGAATTCGATTACGCGTGGAACCTGCAACTGGCACCCGATGTGATCAACTCGATGGCCGCAGCCGGGATGGGTACACCTGTTTCCGCGTTCGGCACATTGGTTGAACGGATCGAGGTAAACCTGACCAACCCGTCGCCAAGCCTGCCACCCGAGACACGCTCGACCGCGGCAGAACCCCACCCGTTCCTGTCGGATGAATCTGTACGCCGCGCCTTGTCCATGGCGATTGACCGCGATCTGCTGGTCGAAATCGGCTACGGTCAGGCGGGCCGTCCGACCTGTAACCTTGTCCCCGGCCCGGAAATCTATGCGTCGATGGATAACACAGGTTGCCTGGTGCAAGACATTGATGGCGCCAACGCGCTGTTGGATGAAGCAGGCTGGGTTGACAGCAACGGCAACGGCATCCGCGACAAAGACGGCGTTGAGCTGGAAATCCTTTACCAGACCTCAACCAACGCTGTGCGTCAGGACTTCCAGGCGCTGATCAAAGAATGGTGGTCGGAAATCGGTGTCGAAACCGAGCTGCGCAACATCGATGCGTCGGTCTTCTTTGGGGGTGATCCCGGGTCGCCCGACACCTTCGAGAAATTCTATGCTGACGTGGAAATGTACGCCAACAACTTTGATGGCACAGATCCGCAGGCCTATCTGGCAGCATACACCTGTGACAAGGCTCCGCGCCCTGAAACACAGTGGCAGGGTGAAAACATCAACCGGTTCTGCGATCCGGCCTATGATGCGATGGTTGCCGAGTTGCAGCAGACAGCTGACATCGAAAAGCGGGGCGAACTGGCCCGTGCGCTGAACGATATGCTGACCAAGGACAGTATGACGATCATCCCTCTTGTGGACCGTGGTCGTGTGTCGGCCCATGCCAACTCGCTTGGTGGTGTTGTCTTGAACACATGGGACAGCGAACTGTGGAACGTGGCCGACTGGTACCGGATCGGCGATAACCGTTAAGCGAACGGCGGGGTCATTGCCCGCCCGTTCAATCACACGTAAGGCGGGGTTACACCCCGCCTTACAGCATCACCCAAAACCATAAACCAAGGCGCCCTCTCATGCTCAACTACACCATCCGTAGATTGGTCCTGTCGATCCCGACGCTTTTGTTCATTGCTTTCGTGATTTTCATGCTGCTCGAACTGGCCCCCGGCGATCCGATGGCGCAAATGCCGTTGACCATCCCGCCCGAGGTGAAGGAAAAGATGCGGATCGCCCTTGGTCTGGGTGAGCCCTGGTGGGTGCGCTTCCCGCTTTGGCTGAAACAGTTTTTCATCGTTGAACCGCAATATTGGATCGACGGTATTTTCGGCACCAACTTTGCCGATGGCGCGCAGCGTATCATCAGCTTTCAGTCGCGCAGCCCTGTCTTTGATACCATTGCACAGCGTCTGCCCCAGACCCTGTGGGTGGTGGGCATGTCCTATGTTGTCGGCGTCGCCATTGCGCTGCCCATCGGGATTATCAGCGCCTACAAGCAATATTCGGTTTTTGATCAGGCCGGTACATTCGTGAGCATGATCGGCTTTTCGGTACCGCCTTTCTTTTCCGGCGTCTTGGTGATCGTGATCTTCTCGGTCCAGTTGGGCTGGCTGCCATCGATCTATGACACCACCCATGAGGTCGTGGATTGGGAAACGTTCAAATTCCAGATGCAGCAGATGATCATGCCGGTGATGGTGCTGGCACTCCAAACCACCGCGCAGGTCAGCCGCTATATGCGCGCCTCGATGCTGGACAACCTTGGCCAAGACTACGTACGCACCGCCCGGGCCAAAGGAATGAGCGAAAGCGTCGTTGTCATGCGCCATGTGCTGCGCAACTCGATGATCCCCGTTGTCACGGTGATCGCATTGGGCATTCCCTCCATCTTTGGTGGCGCGATCATTACGGAGCAGGTGTTCAAGGTGAATGGCCTTGGACAATTGCTGATCATCGCCCTGCAAGGCTCTGATATTCCGATGGTCATGACGATCACCTTCCTGCTGGCTGTGCTGATCGTCATGATGAACCTGATCGCCGATATTCTATACGGCGTACTCGACCCGAGGATCCGCTATGACTGATGTCTCATCCCAGGTAGAGCCTGTCGATCCGGTCAACCCGAACGAGCCCTTTGCGCCCGAAGAAAAGGCGCGCAATCAATGGTGGGACGTATGGGACCAGTTCCGGTCGCACAAAGGTGCGATGGCCGGGTTGATCTTTTTGATCTTTATCACGCTGTTCTGTTCGATCGGCCCGCTATTGTGGGACGTTGACCCCGGCAAGCTGGATATCCGCAACAAGGATGTGCGTCCGATCTACGTGGCGATCTGGGATGGCGATGCCAAGACCAGTTGGGCGCGCCCCATGGGCACCGACCATCTGGGCCGCGATATCATGTCCAACATTATGCAAGGCGGGCGGATCAGTCTGGCTGTTGGCTGGACTGCGATGATTTTGGCCATTTTGATCGGCACCTTCGTTGGTGTGCTTGCAGGTTACTTCAAGCGGCTGGATTGGGCGCTGATGCGCTTTACCGATCTGGTGCTGTCGCTGCCTCTGCTGCCGCTCTTGCTGGTGATGATGTTGCTGTTCCGCGATCCGCTGCGGGCCACCTTCGGACCTGAGAACGGGATTTTCATCCTGATTGTGCTGGGCATCGGGATTACCTCTTGGATGCAGACCGCGCGGATTGTGCGCGGGGATGTGATGGCGCTGAAGGAGCGTGAATTCGTACTCGCGGCGCGCTCAATCGGCACCCCGCCGCGCCGGATGATCACACGGCACGTCCTGCCCAATGTGCTGTCCCCCATCATGGTGTCAGCCACGCTTGGTCTGGCCACAGCGATCATTACAGAAAGCGCGCTGTCGTTCCTTGGCCTCGGCTTTCCGTCTGACTTCCCCACATGGGGCAAGATCCTGTTTGACAGCGTCGACCGCATGACAGCTTTCCCCGAACGTGTCCTCTGGCCCGGTCTGGCGATTTCGCTTACTGTGTTGGCGGTGAACTATATCGGTGACGGGCTGCGCGACGCGCTTGATCCGCGCATTCGTGGAATGTGATTTGCCAGCTTAGCCTATAACGCTATCCTCATGGACAAGGCGGTACTCTGCCGCCCTGCCAATGGGAGAGCCACAATGAACAGAATGACCGCCAAGGACTTTGATCAAGAGCTTCTTGATCTCTACGATTTCTATGCCCACGGCAAAATCACCAAGCGAGAATTTCTGGATAAGGCGGGCAAGTTCGCTGTCGGTGGCGTGACTGCTGCGGCGCTGCTCACCATGCTCAGCCCCGATTACGCGCTGGCCGAGCAGGTGTCATTCAATGACCCTGACATCACGCCAGAGTATATCACCTACCCGTCCCCAAATGGGCATGGCGAGGTGCGCGGCTATCTGGTCAAACCCGCCAATGCCACAGGCCCCCTGCCTGCGGTGCTGGTGATCCACGAAAACCGTGGGCTCAACCCCTATATCGAAGATGTGGCGCGCCGTGTCGCCAAGGCCGGGTTCATGGCAATGGCCCCTGATGGTCTGACCTCGGTCGGTGGCTATCCGGGCAATGACGCAGAAGGGCGCGATCTGCAGCGCACGGTGGATGGCGAAAAGCTGATGAACGACTTTTTTGCGGGGTTTGAACACCTGATGACGCGCAACGACAGCACCGGCAGTGTGGGCGCTGTGGGCTTTTGCTATGGCGGTGGCGTGGTGAATGCGCTGGCGGTCGCTTATCCTGAGATGAACGCAGGCGTGCCTTTTTATGGTCGTCAGGCTGCGGTCGAAGACGTGCCCAAGATCGAGGCGCCGCTTTTGTTGCAATACGGCGCGCTGGATGAGCGCATCAACGCAGGGGCTGCGGCGTATAGCGAAGCCCTGACAGCCAACGGGAAGGTCTTTGAGGAGTACTTTTACGAAAACGCCAACCACGGTTTCCATAATGACAGCACGCCGCGCTATGACGAGGCGATGGCGGAACTGGCATGGGACCGTACGATCGGGTGGTTCAATCGCCACCTAGCTTAGCGGAAAAAAATAAGCCCCGCAGCATAACGCTGCGGGCTGCGTTAAGTGAGCACCATACATCTGCGCAATTACGCAAATTGAATGGAACGACCGCGCAGCAACTGATCAACACAATACTTATCTGCCTCAACATGGGCCGCAAACCAGTCAACAGCAGAAGCAACTTCACCATGGATCGCGTGACTTTCTCTCGATGAAAAAGACATGCCTGACACAACAAATTCGGTATCCGCATCTTCGTGTTGGGAAACCGCATAAGCCAAAGCCATCACACCCATTGATGGACGAAAATATGGGGGAAGTTTTTCCTTATTCAGTTTGCTTTTGATCAAAATTCTAAGCGCCTTCGAGGGACGCTTCAGCAGGCCTCTGCAAAAATGGCGAGGGCGAAAATAGGGTGGTTTTTTTTCGATCATTTCCTGCAAAAGCGCTTGTGTCTGTGCAAATTCGAGGAACGTTTCATCCTTTGATAGCTGATCCTTATAGTCATCTGCCGGTTTCTCCAACGCCAAAACAATTAGCTGATCGAAATCTGCAGCAAGGTTTCCTGCAACAAGTGCTATAGATTTTTCATAGGGAACAAAACTCTGCTTTTTACGTTTGGGGAAACGCGCAGTCACTGACATCAAACAAACGCGTTTTGCGACCCGCTGAGCAAGCGCTTCTTGGTCAAAAGATTGCCCCGAGAAATTCGCAAAATACCCGACATCACAATCAAGCAATTGTGCATTAGGCGCGGATCCAAAAATGCCAATCTTCATCTTCTTCAACCTCAACACTTTCCGGAGCCACCATCTACAGTCGCACCGTCGGGAAGGCTGGATCAATCAGGAAAAAAGGGGGCCAGAAGCCCCCTTTCTCTATCAATCAATCTTAGGCAACAATTCGTCCAAGGACTTCTTCGCATCGCCGTAGAACATGCGTGTGTTCTCTTTAAAGAACAGCGGGTTCTCGATGCCAGAGTACCCCGTACCCTGCCCGCGCTTGGACACAAACACCTGCTTGGCTTTCCAGCATTCCAGAACCGGCATGCCGGCAATCGGGCTGTTGGGATCGGTGCGGGCCGCAGGGTTCACGATGTCATTGGAGCCGATCACGATGGCCACATCCGTATCAGGGAAGTCGTCGTTGATCTCGTCCATTTCCATCACGATGTCATAAGGCACCTTGGCCTCTGCCAGCAGCACGTTCATATGCCCCGGCAAACGCCCCGCAACCGGGTGGATCGCAAAGCGGACGTTCTTGCCCTTGGCGCGCAGTTTACGCACCAGTTCGGACACCGCCTGCTGTGCCTGTGCCACCGCCATACCGTAGCCCGGAATGATGATGATGCTGTCGGCTTCGTTCAGCGCGGTCGCAACACCATCCGCATCAATGGCGATCTGTTCGCCCTCAACGGCCATCTGCTCGCCCTGTGGGCCACCAAAGCCACCCAAGATCAC
>JALQUF010000075.1 GCA_023263855.1 Yoonia sp. | reverse complement strand
GCGGTTTTCACCTCGGCGTCGATCTTGAGCTGTTTCACAACGTCTGTGACCCAGCCAGCGCCGAAGGATTCCCAAGCGACCATGGTGGCCTTGCGTGCGCCCAGCAGCGACCACATCGCCATTTCAAAGGCGCCGGTGTCAGAGGCAGGCACGATGCCGATACGGTAATCCGCAGGCACGCCCAGAATTTCGCGCGTCAGGTCAATCGCTTCGGCCAGCTTGGCTTTGCCAATAGCCGCACGGTGCGACCGGCCCAAAGGGGCGTCGCTGAGTGCATCAAGTTTCCAGACGGGGGGTTTGGCACAGGGGCCAGAAGAAAAACGCGGATTAGCCGGCCGCGTTGCCGGTTTCGTCATAACCATTGCTGGTATCCTCACAGATATGCGCCCTTCGTTGGGGAAGGGTGTCCCACCGCCGGACATATGCAGAGCCGGAAAAAACAGCAACAGAAAAAGAAGCGCTTTATGTCTGCCAAACGACAGAAATCTATAAAAATGTGAGAAAGAAGTTTCCTATTGGCAAAAACCGGCAGCTAGTGCGCGGTGTCTGCCAGCAGTTCCCGTTCAAGATCAGCAAGGTCTTGTTTCGGAAGCTTATCAAGCAGGTCTGCCATTCTGGCCCGGCAGTGCATGCCGCGCCAATCATCCGGAAACACATGATCCGGCAGAACAGGCGCTTTCAGAACGATCCGCCGCCAGCTATGCACCAGCAAGACGCGGAGCGCGGCAGTCTGCAAAGGTGTCAGGTCTGGCGCGCTGACCAGAGCCGTCTGCAACACATCCAAAGCGGTCAGAAAGTCTCTGGAAAGGTTGACCGTCGCGCTGTCACAAACCTTGTGCGTGACCCAGTCCGGCAGGGTGGCGTTCACAAGACATTCAGTGGCAACAACATCGGGCGTTTCGGGCTGAACTGAGGTCACAAGCAGATTCGACGAAATCCATGCCCCGGCAGTATCGTCATTCGGTGCGGGATGTCCGGGGTTGAAAACAACAAGCCAGGCATTCTGCGCCGCAGGCCCCTTGGCATAGATGCGGGGTGATGCTGCGATACTTTGCGCACGCCCCCAAGACGTCAGGAAATAGTCACTTGTCCTGCCCGAGCGTTCGCTGCCAATCCAGCCGTCCTTGCGCAGACGGTGAAGGGCGACGCGAATGGCCTCGGGCTTGATGCCAATATGCGCGCTGAGAGAGCGCAGAAGTGACCCACTAATGCGGGCATCAGGCTCTTGCGCCAATTCACCAAACACAGTGACCAAGAGTGACCAGACACGCGGTGTTCTGTCATCTGTCACATGCTTGGTGAGGTTTTGGAACGCGGCGGCCTGCATATGCGGTTCTTAGTCCGCATATGCAGGTTTTCCAAGCCTATGATGAATAGGCGTTCATTGTCAGCAGCTCGTATTCGGCAACCAGATCATCATCTTGATTGGTCAGCGTCACGTGCCAGCGCACTTCGCCGTATTCGTCGTTGCGCGGTGTCTTGTGCTTGACCGTCAGGCGCACCTTGATGCTGTCACCCGCCTCGACCGGCTTCATAAAGCGCAAGCCGTCCAGACCTGTGTTTGCCAGAACAGGGCCTTCGTTTGGTTCGACAAACATCCCTGCCGCAAAGCTGAGCAGCAGATACCCATGTGCCACGCGACCGGGGAAGAACGGGTTCCGCTTGGCGGCGTCCTCATTCATGTGGGCATAGAAAGTATCACCGGTGAATTCGGCAAAGTGTTCAATGTCCTGCAGCGTGATTTCGCGTGGGTCAGTGTGAATGGTTTCACCGATTTCCAACTCGTGAAAGGTGCGCGTGAATGGATGCGCAGGCGCCTGCTTTTCGGTCGCACCGGGCACCCATTTCTTGCCGATGGCTGTCAGAATGTCCGGGCTGCCCTGAATGGCCGTGCGCTGCATGTAATGCATCACACCGCGCACACCGCCCAACTCTTCGCCGCCGCCAGCGCGACCAGGCCCGCCGTGCACCATATGCGGCAGCGGAGAGCCGTGACCGGTGGATTCTTTCATGCTGTCGCGGTTGTTGAAGTAGAGCCGCCCGTGGAAAGCCCCGGCGCCCAAAGCAACTTCGCGGGCAACATCCGTATCGTGGGTGATTACAGACGCAACAAGCGAGCCTTCGCCGCGATTGACCAGTGCGATGGCATGATCCAGATCGCGGTAGCCCATGATGGTAGAGACAGGGCCAAAGGCTTCGGTGTCATGCACGCGCTCGGCCGCGTCGGGGTTGGCGCAATGGAACAGCATCGGCGGCAGGAAAGCGCCCTTGCCTGCGTCGGCACCGTGGACATCGAAATTATCGGCATCGCCAAAGACACGCTCGGCCTCGGTGCCGATGATTGTGGCCTTTTCCAGCACGTCGCGTTTCTGGCTGTTGGACACCAGCGCGCCCATGCGGGTGCCCTCGGCCTGTGGATCGCCGATCACGGTTTTTGCCAGACGGGCGCTCAGCGCCTCAATCACCGCGTCAACCTGTGCTTGCGGTGCGATGATCCGGCGGATCGCGGTACATTTCTGGCCCGCTTTGGTGGTCATTTCGCGCTGGACCTCTTTCACGAACAGGTCGAATTCCGGCGTGCCGGGTACGGCATCGGGACCCAGGATCGACGCATTCAGACTGTCTTGTTCGGCAACAAAGCGGATGGAATTGCGCATGATATGCGGGGCAGAGCGCAGTTTGAATGCCGTTTGGGCAGAGCCAGTAAAGCTGACCACGTCCTGACATGTCAGACGGTTTAGCATGTTGCCCAGCCCACCCGCGACAAGCTGCAGCGCACCAGCAGGCAAAATGCCACTGTCGAGCATGATTTTGACAGCCAGTTCTGTTACATAGCAGGTCGCAGTCGCAGGCTTTACGATAGCTGGCACACCGGCCAGCAATGTCGGCGCGAGTTTCTCCAACATGCCCCAGACAGGAAAATTGAACGCGTTGATGTGAACCGCGACACCCTGCAAAGAGGTGGCGATATGCTGGCCCAGGAACGTGCCATTGCGCGACAGTTGTTCGACTTCACCGTCCAGATAGACGTGGGCGTCGGGCATTTCGCGACGGCCCTTGGAGGCAAAGACAAACATCGTGCCAATGCCGCCGTCGATATCAATCATGTGGTCTGATTGTGTCGCGCCACTGGCAAAGGACAGATCGTAAAGCGCCTGCTTGTTCTTGCCCAGTTCAACTGCCAGCGCCTTGAGCATGCGGGCGCGGTCGTGGAAAGTCAGCGCACGCAACGCAGGGCCACCGGTCTGGCGCGCGTAATCCAGCATGGCTTGCACATCCAGTGCATCGTTGCCAGCACGCCCCAGTTGTTCACCCGTCACCGCGTTTTCAATAGCGCGGGCATTTGCATCAGGGGCGATCCATTCGCCGGCCGCAAAACTTTTGACTTCAAGAAGACTCATGGATTTTCCTTTCGTGGGCGGGGGCGATTAGTGCCCCAAACCGCCCATTTGATTTGGTAGAAACAGAACGAGAATGGGCAGGAACACGATCAGGGCCAGACGCAGGATGTCGGCAATCCAGAACGGTGTGACACCTCTGAAGATCGTGCCGGTCGACACGTCGCCGACGACCCCTTTGAGGATAAAGACGTTCAGACCCACAGGCGGCGTGATCAGCGAGATTTCAACGACAACGACCACCACGATACCGAACCAGATCGGATCAAAGCCAAGCGATGTGACCAGCGGAAAGAAGATCGGAACCGTCAGCAGCAGCATCGACATGCTTTCAAAGACACAGCCCAACACGATGTAGACCAGCAGGATCATCGCCATGACCATCATCGGAGACACGTCATAGGCCGTGACAAGGCCGATCAGTGCTTCTGGCATGCCGGCGACATTGACAAAGTTGGAAAAGACTTGCGCACCGATCAGCACAGCGAACAGGCTGGCAGAGGTTACGGCCGTTTCAGTCAGCACGTCGATCATGCCTTTAAAACTCAGACCGCCACGGGCCAAAGCGATGATAAACGCACCCATCGCCCCCATACCGGCCGCTTCGGTTGGCGAGAATGTCAGGTTCAGCGGGGCGAAATCAAAGATACCGTAAAGGCCACCGATTACCAGAAAGAACAGCAGAAGAACCGCCCAGACCGATTTCAGCGCGACGATGCGTTCCGGCCAGGCCGTGCGGACACCGGCGGGGCCGGCATCGGGGCTGCGCCAAACCGTGTAACGGACCGCACCCAGATAAAACAGGATACCCATCAGGCCCGGAATGATCCCGGCCATGAACAGCTTGCCGATCGATGTTTCGGTCAGGATGCCATAAATCACCAGGATCACAGAGGGGGGAATAAGAATGCCCAGCGTACCGCCAGCGGCGATAGAAGCTGTGGCCAACCGGTCAGAATAATTGAAGCGGCGCATTTCAGGCATCGCCACCTTGGACATGGTCGCGGCTGTTGCCAGCGACGAACCGCAGATTGCCGAAAAGCCACCACAGGCCATGACGGTCGCCATGGCAAGGCCGCCGCGCATATGGCCAAGGAAAGCGTTGGACACCGCATAAAGCTCGCGGGCCATGCCGCCTTTGTTCACAAACAGGCCCATCAGGATGAACAAGGGGATCACAGACAGGCCGTAGTCCTGCGCGGTGTCCGTGACCTGCCGTCCAACCATAGACAAGGACGCGCGCAAACCGCGTTCATCAAACAGGCTTCCGCCGCGTTCATAGGCAAAGCCCAACGTGCCGACCAAGCCCATGGCGAATACGATCGGCATTCGCAAAAGGACGAGGACAAGAACAACGCCAAAACCGATCAGTGCAGCGGTCATATCTTTAGCTCCTTGAGAAGTTTTGGCGCGACAAGGGTCAACACCCCTGCGATTACCATCGCCAATGCGGCCAGTGTGATGCCCGATGCGATGAACCACATGGTTAGATACTGCGGCAGTCCGAGATACTCGGTGACATCGCCATAACTGCGCGTGCGCTCGGCCAGCGTCCAGACCTGCGCCACTGGCCAGTACATCATGCCCCCTGACAGGATCAGGATCAGCCCGTCGCGCAGGCGTGTCAGTCTCAGTGTTTCAAAAATACCGTCCGTCAAATCGACAGCGATATGCCCGCCGCTGACCGAAATATGCGGCATCACGGCAAAGACCATCACGGCCACCAAAATCCGCGTCAACTCGGTTCCGGCCTCAATAGGGGAATCGAAACTGGATCGCAGGATCACGTCGCTAAAGGTCATCACCATCAGCACAAACAGGGCTGCACAGGCAAGCCAGATCGGCACAAGCACAAGGACGCGGTAGACTTTTTTCAACGTCGGCATCGGATGTCTCCTGAGGCAATAGGGCCGGGCATGTCATATGCCCGGCCACTGGGGTGTCGGGGTCTGTTACTCGACACCCAGCTCGGCGCGGAACGACGCAAGAGCAGCTTGTGCATCGAGGCCTTGGGCCCCGACCTCTTCCAGAACGCTTGCGGTCACGGCTTCGATGATCGGCGCAAAGGTGGCCACATCTTCGTCAGATGCCATTGTGATCGTGTTGCCTTCGGTGTCCTTGGTCAGCTGGACGCTGAACGCATCACCGTCGTCCCAGACAGCACCTGACATGCGGCTGATCGGTTCGCCGAACACGTTCTCTTCCAATGCCGTGCGCAAGTCTTCTGGCAGATCGGCAAAAGTGTCTTCGTTCATGATGTAAGCGAAAGATCCGCGGAAAAAGCCGCCCGGCATCTCATAGTAGTTCGGGGCAACTTCGGTCAGGCGGAAACCCTGACGGCTGTCGATTGTCATCATCACGCCATCAGCCGCGTTCGAGGCAAGTGTTTCGTAAACCTTTGGCGCTGGTACCTGAATACCCGTGGTGCCGAGGGCCGTGCCGACTTCACTTGCAACGCCACCGGGCATCCGCAATTTCAGACCGGCCATATCGGCAAGGCTGTTGACAGGTGTGTTAGTGTGCAACTGGCCGGGGCCGTGTGTGTGCAGGCCGATCACCTTGACGCCACGGTGCTCATTCAACTCGGCCAGATAGTTCTCAAACAGGTTCCAGTATGCAACCGAAGCAGCCTCGGCCGTGGTGTCGACGCCTGGCAGTTCCACCAGTTTGTAGCTGACAAAGCGGCCCGGTTGGTAGCCGTGAAAAACATAGGCCACGTCAACAGCGCCATCCAGAACAAGGTCCATTTGTGCAGGTGGCGGCGCAATGCCCATACGCACTTCGCCGGTCACACGACCGTCGGTTGCCTCTTCAATCATATCAATGATGTTGGGTAGCATTTGTGCGTTGATATTATGGGTCGGTGGCACCCAGCTTGAGAAGACAAGCGTGTACTCAGCTTCGGCATATGCTGCTGCGCCGGCTGTGAGGGACGCGGCGGTCAGTGTTCCAAGTAGATATTTGTTCATGTTTTCCTCCTCCTAGAGAATGTTGGTCGTGGGTCGTTATTGATACCGTGCGGCCCTGATCCACGATCCGGGGCTTTTGGCCTCAAGTACGTCGAGCGCGGCGCGGATCGCGTCGTTCCCGGCAATTTGAGCGGCAAACATCGGCCCGCCGCGCCAGCGCGGAAAGCCGTAGCCATGCAGCTTGACCATATCGACGGCGGCGTCGTTTTCTGCGATTCCTTCGTCGACGATCCGCGCCCCTTCATTGGCCAAGGCCGCCAGCAGTTGGGTCTGGATCTGGCCGGGTGTGAAAGCCTCGCGAGTGATGGCGTTGTCACGGGAATAGATTGTGATCAGGTCAGTGACAGCCGGGTCCACCTTTGGCGTGCGGTCGCCGTCCTCATAGAGATACCAGCCCTTACCCGCGCGTTGACCGGTGCGGCCCGCCGCGCAAAGTTGATCTGAAATCGTGACATAGCGTTCGCTTGGCGCGCGGGTCGCATCCTGACGGCGGCGATTGGCCAGCGCGATCTGTAATCCGCTCATGTCTTGGGCTTCAAACGGGCCCATCGCCATACCAAAGGCGCGCATCGCATCGTCAATTTGTTTGGGCAACGCCCCATCGGCCAGCATATATTCCGCCGCACGGCGATAAGCGGCCAACATCCGGTTGCCGATAAAACCGTCACAAATACCGGACAGCACCGCCACTTTGCGTAGGCGTTTCGCCAAAGCAAAGGCCGTCGCCAATGTGTCTGGTGCGGTTTTCGGAAGTTTGACGACCTCAAGCAGCTTCATGATGTGCGCAGGCGAAAAGAAATGCAGACCGACACATCGGGCCGGATTCGCAATGCCATCAAAAATACCGCGCGGATCAAGATATGACGTGTTGGTCGCAAGAATCGCGCCCTCGCGCATCACAGTTGCGAGATTTTGAAACGCCTCTTTCTTGACGTTCACATCCTCAAACACCGCCTCAATCGCGAGGTCAGCATCTTTGGCGATGTCGTATCCGACGCCAGCAGTAAAGGCTGTGATTTGTGCATCATGCTTGGCTTGGTCAATCTTGCCGCGCTTCAGGGCGCCAGCAACAATGCCGTGCACGCGGCCTTCAGCGGCTTTGGCAGCCTCTTGGTCGCGCTCGATGATGGTGACGTTAAAACCGGCTCCCAAACACGCGGCTGCAATACCAGCCCCCATCAGCCCGCCGCCTACAACTGCAATACGCGCGATCTCCTTGGGCTTGACACCCGCAATTTCGGCGGGTTGCGCCACGGCCCGTTCGGCAAAGAACGCATGGCGCAAGGCGCGGCTTTGATCAGAGTTGCGCAGCGAAAGATGCAGGTCGCGCTCTTTTGGTTGGCCCTTTGCAAAGGGTTCGCAGGCCCAAAGCAGGGCATCAAGATTGTGCAATGGGGCGGCTTGACCACGGGCGCGGTGTTTCAAGGTGGTCCGCTTTTCCGCAATCCATTCACTATCGAGCGCTTCAACAGGGCGGTCAGATACGCGCATGGGCGATGTGAGCGGGATGTTCTGTGCAGCCGTGGTGATATCTGCATCAATCACGTCAACCGCGCCCAGCTTGAGCGCCGTTTCGGCGGTCACCAGTTTGCCGGAACAGGCCATATCAATCGCAGCATCCCAGCCGAAAAGGCGAGGTGCGCGCTGAGTGCCGCCTGCACCGGGAATCAGCCCAACGTTAACTTCTGGCAGCCCCAGCTTTGTGCCTGGCGCGGCAACGCGGTAGGCGCAAGCCATCGCAATTTCCAAACCGCCACCCAGCACCGTGCCATGCAGCGCCGCGATAAACGGTGTCTCGCTGGCTTCGATCGCATTCACAACATCAGGAAGGTGCGGTTCTTGGGGTGGGGCGTCAAACTCGCTCATGTCGCCACCGGCGATGAAGGTCCGGCCCGCGCATTGCAAAATGGCGCGCTCGGCCCCTTGAACCTTCGCCACGGCGTCCAGCAGACCTTGGCGGACAGTAGTCGACGTGGCGTTGACTGGCGGGTTTTTCACCGTCACCCAGGCAAGCCCGTTTTGCACTTCTACATCGACAATGCCCACGACATTCCTCCTCAAGAATCGCTGCATCATCATTAATTGACCAACCGGTCGGTTTATGCAAGTATGAATTTATGAATACCAGAAAGTGACCGCGAAATGACCAACCCGATTCTTGTTCAAACACACGAAAACTGGACAGAAATTACGCTGAACCGCCCAGACCGACTCAACAGTTTCAACGACGAAATGCACCACGCGTTGCGGGCCGCACTTGAAGAGGCGCGTGACACCGGCATGCGCGCCGTGCTGCTGACAGGGGCGGGCAGGGGTTTTTGCGCCGGACAGGATCTTGGCGATCGCGATCCTTCTAAAATGACATCACCGCCTGACCTTGGCGCAACGGTGCGTAAATTCTATGCGCCGCTGGTGCGTTTGATCCGCGCGCTGGAATTTCCGGTGGTCTGTGCAGTGAATGGGGTTGCCGCCGGAGCAGGGGCAAATCTGGCGCTGGCTTGCGACATTGTGCTGGCCGCACATAGCGCGAAATTCATTCAGTCTTTCGCAAAAGTAGGGCTGATCCCTGATACGGGCGGCAGCTGGCATTTGCCACGCCTGATCGGTGAAGCGCGCGCCAAAGGGCTGGCCTTTACGGCGCAACCCTTGCCCGCACATCAGGCCGAAGATTGGGGGCTGATCTGGAAAGCGCTGCCTGACGAAGACCTGATGACCGAAGCACGCGCCATGACAGCCGGTTTTGCCAATGGCCCGACGCTTGGACTTGGTCTCAGCAAAGCGGCCATTCAGGCCGCCGCAACAGATACGCTGAGCGACCATCTAGAGATGGAGGCGGATTTCATGAAAACCTGCGGCGAAAGCGCGGACTACGCCGAAGGCGTCTCGGCCTTTCTCGAAAAACGCGCCCCGAAATTCAAGGGAGCCTGAGCATGACCCCTAAAGAACGTGCAACACGTGCAGCTGAGGCGATGTGGTCAGGCGATGGGGCATCCCAATGGTTGGGGATGACACTGGTGTCGGTTGATGAAGGCACCGCCGTCATGACAATGACCGTCGAAAAGCACCACTGCAACGGCCACGGCATGTGCCACGGCGGGATCACCTTTTCGCTGGCTGACAGCTGCTTTGCCTTCGCTTGTAACAGCCGCAACCAAGCGACCGTCGCGCAAAACAATATGATCACCTACACCGCGCCTGCGCAGTTGGGCGATACCCTGACCGCAACTGCGCAAGAGGTCTCGTTGACCGGACGCAGCGGCATTTATGACGTGCGCGTCAGCAATCAGGATGGCAAGACAGTCGCTGAAATGCGGGGCCTTTCGCGTGCGATCAAAGGCCAGTTGTTTACAGAATAACCTAAGGGATGGAGGATAACCTATGGAAGACCTGACCCCGGCGAAAGCCGATTTAGAGCCGATCGAAATTGCCAGCCGCGACGAAATCGCCGCCTTGCAGTTGGAGCGTATGAAGTGGTCGTTGCGCCACGCCTATGACAACGTTCCGATGTATCGCAAACGGTTCGATGAAGCCGGGGTGCATCCTGATGATCTCAAAGACCTCAAGGATCTGGCCAAGTTCCCATTCACCTACAAAAATGACTTGCGCGACAACTATCCGTTCGGCCTGTCTGCGGTCCCACGCGAAAAACTGGTGCGCATCCATGCCTCGTCCGGCACGACGGGCAAGCCCACAGTTGTCGTCTACACCAAGAACGATATCGATGTCTGGGCTGATACGCTTGCCCGCAGTTTGCGCGCCTCGGGTTTGTGCGCGGGCGATACGATCCATAACGCCTATGGCTACGGCCTGTTCACAGGCGGGCTTGGGGCACACTATGGCATCGAACGGCTGGGGGCGGCGGTTGTCCCGATGGGTGGCGGCCAGACAGAAAAGCAGGTGGGGCTGATCACCGACTTTGAACCGAAAGGCATCATGGTCACACCGTCCTATATGCTGAACATCCTTGAGGGGTTCCACAAAGCCGGTCTCGATCCGCGCAAATCATCGCTTCAGGTCGGTGTCTTCGGGGCTGAACCCTGGACCAATGCCATGCGCAAAGAGGTCGAAGAGGCTTTTGACATGCATGCCGTTGATATCTACGGGCTAAGCGAGATTATGGGCCCGGGTGTAGCCAACGAATGCGTGGAAACCAAAGACGGCCTGCACGTTTGGGAAGACCACTATTACCCCGAGATCATCAACCCCGCCACAGGTGAGGTCGTTGAAGACGGCGAAGAGGGTGAACTTGTCTTCACCACTTTGACCAAAGAGGGCATGCCGATGATCCGGTATCGCACCCGCGATCTCACCCGGCTTTTGCCCGGTACTGCACGCAGCATGCGGCGGATGGAAAAGATCACGGGTCGGTCCGATGACATGATGATCCTGCGTGGCGTCAATGTCTTCCCGACCCAGATCGAAGAACAGGTCATGGCGACAGGGGGGCTTGCGCCCTATTTCCAGATTGAGCTTTATAAATCCGGCCGCATGGACGCGATGCGGGTCTTCGTGGAAGCCAATCCTGACGCTGCCGATGAACTCTCCAAGACAGCTGCGGCACGGATGTTGACCAAGCATATCAAGGATATGGTTGGTGTCTCAACGGAAGTTATGGTAGGTGATCCCGGGGCTGTAGAGCGCAGCCAGGGTAAAGCCGTGCGCGTCGTGGACAATCGCAACAAGGAATAACCGTGTCTCGCCCTATTGCCAAAGATCACGACGCAAAACGTGTCCATATCCTTCAGATTGCCGCCCGCCTGTTTGCCGAGCAAGGCTACGCGCGGGCGTCAATGTCGCATGTCGCCAAGGAATGCGGCATATCAAAAGCGAATATCTATCACTATTACACCAGCAAAGATGCGCTGTTGTTCGATATTCTGGATACCTATCTGTCAGCCTTGCGTGACCGCATCACGGGGCTGGACCTCGACGGGCTTGACCCGCCAGAACAGCTGGGCCGGATCGTGGTTGAAACCTTGCTGTCTTACGAAGGCATGGACCATGAGCACAAGATACAGACCGAAGGCATACCGCTTTTGCCCGAAGATCAGCAGCGTGTGCTGAAGTCGTATCAACGTGATCTGGTGATCCAGATGAGCGACGTTGTCACAAGCATCGCGCCTGACGTCTTTGCCGACGATCCGCGCAAATTGCGTGCGACCGTTATGTCGGTCTTTGGTATGCTCAACTGGTTTTATATGTGGAACAGTCGTGCCGATCAGGAAGCACGCGATGAATATGCCCAACTGGTCACACGGTTGACACTGACAGGTGTGCACGGCCTGTAGCGGCCGCGCACTTATTAATCCTACTCAGGGCGCGTCAGTCCTAGTTTGTCCAACTGCGCTGTCGCCGCCGTCATCCATTCGGTATGCAGGTCTGCGTTGCTCTTGCTGCGCAGGCCCATCGCTTTCAAGGCATCACTGCGCGGGGACACACCTGTGCCAAAGCTTTCGCTCACACGCGGCCACCAGTAAGCGACGCTGTCTTGCACAGCGGCGGTTTCACCCTGAGCGATCAGTTTCTCGATCCCTTCCACAGCAAGCTCGGTATGACGTCTTTCGCGCGGTTCGACCTCGCGAATGGCCTCTGCGAAAGGCTGGTAAGATGACGTCAGGAACTCGGCCAGTTGAACACCTACGGCAATCCCCATCAGCATGTTCATGACAACTGCATCGGTCCAGCCATCCAGCGGATAATTCAGCACTGACAGGCGCATGTCGTGTTCATTGCGCTTGGCACCGGGGGCGGTGTCCCGTGCCAAACGATCCGACCACGGGTGGTGGTTGGCGTAGCGGTCGGTGTTGGCCCCAAACTGCCCCATCAATTTCAGCACTTTGTCGGCATTATCAGTCTTTTCCAAGACGATCCGCGCTGCTGCGATCCGCTCTTTGATCCCGGGGCCTGCGTTAATCACGTCGGCAAACCCTGCCGCACCTGCAAGCTCACTATCCACGAAAGTGGCCATGATTTTCATCAGTTCGGCGCGATAGCGTGTCGGCACATTGGCCGGATTGGTAAGGCGTCCACCCTTTGCAAGGTATTCGGCAATATCCATCGTATCGGTCATGGTCGCTCTCCTTATTGATCGTAGTCCACGACCACCTTGTCGGTGAGCGGGTAAGCCTGACATGACAGCACATAACCGCGCGCCACCTCGTAATCCTCAAGCGCGTGGTTGGCGAGCATCTCGACCTCGCCTTCAAGCACTTTGCATTTGCAGGTCGAACATACCCCGGCCTTGCAGGCGTAAGGCGCGTCCAGCGCGTTTTCGAGCGCGGCATCAAGGATTGATTGGTCCTTATCCATCGTAAAGCTGCGCGCCGATCCATCCATCGTGATGGTGGCTTCGGTCGACTTGGCGGCCACGCTTCCTGCGTCATGGGTCGCCTTGCGCTTGATCCGCCCGGGCTGGGCGCTGGCGAATAGTTCGAACTTGATCTGATCGTCGCTGAGCCCGTGTTCACGCAAGGCAGCGGCGATCCCAAGCATCATTGGTTCAGGCCCGCAGATGAAAGTGGTATCTACGCTGTCAATGTCAATCCAATGCGCAAACAATGCCTTGCACTTGTCCGCATCCACGCGGCCTGTGAACAGGTCGATGTCTTGCGCATCGCTCTCAAGCACATGAATCACCGTCAAGCGCCCCATATAGAGGTTCTTAAGGTCCTCAAGCTCTTCGCGGAACATGATCGTGTTCACACCGCGGTTTGCATAGACAAGTGTGAATGTACTATGGGGTTCACGTGTCAGCACTGTTTTCATGATCGACAAAACAGGGGTTATCCCCGATCCACCTGCAAACCCCAGATAGTTCTTGGCCGCTTCGGGCGTGATGGGGGTGTGGAAACTGCCCATCGGCTCCATGGCTTCCAAGGTCATGCCAGGGGCCAGTGTTTCATTCGCCCAAGTTGAGAAAGCACCGCCATCGACCTTTTTGATGCCCACTTGCAACACGCCGTCGTCCTTGCCGGCGCAGATCGAATAAGAGCGGCGCACTTCAGTGCCGTCAAAATCCTGTCGGAAGGTCAGATACTGGCCCTGCGTGAAATCGAAGTCTCCGCCGTTCACTGGTTTCAGTGTCACGACAACCGCATCGCGGATGGTTTTCGTGACGTCAGTGACGGACAGTTGATGAAAGCGTGCCATCACGTTTTCTCCTCAGATACATTTGAAATAGTCGAATGGTTCCAGACATTCCTCGCAACGCCATTGGGCTTTGCACGGGGTCGATCCAAACTGGCTGATGCGCGTAACGTGTGTGGATTTGCAGCGCGGGCAGCATTCCGGTCCGCCTGCGGCGCGGGGTGGGGCGATGCCGTAATCAACCAGCTTGGCGCGGCCTTTGTCAGACAACCAATCCGTCGTCCATGGTGGGCTGATCTGGGTCTTGATCCGCACATCTTTGATGCCGCGATCATGCAAGGCCGTTTCGATATCCATCGAAATCACGCCTGTTGCAGGACAGCCGGAATAGGTGGGCGTGACCGCCACCTCAAGCGTATCACCATCCCACGCCACGTTGCGCACAATGCCCAGATCAACGACCGAGATCACGGGGATCTCTGGGTCGGGCACCGCATCAAGCCAGTCCCAAATCTGTGCCTCTGCCGGTTTCATATTACCACGTTGCCCCCGGATAAGCCCGCTGCAACCACTGCATCTGCGTCAGCAAATGGCCCAGATGCTCAGAATGCTGAAAGCCGGTCTTGCCGCCCTTATGGGCAAAGCCGCCCTCGGGGATGATCAACGTGGCCTCACCAAGGATCGGTTTGACCATCGCATCGAACTGCGCGCGCAAATCAGCAAGGTCAGGGGCAATGCCCGCACCGGCCACCGCGTCGTCAACGGCGTCGCTGACAAACATCTCACCAACATAGGGCCAAAGCAG
>JALQUF010000074.1 GCA_023263855.1 Yoonia sp. | reverse complement strand
CCAAAGACGCAACGCCCGGGCATTCCTACTTGAAGCCCAGAGTTACGATAGTATACTATCAACCGCAAGATGTAATATCGTGCTTTGGCTGTAGTTTAGTCACACAAACACTAGTCACGGCCAGTGTCCGCGATCAAGGAGATAACAGGTTTGAGAAACCCAAGGTTGACATGCCCGCTACCATTACAAGCTTGGGCCCTTCTGATCTGCGTTCCCGAGCCGATATTAGCGGAATCCTGCTTCGTGCCATCCCGTCCTTTCTTGCCAAGCGATTCGCAGGCCGCGCGGGACTATGCGGACATCATCCGTCGCGATTTCGAAGACTACATCCAGGATATCCAGAGCTACTTCCGTTGCCTCGACAGCGAACGCGCCCGCGCTTTCGAGGAAGCGCGCGAAGTCAGCGAGGATTATGGCCGATTTCTGCAATTGGTAGGGGATTGATGGGCAACCTCGGGAGCACCAGACTTGCAGCCCATGGAAACCAGACGCCGATAACACCCACAAATATCTACTTTTTAGATAACAGATTACATCCGCTAGCGACGTCACAAAAGGTATGTGACGCGTGGCAAAGACAATCAGAAGCAAAGGACAGGAGGTTTTGTGCCAGGCGTTGGTCGACGCCCGCATCAAGGCTGGCCTCAGCCAGAAAGAATTGGCCGACAAACTCAGACATCACCAGTCATTCGTCGCGCGTATCGAAAGCGGCGAACGTCGGATCGATGTCGTTGAGCTCATCGCATTGTCCCGTGCCGTCGGATTTAACCCTTTCGAGATATTGGCGAGCGTCGAAGCCGCCACGGAGCCCGACCATAGAATTTGAATTGAGTGAATTTACGGTGACGCTCAATTTCGGACGTCTCCAGATGAAGTGTACTCTCTCAAAGAATAACAGCTAACCCATTTTAATGAAGTGCGGCGTGCGTTCATTACGAACGCTTGGAGAGGCTAAAAAGAACGCGCATCGCCATAGTGCAGGAAGTCATTGAACAGTGAACGAAGAGAAAGGCGAAGGCTTCCCGATCGCAAATCTGATCGGGACGGATGGATGCAGCATTGTTGGTTGGGTGTATCGCTGGAAGACAGGCGCGCACGCGGTGATGTGGGATGTCGACGGGCCGCAGCCAGTGTCGGAAACTCAGCCAGATATAAATGACGAACAGAAGCAGGAAATCGACTTAGACGCACTCATGCGGATCGGAAAAAGTGATAGTGGATAAGCTTCTTAGGCAGCCGCCAGTTCATATTGATGGAAAGGGTCTGCGAGCGTACCGGCCATTGGAGTAGATGGCGGCGAAGGTCTCGAAGGAGCCCAACTCGGCCATTGTGATTTTATGCTGCGCGCGCTCGCAGCAAGAAAGATGCGGCGTGAGCGAAAACCGCCATGCCGTAGCGCGGTGAGAGAAACGGTCATTAGTGCAGCCTGCAGCGGGATGAGCGGCTGATTTCGCAAATCGTGGAGATTGTAGCTGCCCCGGCTCACGCCAG
Organism: Yoonia sp.; assembly: GCA_023263855.1. Classification (GTDB taxonomy): domain Bacteria; phylum Pseudomonadota; class Alphaproteobacteria; order Rhodobacterales; family Rhodobacteraceae; genus Yoonia. The sequence goes on along the minus strand of JALQUF010000074.1, from coordinate 12,833 downwards.
AAACCTGCGTTCCACTGCTTATTCCAAGCAAGCGTGTGCTTTTGACGGATCAGAAGAGATCGCTGAACAAGCCGTTCCGACCGATTCGCCTTGAAAGAAGAGATTAACCAATAATTCTTATCAGCTGAGGCCCCGCGTTATTGGTCTGGACATCTTCAATGAAAGGCTTCTTTAGGTATCCTTGGTTGTTGTCTTGTTCATGGTGCGCCCTCCTACTCATGAGTTGGAGCCTCTGGCAAACAAAGAACCGTCATAATTTTATCATATGGATATCCGGCGTCAAACTACCTGCATCCAGCCAACTACAAAATTCGAGACGATCCGCAAGACCGGCAGAGGCGGAAATTGCGGCGGGCGTTTTGACACAGATTTCAAACCTATGGGGACGATTCCGCGGCATTATGTGCCACGGCTTGCGCAAGGGCATCCGCAAATGGTTTGGTATCGATGAAGTCTCCGGACAGTACGATCAGATTGCGAACATCCTGCGCGATCAATGATGCAAGACGGTCCTTGCCGACAATCCGGGCCGGGGTCGTAATGGCCATGCGCAGGGCGTCTTGGGCGCTAACCCCCACAGAATTGACCAAACGTGCCACGCCTTGCGCTTGGGTGATATGCGCACCTGCAAGACTGCCGTATTCGTTGATCAGGCGCCCCTGTTCCAGATGCACATCACTCCCGTAAAGGCAGAAATGATCGGGGCCGCCCACCGTCGCCATGGCATCGGACACAAGGAACATCAGGTCCGCTGACGGGCGTGCCCGCAGGGCCAAAGCAATCATACGGTCATCAACATGATGGCCATCACAGATAATGCCGGACCGCATTTGCGAATTTATGATCGCACCGACAGCGCCCGGTGCGCGCCCTGCCATGGGCGACATTGCATTGAACAAATGGGTTGCGCATGATGCGCCGGCCGCGATTGCGGCCTCAACCACTTCCGCGCTGGCATCGGTGTGGCCAATCGAGACTATGGCCCCCATATCGGAAAGGGTTGCAATTTGAGCCGGTGAAGCAGCCTCCGGTGCCAACGTGATCATCACGGCAACATCTTGGCGAAGCAGTCGTGCCACAACGTCTATCGTCCGTCCGTCCAGGTCGCGAATGAATGCACTGTTGTGCGTGCCCCGACGCGCCACTGAAATATGTGGACCCTCGATGTGTAAACCGACAATGCCGTCATCATACCGGGACAAGATTGCAGCCTCAGCAGCTTTTTCCAGCACGTCCGGTGCATCGGTAATGACTGTTGGCATCACTGCGACGGTCCCAAAACGTCGGTGTGCTGCGGCGATCTTGGCAATGCCCGCTCTGGTCGGTGTTGTGTTCAGCATGACTCCACCGCCACCATTGACCTGTAGATCGACAAAACCGGGCGACAGGCACCCTTTGATTTGCAGGGCATCACTGGTCGCGGGCGCAATGTCAGAGACCCGGTTGTCGCCAATGCGAATAGCTTGCCCTGATAGCAAAGTCTGGCCGTCAAACAGCAAATCCGGTGCAATCCAAAGATCTGTCATGCTGTTTTCTCAAAGAAATAGGGGGCCAGAGCGCATTCTATCTGTGCATGGATAAGCCTTTGTGCCTGCGCCCCTTGCAGCCCTTCCGCGCGGTCTAGAATGCTTTGGTCAAAAACGGTCAACAACATGGTGTCGGGGATCGAACTGTCCAACTCGGTCAAAAGACCCCGCACCGCAGTCTGCGCCTTAGCCGTAGGCCAGTAATAGCGGATACGGTCCGACAGCCCGAAATGACGCTGCGCTGAAAGTGCCGCTTCATCACCGCTATAATGTCCTTGCCACATAGATGGATCGGCCAGCATCACGGCCTCCATCGTGGCCTGTAGGGCACCCTTGGATGGCCGCAACTGATCAAGTGCATAAAGCGCCTCGCGATAGGCAAAGGTCAACGCTGGGCCGACTTTCTGAAAGGCAAACCCAAGGTCGGCCAATCTTGGATACACTGCAGGGTTCTGGTAGTCGGTCGAATGCGCTTCAAGGCAAACATGGGGGTGGTTAACCAACGCCTCTCGCAAGTGGGGATCGCGTTCCATTGGCAAAGGGTGCATGGTTGTCGGGCTGAACTCCACACCGGGTTGAACGACCAATCCACCAATAAGGTCCGACATGTCGCCAAATGCAGCGTCATGGGCTGCCAAGGTGTCGCGGGCTGCGTTTGGCGAAGTTGGGGGGATAGCATTATCTTCATCAACTCGGGCACCACCGGGTGGTGGAACTTCGGTGCCAACCACGAACAAAAGATCATCACCTGTCTCACAACATATCTGCGCCAGCCGGGCAGAACGCTCTGCCGTCAATCCGTCGCCCAGCTGCGGAGCTTCTCCCGCGCACCCTTCGGAGCAATCAAGGTGGATTTTGCCAAACCCTGCCGCCACATAATCGCGTATCATAGCTTCTGCTTTCGCCATCGCACTGGCTCCGTCCAATGCTCGCCAAGCCTGAGGCCCAAGATGGTCACCGCCAAAGACAATCCGCTCACGGGTGACACCTGCCTCATCCGCTATTGTGTTGATGAAACCGATGTAATCAGCAGGCACCATTCCCGTGTATCCGCCATCCTGATTGACCTGATTTGATGTCGCCTCGATCACAATATGGCGGTCAAGCCGTTCGGCCATGGCCAATGACGCCCGCAACACGTCCGGGTGGGCGGAACAGACTGACACGATCGCTACCCGTTCCCCGGTACGATTGCGCCGTATGATATCGCGCAGCACCTCAGTCATGACGCTGCGCCTGCCATGCGGCAAATGCGGCACCGCGTGCACCGCTCGTGTCGCCCCCTTCGGCCAAGACGATGGGGGGCGTGGTGAAACCTGAAAGCTGTGCCGCATTTGCAGCCCGCGTTAGATCATCGACGATCCCATCGATTTTCGTCAGCCCCCCCCCGAGAACGATCAAGTCCGGGCCTGCTATCAATGTAAGCGTGTGCAGCAGATCTGCGGTCAGGTCGCACCAGACTTGCCAGACAGATGCCATCGCGCCATCGCGTGCCTGTGCAATTTCAGGTGGCGAAACATCCCTGCCGGTCATGTGTTTAGCCAATCGCCCAAGCCCGGGCCCGGCGATAAAGGTTTCAACACAGCCCATTCGCCCGCAGCCGCATTGCCAGATCGGCAAGTTATGGCGTGCGATCAGATGCGCAGGCGCAGAGGTGTGTCCAAACTCCCCCCCGGTTCGCGTCGGTCCCTGCAGAATGCGCCGATCAACAGCAATTCCGCCGCCAACGCCCGTGCCAAGGATCAGTGCCATCACCGTGCGACATTCCTTCCCTTGTCCAAACACGGCCTCTGACAAAGCCAAAGCACGACAGTCATTCACATAGGTGATGTCACAGCCGGCGGCATCGGCAATGTCCGCGGGGAAGGGGTGCCCGGTGGCGGCGAGATTGGCCGTAAGCGCCAAACCGTTCGCGGGATTGACAAGACCGGCCGCGCCGACCCCGACGGGCGTTCCCACCCCTGTCTGGGCGACCGCCCAGCTGATTTGCGCTGCAACGGCCTTGACCAGTGCATCATAGTCTCGCGGCGTGTCATCGCGCCGCCGCCCGACCACGGCCCAAGTGCCGTCAAAGATCTGCGTCTCGATTTTTGTGCCTCCAAGATCGATCCCGATCGCACTCATGACATCACGGGGTACAATTTGACGTCTGCAACAACACGGCTGAGCGTGGCTTGCCCTGAAAAGGGATCGTCGACATTCACGCCAAGGGAATGGGCCCACTGAACGCCTTGGACTTGGGCTGCGGCGACACAAAGCGGTGCAGCCCATGCCGCACCGAATGGCATGGAGAGATCAATATCTCCGCCCGGACCGATTGTTTGGACCGCTGACCGAGGAAATTGCTTGCGTAACTCCTCTGCCAGATCAGTGTCGTACCCGTGAGTGGGTTCTTGGGGGCTGAGAAAGACAGTGACTGCGGTCGTTTCGGTTACGAACGACTTGGGGCCATGACGAAACCCGAGTGTACTATCCCAAAGCGCAGGCGTCTGACCTGCGGAAAGTTCCATAGCCTTCAACGCAGCTTCACGCGCAGCAAAAGCCAAAGGACCAGCGCCCACAAAGACCGCGCGGTCAGGGCGGTCGCCGCCTTGCGCGAAGATGGGCAACAGGTTTTCCAATTGGTCCGCAAGGGCGTTCAAGCGGGTGCCAAAATCAGCTTCGGCATCAAAAAGTGCGAGCGCCGTCATTAACATCGTTGAAAAGCTGGAAGTCATCGCAAAGCCTGCATCATGTGTCGCATCGGGCAAAACGATGACCTTTGCTGGCCCGGTGGAGACCATGGTGGCGAGCGCACCATCCTTGTTACAGGTGATATTGAGCCGCGGTGCATCAGGTGCCAAGGCATCCAGCGCTAGCATCGTTCCTTTGCTTTCACTGCTGTTCCCGGACCGCCCGAAACTGACCACCAAGGGGCGCGCGCCTTGCAAGACAAATGCCGGATCGGCGACAAGATCGGTACTGGGCACAGACCTGGTCCCTTTCACCGATGCGGCAATGATATCACCGATATAGGCACTTGTGCCCGCGCCACAAAACCAGACCTCGTCAAAATCCTGCGCTGCGATCCAGGCGCGCAGACCGGATACATCCAGGGTGGCCCCCCAGCTGCGCCAAATATCTGGCTGGCTATGGATTTCGCGCCATGTCGCCCATTTTATAAGATCTTTTGTCATGTTGTTTGTGTGACTTTCGACAATGCTTCCGGTCTATCGGGATCAAGTCCTAAGATAAGGGCTGTGTTGAGGATGATTGGATACATGACAGCAAGCAAAGCGGCGGCCGCCGCGGCTGGAGACACGTCTGCCGCCTCCAAATCAGGCACGCGTATGCGGTAAACGTCGCAATCAATAGAACGGAACCGTGCTTCGGCCTGATCCAGACTGACTTGAATGTCGGCTTGTCCGGTGTCGAGCATCAAAACCATCAGGGGGTTCGTCGCCAGCTGCAAAGGCCCATGCAGGACCTCTGAACTTGAATAGGCTTCTGCATGAATGGCGCAGCATTCCTTGAGCTTGAGTGCGACTTCATGAGCGGCCCCATACCCTGTATCACGCCCGATTACATAAACATGACGTGCGCGTAAAAATGCCGATTGCAGGACAGAAGTTTGCGGGCGCTGCGTGGACAATCGACCGAATGTTTCGGCCGCGCGTTGGGCTTTGGCCTGATAGGATGGCTTCATGTACGCCAACAGAGCCATGCCCGCCGCGATCGCGCCGACAACAGATTTTGTCGCGGGCACGGCCAGTTCCGGACCCGCCCCAATTGGCACGATCAGGTCGGCCACGGCTTCAACCGCACTGTCTGCCTGATTGGTTAAGGCCAGCACTCTGGCGCCGGCTTTCGCGGCACCTTTGGCCGAAAGAACAAGGTCATGGCTCGCGCCTGATTGGCTGATCACCAAGATCGCAGCCCCGCTCAGCCCGACGCCCTTCCCGATAGAAAAGACGGAAGGCGGCAAAGACGTCATCGGTACGCCCAATTCGCGCATGAATTCATAGGACAGGATGTTGGCCGCAGCATCCGATGATCCGCGTGCAATTGTATAGATCGCGTTCGGGAGGTCGATGGGCCCGGAAACGGTCTGAACTGCAGCCTTTTGGAACACATCAAGGCATTGCGCAGCTTCTGCGGCCATCAGGCTGCCATGTTTCTTGATTTCTTGTGTCATGGTCACTCCCCGGAAGTGGAATTCATGATATTCAAATCATCAGTATTCTAGTTGGGTCAGGCATTCAGTCCCTTAATGATGACCACACTTCTGTCGTCGTGGTGTTCGGTCGAGGTTGCACCTTTTACGGCGGCGAAATCTCCCAGCATGTGAAAGTCATCGACTTCCATGCGGATGAATGTGTCCTCCCAGTCGGCGAGGCTGACGGTTTCCGGAGGAGTCGGATATCCGTCGGTGAAAAGCTCGATGCTTTGAATCGCCTTTTTCGGATGGGTCCGGTCGATCCACTGACCCAAGCAAGAGGCCGTTCCGTTCATCGTGTCAAAACTGAAAACGGTGCCCGGGCTGTTGGCGAAAAGGTATTGCTTGCAGATGCCGCTCCTCAGAAAGCTCTCGACGATATCTGCGTGATCGGCAAGGTTGCAAGCCTGCGTAGCCCGTTGAATGATCTCAGCGGCAAGCGTGGCCGGGATATGGTTTTCGGCGACGGATTGGTCAAGCCCCAGAAAGATCGCCCTACGGGTTGCCATTTCTGCCTCATCGAGCGCATCTGATCCAAACTGGTTGCGCAAATGCTGGAACAGCGCCACGCGCGCGCTTGTGGAGACCTTATCAATCAGTTTCGTCGGTTGCAGCACATCTGTCCCGTTCAGCCGGATGCCGCTGTCGCCCAGTATAAGGAAGCGCCATTCATGGTCGCAATCCAGCGCAAGTGCGAGCGTTGTCGATGGCGGAATTGCAAAAGCCCCGCCTTGGGTCCGGTTATGCAAGGCAAGCGACAGGCGTTCAAAGATCGCCTCCGCGGGCAGTCGACGGTTGGCCGGATCTTGCATCACTTCGGCAGTGGATTGCGCGACGGTAAGGGCGGCGAGCCTGCCTGCGGGCACCCCGTTCACGACCGTGCCGCGCGCGTCCGTCGCACCGTCGAACACGGCAAAGACGCAGCCAGGTACGGCCAGTATCACGTCATCCCCGTTCCTGATGCCATCACGATACTTGCTGAAAGAGGCGGCCTCGATTTGCATAGAAAACTTTCTAGAGAAAGGCAGAGTCACGATTTTCCGCAAACCGGAAGACCGCATAAACACAAGCACCCGTGCAGATTAGCAGAACTGTCGACAGCGCACCGGCAAGGCCGAATTCGCCGTCCAGAACCGCAAGGTAGATCTGAACCGGCATCGTAATTGTCCCGCCATCATAAAGGATCAGCGTGCTCGACAACTCGTTGATGGCGGTGATGAAGCCCATCAGCGCGCCAACGATCAAGCCGGGCAGGATCAATGGCACAGTGATAATCAAAAACGCGTGGGCCGGCGGAGCACCAAGGTTGACGGCCGCTTCTTCCATCGAAGGTTTTATCTGCCGCAGGCTCGACGTGGTTGAGCGTACACCGTAAGGCAGCCGCCGGATGAAATAGAGTAGGATCAGCAAACCCGCCGTGCCAACCACATCCAGCGGACCGCCGCGGAAGGTCGTTACATAACCGATGGCAATCACAACCCCTGGCACCAGATAGGGCACCATCATCAAGAAATCGATTGCCCCCGATGCCGCCGTATCGCGCCGCACGATCACATAGCTGATCAGGCCGGAAAAAATGGTGATCAACACAACCGCGCTGAGAGCGAAGATGAAACTGTTGGTGATCGCATCAGGGGCCGTGCGCAAAATCCGCTCATAACTTTCCAGACCGAAACCGCCGATGAACACCGGACCGTTGGTTTTCAGGAACGATGTGTAGACCACAACAAGTGTCGGCAGCATCGCGATGAGCACAATGCCGTGGCAAAAGAGGTGCATCGCCACGTTACGCCAGCCCTGCATCCGCTGCTTGCGTGGTGGATTGGTCAGGGCACTTGCATAGCGACGTTTGGCTAGGATACGCCGTTGCGCCAACAGCGCCAGCATCGACATCGCCATCATCACGATCGACACTGTTACCGCCATTGTTGGCAAACCGCCAAGTTCGGACCGGTAAGCAGAGAACGCGATGGTCGAAAGCGTGCGAAACCCGCGTCCCAGAATGGCCGGCGTGCCGAAATCTGCAATCGCTAGCACAAAGCAAATGATTGCCCCGGTGCTGACTGCGGGAAACACCAACGGCAGGGTGATCTTGGTAAACCGCTGCCACGGCGTACACCCAAGGTTCTCGGCGGCGTCCTCAAAGGATTTGTTCATGCCGTTCAGCGAGGTTTGCGTCATTAGATAGATGAAGGGAAAAAACTTCAGCGTGAAGACCAGAACGATCCCGTGCGCCCCATAGATCGTTGGTGTGTTGATTCCAAAATGGGCAAAGAAATTGGTGATAAACCCGTTTGCCCCCAGCATCATGATCCACGCATAGGCGCCGATAAAGGGCGGCGCGACGAGAACCAGAATGGCAAGCGTAGAAATCCACGTTTGACCGGCGACAACGAACCTAGCCGTAAAGAACGCCAGCGGAATTCCGATCAAACAGGCCCCGAGCGTCCCTAAAAGTGCGACATAGAGCGAGTTTTTGAACCCGTTGAGATAGTAATTGCGGGTGAATACTTCGACGAAGTTACCAAAGGTAAAGCCACCGGTGTCGGCGTCAACAAAGCCAAGCATCAGCACCCGTAGGATCGGCAGGATCAGCAACAGGGCAAGCACGGTGAGGATCAGCACGGTGATCGCCGTCCAGAAATCCATGTGCCGCAGGCGGGTCAGCGCACTCATGGCACACGCACCCCATCGCCACTGTCTACAAAGAACGACAGATCATCAGGTCGGATCGCCAGTGTGACTGGGCTGTTTTCGGGCAAGGCGACAATGGCAGGATCCGGACGCGAGACCGCTTTGATGTGTTCGCCCGCATCGGTCTGTGCGAATATCTCCATCTCGCGGCCAATAAAGCTGATTTCGCGGATGCGCGCAGAAACGATGATGTCGCCTTCGGGCGCAGTGGTGCCCGCGGCCAGAACGCGGACATCTTCAGGCCGCATAGCACCCACAACCGGACCGTCATCGCGGATCAGCGGCGTAATCTCTGCACCGCCAGAGACAAGCGTTGCCTTGGCGGCGGTGCGGCTGACCGCCAGAAAATTGTTCGCGCCAACGAAGGTCGCGACAAACCGGTTGGCGGGGCGCAGATAGATATCTAGCGGCGGCGCGGCCTGCTGGATAATGCCGCCATGCATCACGCAAACGATATCGGACATAGCCAACGCTTCTTCCTGATCATGGGTGACGTAGACGGTTGTGATCCCAAGATCGCGCTGGATGCGCCGCAACTCTGCGCGCAGGTCAACACGCAATTTGGCATCAAGGTTGGACAGGGGTTCGTCCATCAACAACACCTTGGGACGAACGACAATCGCGCGGGCAAGTCCAACGCGCTGTTGCTGCCCGCCGGAGAGTTCGTGCGGCATACGATCCGCCAGATGGCCAAGCTGCACCACCTCAAGCACTTCGGTCACGCGGGTGTCGATCTCGGTCCGGTTCACCTTGCGCTGTTTCAACCCGAAGGCGACGTTATCGCGCACGCTCAGGTGCGGAAACACGGCGTAATCCTGAAACACCATCGCCACATCGCGCTTGTGGGCAGGCAGATCCTCGATGGACGCGCCATCAATCGCGATTTGCCCGGAGTTCTGTGCGTGAAAGCCGGCAATCGTGCGCAAAAGGGTGGTCTTGCCGCATCCCGAAGGCCCTAGAAGGGTATAGAATGCCCCTGATGGAATTGACAAAGTGATGTCCGACAGGGCCATCACATTGCCATAGAGCTTGCGCAGCCCTGTAATCTCGACCGAGGCCATCCCGATGTCTCCAGCAAATGGGGGGGGTGCGGGCTGCAAAGGCGCAGCCCGCGATTGAGGTCTGGTTACTGGACGTCCAGAACCATATCGCCCCAAGCTTCGACGAGCCGGTCACGATTGTCGGCGGCCCATGCCGCGTCATAGCCTACGGAGTTCACATCAGCCAAGGCCACAAGGGCGGGGTTTGATGCAATGTCGGACCGCACAGGGCGGCGGCCCTGTTCGGCGACAACAGTTTGCGCAGCTCCGGACAGCATGAAATCAAGGAACGACTTGCCGCCATCGCTATTGGGTGCACCGGCGACGAGTGCCATCGCATCAGGCGCAATCGCTGTGCCTTCGGCGGGATAGACGATCTGCACAGGTCCGCCGCCTTCGACGTAGCGCAACGCGGCATCCTCAAGGGTCACGCCGACAGCCAATTCGCCGTCGTTCACGAAACGCGGCACCGCGCCCGAGCTTTCGGACAGAACGAAATTACCCAGCATAGCTTTGTAGACTTCCCAGCCGGCCTCTTCGCTCTCAAACGCCTGCAGGACAGTCGCCAGCTGGATATAGGCCGAGCCGGACCCGTCGGCGCGCGCAGAGGAGATCATTTCATCATATTGCGGATCGGCAAGCGCGGCCCAGCTGTCTGGAACAGGCAAACCGCCCAGCTTTTCTTCGTTGACGATGAAGGCCATGACAACGGCCGTAAAGGGCGTCCACATGTCGCTTTGCTTCATGCCGTCAGCAAGCGTATCAGATCCAGCGGCTTCGTAGGCTTCGAACAGGTCGGGGTTGAAGTCGATGACGGTTCCGTCAACGCTCCAAAGCACGTCGGCAGAGGGTGACCCTGCTTCTGCGGTCAGTCGGTTCAGCAATTCACCAGAGCCAGCCTTGATGACCTCGACGGTGTTGCCCGACTCGGCCTCATACATCGGCACAAGCGCGTCGATAAAGTTCTGTGGCACGGCGGTGTAGACCGTGACCGTGTCGGCGTAGGCCAGCGTGGCTGTTAGGGCCAGCGTGGACGCTAGGGCAGTACTTTTGAACAGGTTTTTCATGGTTCCTCCAGGTTGAAATGCGCCACCGGTTCCAGCTCGGTCAGGCTTTGCGACAAATGTTGATATGATTAGATTGCATTCCATAATATAATATAAGCCGTGTCAAATGAAATTATTGATCCCCTCACCGGTAATGACATGATAGGAGATCGCGCAAACGCAGTAGGGCCAGCCATGAGCGAACACTTCAGACTGAGTTACAACGCGCGTCGCATTCTTGCGATCCTGCGTGTTCAGGGGCCCCAATCGCGGGTAGAAATTGCACGATTGCTTGATATTACACCATCTACGGTGACGCGCCTTACGGGCAGTCTTATCAAGGATGGGATGCTCGGCGAGGCATCGGATCCGTCGCGCGAGGGCCAAAAAGGCTATCCGGCAAAACTGCTCTACATCGAACCCGGAGGCGTGATCACCGCAGGCGTTTATGTGGATCCGGACCGGATCATGACCTGTCTGTCCGACCTGACAGGGACGGTCTTGTCGAGCGAATCAGTCGCAGTGCCTGACCGATCCTTTGTCGCTATGATGACGATGGCAGGCCAAAGTGTCAGGCGGCAGGTGCAGGCGCTTGGTCTTGCGGGGTGGCGCGTCGCGGGGTGTGGCGTCAGCTATCCGGGGCAATACAGCGAAGACCCGACGCGGGTGATGCGCATCCGCCAATTCCAGGACTGGCCAGCGGTAAACGTGACACGTGATCTGCCTCCCTATTTCGGGATGCCGGTGCATCACATGAATGACGCCAAGGCGGCCTGTCTAGCCGAGCTTTATCATGGGGCCTGCACTGGCATGCGCAACTTCTGCCATATTTGGCTGTCCTATGGCATTGGCGGCGCCGCGGTGGTGGATCAGCGTCCCTACTTCGGGCGAAACAACGGTGCGGCAGAATGGGGCGGGTTGTTTCCCAAATCACAGCCGCGCCCTTCGGGACAGGACTTGCTCGATACCCTTACCGCCGCGGGGGTGGCGATCGACAAGCTAAGCGATATCGCAGATCACCACCTGGAGATGGCCGTGGTCACCGAATGGCGTGAGCGTGCGGCGAAGCAGTTGCAGTGGCTTTGCCTTGTGATTGCCCGAACATATGCACCAGAAGCTATCGTTATTGGTGGCACCCTGCACCCCCTGCTCATTGAAGGGTTTCTAGATGTTATTCGCGCGGCACCTCAATTGGGCGAAGACTTTGTCACAACGCCGCCACGTCTTTTGCGAGCCGCGCGCGACAATCTTCCTCAGCTTGGTGCAGCCGCTTTGCCGCTCCATCATTTGATGAATCCTGCAACCTATGCCGGTCACGCTGTCAAGGGGCTGTAAACCAAACGATTAAACATGGAAAACGCTATGTTGGATTCCACCCTCAAGATCACCAAACAATAAACCGGATTGCTGAACCTGGCCGGGGGGATGTGCAATGTGTCGACGGCCTGGCATTCCAGCTCGAAAAGGCCATGAACGCCTTGGGCCCGACGACGCGGGCAAATACGAATGTCGGCACCCATCAGCAAGGCTCTTTGAAGCCTAACAGTTCCTAGTTCAAGCAATTTGCGGAAAATAATTCTGACCTAACCAGACTGACGACTTCAGCTGCAGCGTAGGGACGTACGGGCATTATGACGGAAGATATGCTGCGTTAGCAAAATCTCCGCTTGCACAGGTCCGCTTTGTCCCGCTCTCCGGACATACGCACCGAAAGCAGCGAAGGGCCGGTACTTGAGCAACTCAGCGCGCTCAATTTCTCGCAGCATGATGGCAAAGCTGTCTTTGTCAGCGCTAGTAGTTCACCTGTTCGAAGCCATAGTTGCCCTCATAGTCACGCCAATCGACGAAGACAGATCGGTGATAGATACCCGGGCAATTCTGGCCCCAACGTTCAAGTCCCACATGGGCCTCGGGCAGGGCAGTTATGGAAGATCGCTGCCATGAGAAATCGCCTTGGGTCCCGTAGGTGCCGAGGACCACGGTCGCGCTTCGGTTACAATCCCCATCGCGCCCGGACTCGTGCTGTCGTGCATACCGTACATCGAAGACGCGGATGGACCGCACGAAATTGAACTCTGGCCCGCTGATATCGATGTCCGCGCGGTCCTGAATGAGCCGGAGGGCCCAGTCGGTTGGAATGAGATCGTAGACTGGTGAGGATTGGAGCGGTCGACGGCTGTCGGTCCGGTACAAGGCTTCAATTATGCGGTCAGCGTTGTTTGATTGCCGATCGCTCTCATAGGACGCGCCCATGGGACAGCGCCAGATTTGCAGCGGCGGTTCCAATGGCCAAGGCGTAATCCGCCGGATGAACTCGGCGCGGGCTCGGGCG
>JALQUF010000073.1 GCA_023263855.1 Yoonia sp. | reverse complement strand
AGAACGCCAATTTCTCGGGGGCCTTTTCGCGGATCGGCGCCAGCCAGTCGGCCGCCAGTGTCAGCGCCTCTTCCCAGCTGATTTCTTCAAACTCGCCCGACCCACGTTCGCCCACGCGTTTCAGCGGGGCGCGCAGCCGTGATGGCGCGTTATGCTGCATAATGCCCGCCGAGCCTTTCGCGCAAAGCACACCCTGGTTCACGGGATGGTCCTTGTTACCCTCGATATAGGCAACCTTGCCGTCCTTCATATGCACGTTAATCCCGCAGCGGCAGGCACACATATAACAGGTCGTCTTGCGCACCTCGTCCGAGACTTTGGGCGATGTATCCAGTTGGGGCTGATCAAGTGACATAGCTGTACCTTTCAAGCGAGTTGGGTGCGCACCAGGGCGGCGCCTGCCAAAGCACACAGCAATGACAGGCAGGCAGGGCGATAGTAGGGGGCAAAACGCGGCGTAAACAAGCGTTGTCCAAGAAAGACGCCAAGCGTTGTGGGAATAGCAAGGCTCAGTCCGCGTGCGGCTGCGGTGGAGTTCATCACCCCGAACCACAGCAGCATGATGAGCGATGTGAGTGAACTGACGAATAGGAAGAGCACAAGGGCGGCGCGCATTTTGGCGGCGGGGGCATCCTGCGACAATACATAGACCGCGATCACCATGCCGCCCACGCTTGCCAGGCCGGTTACGACACCAGCGGCGAAACCCGACCCGTAAAGGCCTGGTTTGGTGGCCAGAAACGACATCCTTATCTTGGCTAACTGTGTGACCGCCAGCGCGATGATCAGCGTAAGCGCAACAAACTTGCTCGCTTCGACCGAAATGGATGTTGTCAAAAGCAAACCGAACGGCACGCCCACGGTCGATCCAATGACCAACCCCATGACAACCCCACGATCCGCCTCTTGCCACCCGCCTCTGGCCATCAGCACCGATGCTGTCATTTCAAGCCACCAGCAGATCGGGATCAGTTGCACAGGCGGCAGGATGATCACGGCGCTGGCCATAACCACGGCAGAGAGCGCAAAACCGGAAAAGCCGCGCACGATACCTGCGACGATGACGATCACGGTCAGGATCAAAAACTCCCGTCCGGTCAGATCAACGGCTGTGAGCAGGCTTTCCAGCATTCAGCGTCCCTCGGCAATCAAGGCGAATGCATCGCGGGCGATCTGCTTTTCTTCGTCGGCGCGGATGACATGGACCGGCAAGCTGCCAAAGAACGACAGCAGCTCCATGATGCGATCACGGACGGGGGCCGCGTTTTCGCCGATGCCGCCGGTGAAGGCGACCGCGTCAATGCCGCCCATTGCGACGACAGCGGACCCTGCGTGGCGTGCCGCCCAATAACAGAAATGCTCTACAGCGAATTTGGCAGCGTCATCCTCGCGCTCGAGCAAGGTTTTCATATTGTTTTCGCCTGCAAGCGCCTGCAGGCCCGATGTCTTGTTCAACATCCGGTCGGTTTCATCCTCGCCCAGCGATTTGGACATGCGCAGAACGGCGGCACCGTCAATGTCGCCGGAGCGCGTGCCCATCGTCAGACCGGAAAGCGGTGAATAGCCCATCGACGTGGCGATGGATTTACCGTCCTTGATCGCACAGAGGCTCGCGCCGTTTCCAAGATGGAAGGCCAGCAGATGTTCGGGCAATGCATCACCAAAATCCGCGACCATGTTCGCATAGGACAGCCCGTGAAACCCATACCGCCGGATGCCCGCATCATGGTGCGTTTGCGGGATTGCATAGCGCGTTGCGACCTGCGGGTTGGTTGCATGAAAGGCGGTTCCAAAACTGCAATATTGCGGCAGGTCGGGGGCCATCTTTTGCAGCGCATAAACACCGGCAAGGTTGTTGGGGTTGTGCAGCGGGGCAAGCGGGATCACGCTTTCAATCGTTGCGATCACAGGCGGACGCAGCCGCGCAGGGGCTGTCATCACCGCGCCGCCGTGGACGATGCGGTGTGCGGCTGCAGCAAACGATGATAGCGGAAAACCAGCCTCTGCGAGTGCGGCCAACATCAGTTCCAGCGCATGTGCATGATCGCGCGTCTCGACCTTTGATGCAGTCTCACCAAGCTTGAGTTCACCCCTTGTGCCAAGATTTGTCACACTGCCGGCAACGACCGAGGTAAGATCTTCATCAAAGACCTCGATCTTCAGTGAAGAAGAGCCTGCATTCAAAACAAGGATCATTTTGGCAACCCGCAGCTGATAGCGGCAAGCGCGGCCGAGGCGATGCGCGCTGCGGGCGGATCAGCGCGTGAGGTCAGCAGGATTGGCACTTTTGCGCCCGTCACGACACCCGCTGCACAGCCGCCAGTCAGATAGACAAAGGCTTTGAAAAGCGCGTTGCCTGATACGATATCGGGCACAATAATGGCGTCCGCGTGACCCGCGACAGGATCATCGGTCAGTTTCTTTGTGGCTGCGGCTGCGGGTGACATAATCAGGTCAAAGGCCAGCGGGCCTGACACATCAATTCCCTCCACTTCGGCACGTGCCCAATCGGCCAGTTCTTTGGCGTCCATAGAGGACGGAACTGAAGGGATCGGACTTTCGGTCGCGGAGAGAATGGCGATCTTGGGCCGGTCGTTGCCAAGTTTGTTCAGCAGCTTCTTGACCTCAACAATCGACGACTGGCGCGTTTTGATGTCAGGGGTCACGTTGACAGCGGCGTCCGAGATCAGGATCGGCGTGCCGCCATCGGGGTGCGAGATATGAAAGATATGCACAAAGCGCTGCCCCGTGCGCAGCCCCGCATCACGGCTGACAGCCGATTTCATAAAAACGTCAGTGTGCAACTGCCCTTTCATCAGCACATCAGCTTGGCCTGCGCCGCAAAGTGTAGCCGCCGTGCGCCCGGCCTCTTCCTCGCCGGTCGTGTCGTGCAGCGCATAGCCAGATATATCCCAGTCCAGCTTGGCGGCCTCGGCGCGGATCATATCTGCCTCACCCACAAAAACGGGGATCATGATGCCTGCTTTGGTCGCGTCCTCTGCCGCTTCCATCGGCAGCGGCGATCCCGCGCGGGCTATCGCGACCCGGGGCGCACCGAAAGTCTGCGCGCGGGCAATCAGATCGGCCGGGGCCTGCGCTTGGCGGGTAGAGAGGAACGGAGAGGTCATGTTACATCCTTAGTAAGACACGCAAGAGGCCCAGAACCGAGAGGGCCAGCAACAACATCACCGCAAATCGTTTGAATGTCGAAGGGGAAGCAGACAGAAACTGGCGGCTGCCCAGCCAAATGCCGACCCCAAGTATGGGAAACGCCATCACAACGGCGATCGCCGTGTCCCATGTGACCAAGCCACCCGCCCAAAGCCAAGGCAATGTGATTATGTCCAGCCCGGTGAGATAGACAATCATCGTGGCCCGAAAGACAGCGGCTTCCATCGGTTGCGCCGACATGAAGGCGGCGACCGGCAAGCCACCGATCCCCGCACTGTTGCAAGCCCCCGACAAAACGCCCACGCCGCCGTGGCCCAGTGGGCCGATACGCGTCTTGAGCGTCCAGCCGGTCAGCAACACAAGTGACATCAGCAGAATGATCGCCGAAATCGTAATGCGTGCTGTGTCCTCGCCCACTGACAAGATGACGCTGACCGAAAACGGCACCGCGACGGCGGCCCCCAGCAATAGCCACAACACGCGGCGCCAATCCACATGACCGCGAATGCCGCGGGCCTGAAAGACTGTCATCAACACTTCGCATGCAAAGACCACCGGGATAAGGGGGAGCGGGTTTGTGACAAGGGCCGCAAAGGCAATGAAGATCGCCGAGAAGCCAAAACCCGAATAGCCCCGCACGTAGGCGGCCCCCAGCAAAGCAATTGCAAGGGCCGCCGCTGTGCCGGGGCCTAGGTCGAATGGCAAGCTTATTCAGCTGCCATGTCGGATGCGGAAATACCTGCAACTTCGACAGGTTTCTTCATTGCATCCCGGCGGAACGGCTCGCCCAGTTCCTGGTTCAGGATAACCTCGATCAGGGTGGTTGTGTTGTTTTCCATCTGATCTTTGATCGCTGCGTTCAATGCTGCTGTCAGTTCATCCATCGTTTTGACCTGAACGCCCTTCAGGCCACAGGCATTCGCGATACCGGCATAAGACACTTTCATGTCCAGCTCTGTGCCGACAAAATTATCGTTGAACCACAAGGTCGAGTTCCGCTTTTCAGCACCCCACTGGTAGTTGCGGAAGACGATCTGTGTGATCGCGGGCCATTCATCACGGCCAATTGCTGTCAGCTCATTGACGGAAATGCCGAAGGCCCCATCGCCCGCAAAGCCGATGACGGGTACATCTTTTTGACCAATCTTGGCGCCAATGATCGCAGGCAGACCGTAACCACATGGACCAAAGAGCCCCGGTGCAAGGTATTTCCGCCCTGTCGGGAAGCTTGGGTAAGCGTTGCCGATCGCGCAGTTATTGCCGATATCGGACGAGATGATCGCATCCTCAGGCATGGCCGCCTGAATGGCGCGCCATGCTTGGCGTGGGGACATCCAGTCAGGGCGTGCTGCACGTGCGCGCTCATTCCATGTGGTGCCCGGATCGTCCTCTTCGTGGTCCAGCGAGGTCAGTTCCTGTGCCCATGCAGATTTGGTTTGGGCAATGATGCTCTTGCGCTCTGCGCGGCCTGCGTCGCCTGCATCATCGGCCAGCTGCGCGGTGATGCCTTTGGCCACTTTTGCCGCATCGCCGACGATGCCAACGGTGACTTTCTTGGTCAGACCGATACGGTCTGGGTTGATGTCGACCTGAATGATCTTGGCACCTGTTGGCCAGTAATCAATGCCATAGCCCGGCAGGGTCGAGAAAGGGTTCAAGCGTGTGCCCAGCGCCAGAACGACGTCCGCTTTGCTGATCAGCTCCATCCCGGCTTTCGATCCGTTGTAGCCCAAAGGACCGGCAAACAGAGGATGGTTGCCCGGGAAGGCGTCGTTGTGCTGGTAGCCCACACAAACCGGCGCATCCAGCTTTTCTGCCAGAATGCGCGACGCTTCGATGCCGCCTTCGGCCAAAACGACACCAGCGCCATTCAGAATCACAGGGAACTTGGCTGAGGACAACATTTCAGCCGCTGCCGAGATGGATTCAGTGCCACCGGGGGAGACTTCAAAGTTGATCGGCTGCGGGATTTCGATGTCGACGACTTGTGTCCAGAAATCGCGTGGAATGTTGATCTGGGCAGGGCCGGACAGGCGGTGTGCTTTGGAAATGACGCGCGCCAGAACTTCGCAGATACGGCTCGGGTCGCGGACTTCTTCCTGGTAGGCCACGCAATCTTTGAACAGGTTCATCTGTTCCATTTCCTGAAAACCGCCCTGACCGATTGTCTTGTTGGCGGCTTGCGGTGTGACAAGCAAGCAAGGTGTATGGTTCCAGTATGCTGTCTTGACGGACGTCACAAAGTTGGTGATGCCGGGACCATTCTGGGCGATCATCATCGACATCTCGCCTGTGGCACGGGTATAGCCGTCAGCCATCATGCCAGCGGTCATTTCATGGGCGCAGTCCCAGAACGTGATGCCCGCTTTTGGGAAAATATCCGAAATTGGCATCATGGCCGAGCCAATAATGCCAAATGCGTTGCGAATGCCGTGGGCCTGCAGCGTTTTGACGAAGGCTTCTTCAGTGGTCATCTTCATGGCGGTGGGTCCTTCCCTAAAATTCCATTGAAAAAAACGGGGGCGCAGATTCCCCCTCTTTTTGCTGCGCTGACACTACGTTCTGCAACTATCTGGCGTTAGGTCCAATTGCTTGGGGTTCCTAGTGCCAGATGTAATTATTTTGAGACATAAAGTCTCAAAAATCAACTATCGCGGATTGCTTCGGCGATCAAGCGAATGCCCTCTGGAATCCGCGCAGACGGGATGGATGAATAAGCGAGGCGCAAATAATCCTCGGGCGGCGTTTCACCTGCAAAAAAGGGCGCGCCCGGCTCGACCAGCACGCTCTTGCCGCGCAGTGTCTCGGCCAATTCTGTTGTGTTGATCCCGGACGGTGCCTTGAGCCAGACAGAAGAGCCGCCATAGGTGCCTTGCCCTGCAATTGTCAGGCCATGTGCATCAAGCGCGTTGACCATGACCTGCCGTCGTTCATGGTATGTCTTGCTCATCCGGCGCACCAGCGCATCGTAGTGCCCCAAGGAAAGATAATAGCTGACAGTGCGTTGAATATGTCCGGGCGGGTGGCGCAGGACGGTGGCGCGCAACGCGCGGGCCTCGCGGATAAACGGTGCAGGCCCGACCAGATAGCCAAGCCGCAGCCCCGGGAACAACGACTTTGAGAACGAGCCGACATAGATCACCCTGCCATTCTTATCGAGCGATTTCAGCGATGGAGAAGGGGCTTTGAGAAAGGACATCTCGAATTCATAGTCATCCTCGACAATCACGAAATCCTCAGCCTCGGCCTTGTCCAAGAGCGCTTGGCGCCGTGCCAGTGGCATTGTCGCGGCCGTCGGGCATTGGTGGCTCGGGGTTGTGAACACAACATCTGTGTGTTCGGGCAAATCTGCGGGCGGCAGCCCGTCTTCATCGACAGGAACCACGCTGAGCTGGCAGCGCGACTGGGTCAGGATCGTGCGCAACGCCGGGTAGCAGGGGTCTTCGATTGCCGCACGCCTGCGGCTATTCAGTAGCACCTGCGCCGATAGCCAAAGCGCGTTTTGAGCACCCATGGTGATCAATATCTCGTCCGGGTTTGCAAGGATACCGCGCCGGGGCAGCGTTTGGCGGGCGATAAAGTCGACCAACTGGGGGTCATCTCCGTCAAAATAATCCGAGGTTAGCGCCGAGAAATCCCGCATGCCAAGGGCGCGCAGCGCACACAGCCGCCAGTTGGTGCTGTCAAACAGCGTCCGGTCGGTTTGCCCGTAGATGAATTGATACCGATAGTCCGCCCAGTCCGCAGGTTTGTCGAGGCTGAGACCGGGGGTGAAGCGCTGGCCGATCGTGCGGTGCCAGTCTACGGTTCCGGCGTTAAAACGCTGGGCGGGGAAAGCAGGTGGTTCGGGGGCATTGTCAGACACGAAATATCCCGACCGTCCGCGCGAGGTCAGATAATCGTCTGCCACAAGCTCGGTATAGGCCAATGTCACGGTGATCCGGCTGACCCCAAGATGCGCGGCCATTTTCCGCGATGAGGGCAGGCGTTCACCGGGCCTGAACCGCCCGGCAAGGATACCTTGCGCAACCATCTGCTGAATGCGCGCCTGAAGCGTGCCTTCGGCGGAAGGATCAAGAAAGAAGGTTTCGACGGAAATCGACATGGTCTGGCCTTAGTTAGGCTGACAGACTGGACCTAAGTTGGATGAACTGCAAGCGGTCGCATTTATTACGCAGGGCGATTGCTGAAATTCGCACAGTTTTTCGACGGAAAGCCGCCTGTTGCGCGTTTGTAGATCAGGCTTAGTTGGAGATGATGCATGAACCTGCTGCAAATCGCATTCATTGCTGTGCTTGGCGCGACCTGCATTGCCACCTATGCCACATCCGAGACGCTGCATATGCCTGATGCGGTGTCGGTACAGGCGCTTTCGGCGCCTGCACCGTCTTCCTTTTAGCCCAGTACGCGGGTGATTGCCGCGTCGACTGCGGCTGTCACCTGATCAAGGTCGTCCGCTGTCGCGATCAGTGCTGGCGCGAACAGCAAGGTGTTGTTGTAGCCGGGCAGGGACCGGTTTGTTGCACCGATAATGATGCCTTGCGCCATGCAGTCGGCCACGATCGCGCCAACGTGCTTCTCATCCACTGGTTCTTTGGTCTTGCGGTCTTTCACAAGTTCGGCACCGGCAAAAAGCCCCATGCCACGCACGTCGCCGATCCATTTGTGCTTTTCCATCAGCGCGTGCAGGTTATCCTGGAGGTGCGCGCCCATGGCAACCGAGTTGCCGCGCAGATCTTCTTCTTCGATGATCTTCATATTTTCGATCGCCGCAGCCGGGCCGGCAGTACACCCGCCAAATGTCGAAATATCGCGGAAGTAGCCAAGGTGATCGGTGTCGTCCTTGAACATGTCAAAGACGCGGTTTGTCGTGACACAGCACGAAATCGCCGCATAGCCGGAGGCCACACCTTTCGCCATGGTCACAATGTCAGGCTGTACGCCGAACTGCTGATAGCCGAACCACGTGCCGGTGCGCCCAATGCCGCAAACGACTTCGTCAATGTGGAGCAGGATATCGTATTTGCGGCAGATTTCCTGCACGCGTTCCCAATAGCCTTTCGGGGGTACGATAATGCCGCCGCCAGCGGTGATCGGCTCAAGGCAGAGCGCGCCAATCGTGTCAGCGCCCTCGGCAAGGATGACATCTTCAATCGCCTGCGCGGCTTTTGCACCATATTCTTCGCCAAGGCTGCCGTCTTGTGAGCGGTATTCCATGCAATGTGGTACGCGCACGAAGCCTGGGGTGAAGGGGCCGTATTGCGCGTTGCGTTCGTCCTGACCACCCGCCGACATCGTAGCGATGGTCGATCCGTGGTAATCACGCTCGCGGTACAGGATCTTCTGCTTTTTGCCGCCATAGTGCTTGTGGCTGATCTGGCGGACCATCTTAAAGGCTTTCTCGTTCGCCTCGGACCCGGAGTTGGCGTAATAGACACGGTCCAGCCCGGGCATTTTGTCGATCAGCATTTCAGCGAATTGTGCGCCCGGGATCGTGCCGGCTGTGCCGCCGAAGAAACACATCTTGGTTACGGCATCGGAGATGGCCTTGCCGATCCGTTCGCGGCCGTAGCCAACGTTGACGGTCCAGACCCCGCCAGAGACAGCGTCGATGTGTTCTTTCCCTTTGATATCCCAGACGCGCAGGCCTTTGCCTTCGACGATGATACGGGGGTCAATCGTTTCATAGGGTTTGTGCTGGCTGAGGTGGTGCCAGACATGTGCCCGGTCAGCTTCGATCACGTTCTCGGGATCGTTTGCGAATGTCTGCGTATCCATGTCCGATGCTCCATCAATGTACGGGGGAGGGCAGCCCGAATCCAATGACAGGGCTGCCCACTATTTCTGCAGCTTGCCTGCAGGAACAGCATTTTCAATAGGGCCAGATAACGTCCATGCGTAGAGCCAAAAAAAATGTCTGGACCGATCAAATGGCAAAAACCGCCATATCAAGGCACTGAAAAGAATGGGCAAAATTTCAATCCCGCAGTCACTGCAGTGGGTTTTGAGCCGTAAGTTGCCCGATATCGGTGATTGACCTAGCGCGATGAATTTCTTTCGCTGGTCGTTGACTTGCTGCTTCCCTGTGCATTCACACAAGCGCGAGGCAAATCAGGCGCCAATTTGGCGCCGCACAAACCGCTGGGTGTGTTCGGACTTGGAACACAAGGAGTTTCATGCTCAGCTAACATTTCAAGGCGGATAAACCGTCAACAAAGCGCACCCTTTTGACAAGGGTCGTAAACTGGGAGACTAGAAATGAATATTAAGAACGCACTTATGGGCGCTGCTGCTGGTGTTGCACTAATGACAGGTGCCACACAGGCTTTTGCCGCAGGCCACGGTGAAATCACTGTCGGATACTTCCTCGAATGGCCGATGCCGTTCCAGTATGCCAAGGTCAACGGCACCTATGACGAAGAGATGGGCGTGACGGTCAACTGGGTCAGCTTCGATTCAGGCACTGCCATGTCCGCAGCAATGGCATCCGGCGACGTGCAGATTTCCGTCAGCCAGGGTGTGCCACCTTTCGTTGTGGCAACGTCCGCAGGCCAGGACCTTCAGATCCTGGACGTGGCTGTATCCTACGCTGAGAACGACAACTGCGTCGTGTCCTCCGGCCTTGAAATCGACGCAGACAGCGCCGACGAACTGGCTGGCAAGAAGGTGGCTGTGCCACTCGGCACGGCTGCGCACTATGGCTTCCTGCGCCAGATGGATCACTTCGGTGTAGACCTTGCCTCGCTTGATATTGTTGACATGGCCCCTGCCGAAGGTGCCGCTGCTTTGGCCCAAGGCCAGGTGGATATGTCCTGCGGTTGGGGTGGCGCGCTGCGTCGCATGAAAGAGCACGGCAACGTGCTGTTGACCGGCGCTGAAAAAGAAGCGCTGGGCATTCTGGTCTTTGACGTGACATCTGCACCTGCAAGCTTTGTTGCCGAAAATCAGGATCTGGTTGCCAAATTCCTTGAAGTGACTGCCGAAGCAAACGCAGCTTGGAACGACGGTTCCGGCGTTGCTGAAATGCTGCCAGTCATCGCAAACGATGCAGGTATGGATGAAGAAGCGACCGCCGAAACAATGGCGACATTCGTCTTTCCTGACGTGTCGACACAACTGTCCGAAGCATGGCTCGGCGGTGCGGCGCCATCCTTTATGAAGGGTGTGGCCGATGTCTTCGTTGAATCCGGGTCCATCCCCAGTGCATTGGACAGCTATGAAGGCGCTGTGAACACAGGCCCATTGATGGCCGTCAGCGAAATGTAAAACGCGTCCTGGCGCGCGGATAACCGCGCGCCAGACCTTCCATCTTTTCTCGTGAAAAGTCTTGCCTGTGAACGGGAAAAACTTCTCAGGGGAAACAATGGGATACGCTATGTCAGGTTTACAAATAGACAAACTGTCGATGCGCTTCGATCTGCCGAACGGGTCATCAGTGCAGGCGTTGAAAGACGTCTCTATTGACCTCAAGGCCGGTGAATTGCTGTCGGTTCTTGGCCCATCGGGCTGTGGTAAGACGACGCTTTTGAATATCGTTGCCGGATTTCTGGCGCCTACCGAGGGCAAGATCACACTGAACGGGCACACTGTAAAAGGGCCGGACGCTGAACGCGGCATGGTCTTTCAGCAGGGTGCATTGTTCGAGTGGATGAGCGTGCGTGAAAACGTGGGCTTTGGCCCCTCGATGAAAGGCATGCCCAAGGCCGAGAAAGCCGAGATCGTTGATCATCTGCTGGATGTTGTGGGGCTGCAGGACTTCAAGGAAAAAGCGGTTTACGAATTGTCGGGCGGGATGCAACAGCGCGTGGCCTTGGCCCGCTGCCTTGCCAATGAGCCCGACGTGATCTTGATGGATGAACCACTTGGCGCGCTTGACGCGCTGACACGTGAAAAGATGCAGGGCCTTGTTCTGAAGCTGTGGAAAGAAACCGGCAAGACAATCATCCTGATCACCCACTCGGTAGAAGAGGCTTTGCTGCTCGGTGAACGCCTGATCGTCATGGCCCCCCGCCCGGGTCGCATTCATACAGAATACCGTTTGCCATTTGCAGAAATGGGCGTGGGGCAAGACCTGCGTGAAGTGAAGAAACATCCTAAATTCGCGGAAACCCGCGAGGAAATCCTGGCCATGATCTGGGATATGGAAGAAGAAATCATGGGCCGGACGGAGGACGCATAATGGACCTTTTCGCAGACCTCTGGGGTGAGCTTTGGGCGGTGTTGACCACGCTCTTTGCCGCGGCACCCTATATCATTGGCTATATTCTGATCATCCTTTTGATGATGGTGATCTGGAGCGGCATCAAACGGCTTTTGACGCCCAAGCATGACTATAGCTCGCTCAAGACGGTGACGTTTGGCGATGAAAGCGCCGTGACCTCAAACACCGTGGCATCGATCGTGTCGGTCGTGCTGATCTTTGTGCTTTGGGGGGCCTTTACGGGCTCCAAGCTTTTGCCTGGTTTCATGCACGCGCCCGGGCCGTTTCTGGGCGATGCCAGCTTTGACTATACGATCACGACGCCTGCGGGTGAGAGCGATACCGCGACTGTGTCAGTCGTCGTGCACCCCACAGGCGAAGAAGTTGACGCCCCTGACGTCGCCGAAGGTGACGGGATCGCCAAGAACGATGCCGTCGCCATCCCGGTTTATCGCAGCGAGCTTTTGCGCGTGGACCGCAACGATGAAATGGGCCGCGATGAAGAGACGTTTATCACCGCCGTGGACGGTCAGGAAATCGCACCGGGTGGGTCTGTCGATGTGGCCTTTGGACGTGTTGCGATGTCGGACAAGGGCACGCTGAACATCATCCCGTCAACCGGCATGCAAATGGAGCCGATCTGGCTGCCGTCGCCTGAAGCTGTCTGGAGCCGTCTGGGTGAAATTGCCACGGTCGGGTATCGCAACTCGACCTTGGCCGAGCACCTTGGCTACTCTCTCTTCCGCGTCATTGTGGGCTTTGTGCTTGGTGCTTTGGTGGGTATTCCTCTGGGTTATGCCATGGGTCTGTCTAACTGGTTCCGCGGGTGGTTTGACCCGATTGTTGAATTCATGCGGCCGGTACCGCCCTTGGCCCTGATCCCGCTGGTCATCATCTGGGCGGGGATCGGGGAAGTCGGCAAGATCATCCTGCTGTTCCTTGCAGCCCTTTGGATCATGGCGATTGCGGCACGATCAGGTGTGTCGGGCGTGCGGATTTCCAAGGTCCACGCGGCCTATTCGCTGGGCGCGTCCAAGTGGCAAATCATGCGCCATGTGATCATACCGAACTCGTTGCCCGAAATCTTTACCGGTGCGCGCGTTGCGATGGGTGTGTGTTGGGGCACTGTCGTTGCGGCTGAACTGGTCGCGGCGGAAAAAGGGGCTGGCATGATGATCATGGTCGCGTCGAAATTCCAGAGCACGGACATCGTTTTGATGGGGATTATCCTGATCGGCATCATTGGTTTCAGCATCGATATGCTGATGCGACAAGCCGAAAAATGGCTGGTGCCGTGGAAGGGTAAAGGTTGATTTTTCACAACCTTTAGGTGATCAAGACGGGCGAAGGGTGTTGATCCTTCGCCTTTTTCTTTGCGCAAGGGCCAAGAATGCAGGATATAGATCTGATTGAACTGATCAGCATCGCGGCCGTATTTCTGCTGATCTTTCGGCGGTTTATCTTCCCCAGACGCAGACGGCGGACGCGGCCACAAAGAACACCTTACACACCGCCAAAATCAGAAATTCCAGTCCCCAAGAACGCCATCATTGTGGATGGCTCGAACGTGATGCATTGGGGGCCTGAACCGTCGGCCAAAATTCTTTCTCAGGTGCTACGTAGCCTCGCGCGCGCGGGTTATACGCCGATTGTGTTTTTCGATGCCAGCGTTGGCTATGTTCTTGATGATCACTACTATGATGAGGCGAAGCTGGCGCCTTTGCTGGGGATTTCGCAAGAGCATATTTACGTTGTAAATAAGGGCGTGGTGGCAGATGAGAGGATACTGTCCGAAGCCACTAACCACGGCTTGCGTGTTGTCAGCAATGACAGGTTCCGTGACTGGCGGGTCCAATTCCCGCACGCTGCGAAAAAAGGCGTTTTGCTTGGCGGGACTTGGCGTGAAGGCACCGTTGTCTGGCGCGGCAAATTAGACCGCCAAGTCGTCCGCGACCAGGTTGAACGCCTTTCCGAAGCCGCCGTTTAGATGCGCCTCTGAGACCACCAGTTCATACATCTTGAAGTCGCTGAAATCATAGTACAATTGCGCCTTTGGGATGGCCGTCAACCATGCCGATTTAAGGGCGGATTTGTCGATTTCGTGTGCTGTGCACATCAGTGTCATGCGGGGATGTGTGAGGGGATCACCCTTGTCGCCCGGCTCACCGATCAGCGCAGCACAAGCGGGGTTTGCCGCGAGCGCCTTGGTATGCAGTGACAGCGTCGAGATCAGCGTCAGAAGGGCGCCGTCGTGCCATAGCATCGCGACGCGCGCGGCGTAGGGTGTTTGCGTGTCCGGGCGCGTGACGGCGATGGCCCCGTAACGCGCGCTTTGCAGCAGGTCTTGGGCCAATTGGCGGGCCGTATCATCAGTGGGGTTGATCGGATTGGTCATCAGGCGAGGTTTGCTGCCGGGCAGTTGCGGAAGGCCGTGATGGCAGGGCCGATGCCGTCCAGATCAAAGCCCACGGTGGTATCGCCCAAGACTGCATAGGCGCGTGTGTTGAACTCTAACCCGTTGAGCACATTGCCAAAGCCGCGATCCTTGACGGTCACGCTCCGGCCATCGGGGCTGATGATGTGTAGGTCGGTCTGGATGCTGATCGGGCGGTCGTTGGCGAAGGCCATGCCGAAGGTTTGCGCCTCGGCCCAGCGCCCTTGGGGCAGGGTGACGGTGATGGCGTATTCGGTGATCGCGGGGTCGTAGGTGACGGTGATGTCACCTGCGGCAGAGGTGTCCGTCAGGGTGCAGATCGGGCTGGCGGAAAACTCCCACGCGGCGGCGGGTGAGGCGAGGAGGAGGAAGGCGAGAACGATGCGCATGAGATGGAATGTAGCGGGATCGGTGCGCGGGGCAAGCAACGCGCGGTGGGGAGTGTGAAGTGCGGCAGGTGCGGCGCCGGAAACCCGCGTTAACGCCCCGGTTTGTTGGGGTTTGGCGGTGTATGGAATGCGTATGGATGCTGTACAGAATGCGTATGTACAATTGGTGCGGTTTTGGTGGGTTAAGGCCGCGTGCGGTGGGGGGTGTGAAAGGGGTG
>JALQUF010000072.1 GCA_023263855.1 Yoonia sp. | reverse complement strand
GCATGGCGTGCCGCACTGGCTGATGTCAATGTCCCGCGTGATATTGATCTGGACGGGCCTTGGTATCCGGCTGTGATCCTTGAGGTTGCCGAGAATACCCTGACCATCGGGGTTGAGGGCGTGGAAGAAACCGAGGCGGAACCCTTTGTTGTGCCGCGCGTCGACATTCGTTGGCTGGTTGGCGATTTCTTTGACAACTACACTGCTGGTGATGTGGTGCATGTGCGCCGCCTGCTGGATGGCGATGGCAATTTTCAGCGCTGGTCGCTGCGTCAGCTGCCAGAAGTGCAGGGCGGCTTTATGGCGATGGACGTCAACACCGGCCGTGTGATCGCGATGCAGGGCGGGTTCAGCTATGAGGATTCGGTCTTTAACCGCGCCACTCAGGCGCAACGCCAGCCCGGGTCCTCTTTCAAGCCGTTTGTTTATGCGGCGGCCTTGGACAGTGGATATTCCCCTGCGACGATTATTGTGGATGCCCCAATCACGATCAATACGCCGCAAGGCACATGGCGTCCGCGTAACTCATCCAATCAGTTCTACGGGCCGACCCCCATGCGTACCGGGATTGAACGGTCGCGGAACCTGATGACCATTCGTCTGGCACAGGAAATCGGCATTGATACCGTTGGGCGCTATGCGGAACGCTTTGGCGTCTATCAGGACATGAACCGCGTTCTGGCCGCATCACTGGGGTCGGATGAAACCACGTTGTTCAAGATGGTCGCCGCTTATGCAATGTTCGCCAATGGCGGTGAACGGGTTGAGCCGACATTGGTGGACCGGGTGCAGGACCGTTATGGGCACACTGTCTATCGCCATGATCAGCGCACCTGTCTGGACTGTGAGCAGACGACGTTGCCTGCGGGTGATGCGCCGCGCATCATGACCAACCGTGACCGTGTGATGAATGAAATTACCGCCTATCAGCTGACATCAATGATGCAGGGTGTTGTCGATCGTGGCACGGCAAGCGGTACCGTGAACCTGCCTGTCCCGATCGCGGGCAAGACCGGCACGACAAACGAAGCCAAAGATGTGTGGTTCGTGGGCTTTTCATCAAACATCGTGGCAGGCTGCTATATTGGCTATGATACACCGCGCAGTCTGGGCCGTGGTGCATCCGGTGGCGGGTTCTGCGGGCCTGTCTTTAATCGGTTCATGCAAGAGGCGATTGAAAAATATGGTTCGGGTTCTTTCCGGGTGCCTGCCGACTGTCAGTTCATCAACATCGACCGGTTCAGCGGCGCCCGTTTGCCGGCAGATGCCAGCGGTGAAAACGTTGTGCGTGAATGCTTCCGTCCGGGTGAAGAGCCGCTCTTTGGTATCATGTTTGACGGCGGGTTTGCGATGGCCGCTGATTTGCCGCTGTTTGATGAAGCGCAAAATGCGCAGCGTCAGGTCACGACATCCACCGGTGAAACGGCGACAGTGGGTGACAAGGCAACCTTTGGTACGTTGTCCTCGGGTGGACTTTACTGAGCAGGCGCTTGTAGCGCGCCCATCAGCGCGCTAAGACCACCTCAGTAAAAAAACAACGAAAAATGACAGGTGCCCGATGCGCGCGGAAATGCAAAATACTGTAGAAGCGATTGAGAAATCGCTGGATCTGCTGGCGCAGCGCATGGACCGTGAAACGGCCCCGCACCGGCTGGAAGAATTCAACGCCCGCGTTGAAGATCCGACCCTGTGGGATGATCCTGACGCAGCACAAAAACTGATGCGCGAACGGCAGTTGCTGGTGGATGCGATGGCCAGCTACGATAACATCCGCCAAGAGCTGTCCGACAACATCGAGCTGATTGAACTGGGCGAGATGGAAGACGACCAAGAGGTTGTGTCAGAGGCGGAAGCCGCGCTGACCAAGCTGGCTGCGAAAGCGGCCGAAAAAGAGCTTGAAGCCCTACTGGATGGCGAAGCGGACGGCAACGATACCTTTCTTGAAATCAATGCCGGGGCGGGTGGTACTGAATCCTGCGACTGGGCCAATATGCTGGCGCGGATGTATGTCCGCTGGGCCGAAAAGAAGGGCTATAAGGTCGAGCTGCAGTCCGAGCAGGCGGGTGATGAAGCGGGTATCAAATCGGCCTCTTACAAGATCAGCGGCCATAACGCTTATGGCTGGCTGAAGTCCGAAAGCGGTGTGCACCGTCTGGTGCGTATTTCGCCCTTTGATAGTGCCGCCAAGCGCCACACATCGTTTACATCGGTCAAGGTGTACCCTGTTGTTGACGACAACATCGAGATTGAAGTGAATCCGGCGGATATCCGTATTGATACCTATCGTTCGTCAGGTGCCGGTGGGCAGCACGTGAACACGACAGACTCGGCCGTGCGGATCACGCACATGCCCACAGGGATCGTGGTGACCAGCTCAGAGAAATCGCAGCACCAGAACCGCGATATCGCCATGAAGGCGCTGAAATCGCGCCTGTACCAGATCGAGTTGGACAAGCGGTCAGCCCTTGTGAACGAAGCCCATGAAAGTGCTGGCGATGCGGGCTGGGGCAACCAGATCCGGTCTTATGTGTTGCAGCCCTATCAGATGGTGAAGGATCTGCGTACAAATTACGAAACATCGGACACCAAAGGCGTGCTGGACGGCGACCTTGACGGGTTCATGGCCGAGACGCTGGCGATGAATGTTTCGGGCAAAAGCCGCGCCGAGGCGAACGCCGACTAACACAGCCCTTGCCAACCGCGCAGGCTTGGGGCGATGATAGCCCCATGTCCAGCAACGTGGGAGGCGTGGCGTGACTTCAACCGATGCAATGAGTGGCGGGCTGGAAAAACCGGTCGTGCAACACCTTTCTCTTTCTGATGTGAAATTCAGCCTGCGTGCAGGGGTGCAGGATTTCCGCCGCGCCCCGCAGTTTGGATTGTTCTTCAGCGCGGTCTACGTTTTGGGCGGTTTTCTGATGCTTTGGGTCGGGGCCGGGCATGTGACTTGGACGTTGGCCACATCGCTGGGTTTTCCCTTGGTGGCGCCGTTTGCTGCGGCGGGCCTTTACGAGGTCAGCCGCCGGATGGAGATGGGCCAGCCTTTGAACTGGCGCAGTGTGCTGGGCATTGTCTGGGCTGAACGGACGCGCCAACTGCCTTGGCTGGGGGCAATTATCGTCATTTATTTTCTGTTCTGGACCTTTCTGGCCCATATGATTTTTGCCTTGTTCATGGGCCTGTCCACGATGACCAACATCAGTCAGAGCTTTGACGTGTTCCTGACCGTGAACGGCTTGGCGATGATCGCGGTTGAACTGGGGGTGGGTGCGATTCTGGCTTTTGTGCTGTTTTCAATGACTGTGGTCAGCCTGCCGCTGGTGTTGGACCGTGAGGTGGATTTTGTCACCGCAATGCTGACAAGCATGAAAGTGGTCCGTGACAATCTGTTTGTGATGTCGGTCTGGGCCTGGATCATAGCCGTGCTGTCGCTGTTGGCGCTGTTGCCATGGTTCTTGGGGTTGATGGTTGTGCTGCCTGTGCTGGGGCATGCAACATGGCATCTGTACCGCAGGGCCCTGAGCTGAACAAAAAAGGGCGCCGATAAGGGCGCCCTTTTTGCAAACTGTCTGTTGGCTTAAGACTTTGTGTCGGTGGCCGTTGTTGGCATCTTTTTTGAGCCAGTCGCCAATGGGTCGTCCTGACGCTGCACAGAGCCTTCGAAATGGGCGCCGCTTTCGATCGCGATGGTCTTGTGGATGATATCACCTTCCACACGGGCGGTGGACGTCAGGCGTACCTTCAGGCCGCGCACGCGGCCCACGATGCGGCCATTGACGACAACATCATCCGCAACGACTTCACCTTTGACGGTGGCGCCTTCGCCGACGGTCAGCAGGTGCGCGCGAATATCGCCTTCAACCTGGCCTTCGACCTGAATGTCGCCGGATGTCTTCAGGTTGCCTGTGATCAGCAGGTCGGAGGACAGCACTGATGGCGCCGGCTTTGATTTTGGAGGGGCAGATGCCTTGAAATCAGAACCTGCGGGCTTGGCGGCCTCTGTGCCTTTGGGCGTGTCGGTGTCGGACGCTTTGGGTCCGGGTTCGTTGATTTTGGATTTAGAAAACATCTTGTCCAGCTCTTATATAAGTCATGGGGTTGACGGGGTTGCCGTTCACACGGACCTCGTAGTGAAGGTGGGGCCCGGTTGAGCGACCAGAGTTCCCCATAGCACCAATTCGTTCGCCGCGCGAGACCCTTTGACCGACGCGTACATCCATGGAGTTCAGATGCGCATAGCGTGTTTCGATGCCAAAGTCATGGCGGATCTTGATCAAACGGCCATAGCCCGAAGACCAGCCGGCGTGTGTGATAACACCGTCAGCGGTTGCGTAGATCGGTGTGCCGATGGGCGCGGCAAAATCTGTACCTGCATGTAACCGCCCCCAGCGTGGCCCAAAGCCGGAGGTATACCGAAAGTTCGCTTTGATCGGGATCGAGAAGGGCGCTTTTTCTGCGGCAATCCGATACAGGTTGATCCGGTCCATTGCGGTCAGGATCGCGTTGGCGCGCAAGGCGTCAGGGTCAGGATCACCGCCACGGGTCGAAAACTGGATCGGGGTCAGTGGCCCGCCGGTGCCGGAATAGCCGCGGCGCACCTGATCGATCAGGTTGTCGGGGTTCATGCCTGCGGCGCGGAACATCTCATCCAGAGGTTCGACAGACACCAGCATGGCTTCTTCGAGTTGACGGAAAATCTGGTCGTTGCGCTCTTGCAGGAGGCGCAGTTCAAGCTGCATTTCCTGTGCCTGCTCAATGGCGAATTCGGCGTCTGCTGCGATCTGATCGCGCTGGGATGCAGTATCGGCAAGCGCGGATGACAACAGCCCCACTGTGCTGGCCGCGTCGCTGCTGATTGCGGCGCTGCTGTCTTCGCCCTCTTCGGATGTGAGGGCTGCAACCTGTTTACGGGCCTCTTCGCGGGCGCGCATTGTGTCGCGCAAGGTCGCTTGGACGACCTCAAGCCCGGTTTCCAGTTCGCGCCGTTTTTCCTCGGTCGTCAGCAGCTCTGATTGCATGATCGAGATTTGCTGGAGGGCAGAGTTGAACCGCTCTTGCGCGGCCAATGCCTCCATCGCGCGGGCGTCGCGTTCGCTGGACAGGGCGTTAAGGCGTTGTTCGTATGTCAGCTGATCGCGCTGTGCCTGGGCACGAAAATTGCCAGCTCCGATACTGTCCATCAACAAAATCGCGGTGGCGATGATGGTCCAGGCCACGACGATGATACTGCCGGTCCAACCGACAAGCTGTGTTTCCGGGGTCAATCTGATGAAACGTGTTTCGCTGTCTGACCGCAGAAACAGCCGTCTTTCAGGAAAAAATCGTTCTAGAAAACCATGAATGCGTGCTGTCAGTCGTGATCTCACGTTGCTGCCTGTCCTGTCCCGTTACCTGTCTCCGGACCCCACCCGGCTTTTCACCTACCGTTTAAGTGTCCCGGCGCTTGCCTGCAAGAAATATGCGCAGTTTTTGCGCAGTGTTCCCGCGTTTATCGGGCCGTGGGCGGGGAATTGCCTATTTCTTGTTCGCGTCGCCCTTTGCCTGTGTTGTACCAGCAAGTGGCCAGTAGAAATCGGGTGGAATTCCGGCCTCGGCGCGCTTTTCCTCGTTGAAGGGTGGCTTGAGCGGGCCGTGAAAATACTTGCGGACCAGATCATGAAACACACCTGTGGGGTCAAGATCATGACGGCCGCACAGGAAGTGAAACCATTTGGACCCGTAGGCCACGTGGTGGACCTCTTCGGCGTAGATCACCTCAAGTGCTGTGACCGCTTGAGACAGCTTGGCCTGTTTGAAAATCTTGATCATGCCGGGTGTGACATCCAGCCCGCGCGCTTCCAGCACCATCGGCACGACGGCCAAGCGGCCCATCAGATCATCAACGGTATCTTCAGCCGCGCGCCACATGCCTGCGTGGGCTGGAAGCGCGCCATAGTGGCTGCCCATCGCTTCAAGACAGTCGCACATGAGGTTGAAATGCTTTGATTCTTCATCGGCAGCTTTCACCCAGTCATCGTAATAGCCCATGGGGAGTTTGGTATCGCTGAAGCGGGCGATGATATCCCAATGCAGGTCCACCGCATTGAGTTCGATATGGGCCACCGCGTGCAATAGCGCGATTTGCCCCGCAGGTGTTCCGGGCTTGCGGTGCGGGACATCACGCGGGCTGAGAAGTTCCGGCTTTTCAGGGCGCGCGGGGCGCAGCGGGGGGGTGGCGGTGCCAATCTCAATCACGTCACCGGCCGTGCGCGCCGCCTGCCACTGCGCGGCATAGTCGCGCGAAAGCTTGGTCTTTGCCCGTCCGTCTGCGGTGGTCAGCACCGCGACGGCCATTTCTGTCAGGGTCACAGTGCGCGGACCGCGTCCAGCACGGCGTCGACATGGCCGGGTACGCGGACTTTGCGCCAGACCTGTGCGATCTTGCCTTCTGCGTCGATCAGGTAGGTCGCGCGTTCAATGCCCATGTAGGTCTTGCCATACATGTTCTTCTCCACCCATGTCCCGTAGCGTTCGCAGACGTCGCCGTCTTCGTCTGACAGCAGCGCGATTTTCAGGTCATGTTTGGCAATGAATTTATCGTGCTTTTTCACACTGTCCTTCGAGATGCCAAGGATCACGGTATCAAGCGCTGCAAAGTCATCGACACTTTCGGTAAAGCCGATGGCCTCTTTCGTGCAGCCGGGGGTGTCATCTTTGGGATAGAAATAAAGCACGACCTTTTTGCCTGCAAAATCGGACAGGCTCACCATCTCGCCGCCATCGCGGGGCAGGCTGATATCAGGCGCTTTGTCGCCGATGGCTGGATGTGTCATAGGGTTATCCTCTGTCCGTTGTGATTTCTTGGTTTTGTTTTAGTCCATGACGGGCAAAGATAAAGACCCAAGGCGCGAAAGCGGCAATGCACAGGCCAGAATGACCGACGAGACCGAGATTTCCCGAAACAAGCCCAAGCGGCCCAAAGGCATACGCCCTTGGCTGTTCTGGCTGCGCGCGGTTTTTGTGGTGTGCTTGATGCCGCTGGTGTTTCTTGCGGCGGCGGCGGTGATGATTATCGACCGTGATATTACCGCGCCAAGCTGGATCACAGAACGGATTGAGACGCGCGCGACAGATGTGCTGGATGGGGCGATGCTTGAATTTGGCGCGATCACGGTGCGTATCGGGCGTGACCTGCATCCGACTGTGCGGCTTGTTGATACGCGACTGGTGGATGCGGGCGGTTTGACGTTGACCCGTGTGCCCATTGTCGAGGGCGTGATGTCGCCGCGCGGATTGATCCTGCAACAAGAGGTTCTGATGCAGGATGTGCGCCTGATCGGGGCGCAGGTGAATTTGCGCCGTGCGCGGGATGGGTCGGTGTCGTTTGCCTTGACGACCGGGGGCAGCGATCTGGGACAGGCGCGTTCACTGCCCGAGTTGCTTGAACAGTTCGATCAGGTTTTTGAGCGCCCTGTGCTTGAGGCGCTGGAAACGGTTCGCGCCGACGGGTTGATTGTGAATTTCGATGATGCGCGCGCGCGGCGCAGTTGGATTGTCGATGGCGGGACTGTCGCGCTTGACCTGCGCGGGGGGCAAACTGATATCCGCGGGAATTTTTCGCTTTTGTCGGGTGGGGCCACAGTAACGACGGTCAGCCTGAACTATACAAGTGCGCGTGGCAGTCGCGCCGCTGAGGTTGGTATCAACCTTGATAATGCCCCGGCTGCAGATATCGCCGCGCAATCACCCGCGCTGAGTTGGTTGCAGGGGGTGGATGCGCCGATCACGGCCGCTTTGCGCACACAGCTTGATGATACTGGCGCCTTGGGGCCGTTGAATGCGACGCTTGAAATCGGGCAGGGTGTCTTGCAGCCAAATCCCGCAACCGAACCGATCGCATTTGAGGATGCCAAGGCCTATTTCACCTATAACCCGGTGCGCGATAGCAT
The DNA here is from genome assembly GCA_023263855.1 of Yoonia sp. Lineage (GTDB taxonomy): Bacteria > Pseudomonadota > Alphaproteobacteria > Rhodobacterales > Rhodobacteraceae > Yoonia. Next base: position 6,513 of record JALQUF010000072.1, on the reverse strand, counting down.
CCGGTTCAGTGAGTTGAGCCTTGTGACCGAATGGGGTCGTTTGCGCGCGGAAGGCGATGCCTATCTGCGCGAATTTCAGGACGGATTGCCGCGCGCCTTGCTCGCGCAATTCCAGTTCAGTGATGTGGCACTGAACCCTCCGGGGTTTTTCGACACGCCACCGCAAATTCCGCAGGCCGCAGTTGATTTGCGCCTGCGCTTTGATCCGTTCACGATTGAAATCGGGCAGGCCGTGATGATGGATGGCGACACCCGGTTCCGCGCGGATGGCGACGTTTCGGCCACGGAGGCGGGGTGGCGCGTTGCGTTGGATATGCACGTCGATACCGTGGCACCTGAGCGCTTTGTTGCGTTCTGGCCATTGTCGATGAAGCCCCGCACGCGCCAGTGGATCACGAACAACCTGACCGAGGGGCGCCTGCTGGATATTCATGCAGGCATCCGTATAGGGCCCGCACAGCAGACCCGGTTTGCGCTGGGATTCGAGTTTGAAGACAACACGATCAAGGTGCTGCGCGATGTCCCACCGATTACACAGGCCAAAGGTGCAGCCAGCCTTGAAAATAATGCTTTTGTCGTCACGCTTGACGCGGGCATTGTAAATGCGCCGCAAGGTGGGCCAATGCAATTGTCGGGGTCTGATTTCACCATCGTGGATCTGCGATTGAAGCCATCGCCGGCTATTTTGAACCTCAAGGTTGATAGCTCACTGACGGCGGCGCTGTCTGTGCTGAACCAGGAACCTTTTGAATATATGGATAAGGCCAATCTGCCGGTGACGCTGGCGGATGGGCGGGCCTTGACACAAGGGCAGATCACATGGCCGCTGCAACCCCGCCCTGCGCCAGATGCCTTTGCAATTGCCATGACATCCGACCTGCGCAATGTCAGGAGCGACACTTTGTTAGCCGGGCGCACCTTGGTTGCGCCGCGTTTGCAAGTGACGGCCAGCAGGCAGGGGATAAACATTGCGGGGCCCGTGCGGGTGGGGCAGGTCGCGGCAATCGGTGTGTGGGATCAGCGGTTTGGCGACCCCGACCGCCCCGGCAGCCGGGTCGAAGCCGATGTGGCGTTGTCGCAGGCGTTTTTGGATGAATTCGACATTGCGCTGCCGCCGGGGACCATTGGTGGCAATGGCACAGGCCAGCTGTCGGTGGATTTCCAGAAAGATGTCCCGCCTGCATTTCGTTTGACCTCTGACCTGCAAGGGCTGGTTGTTGGTATTCCGGCCGTTGGGTGGTCAAAGGCGGCCCAGACGCAGGGCGACCTGTTGATTGCGGGCAGTTTGGGGGATGTGCCGTCCATTGATACGCTGGAAATCAGTGGCGGTGGCCTGCAGGCCGTGGGCCGGATTGATCTGGGCGCAGCCGGGCAGTTGGAAGCGGCAAGATTTTCGCAATTGCGTGTCGGCAATTGGTTCAATGCGCCGCTGACACTGCGCGGGCGCGGGCCGGGCCAACCTTTGGGCGTCGAAATCACGGGAGGATCACTTGATTTGCGCAATGCGCAGTTCGGGGCCGGGCAGGGCAGTGGCGGACCGGTGACAATTGCGCTGGACCGGTTGCAAGTGACCGAAGGCATCGCGCTGACGAACTTTCGGGGTGATTTTCGCAGCCAGCAGGGGTTTCGTGGACAGTTTACAGGGCAAATGAACGGTGCTGTCGCTGTCTCGGGCACCATTGCGCCACGGGACGGGCGCTCGGCGGTGCAATTGCGCAGCGATGATGCAGGGGGCGTTTTGCGTGCTGCGGGTTTGTTGCGCAATGCGGTGGGCGGAACGGCTGATCTGACGCTTTTGCCTGCGGGGGGTGCCGGGACATTTGACGGCACTTTGCGGGTGCGGTCGATTCGGGTACGCGATGCACCTGCCATTGCGGCGCTTCTGGATGCAATCAGCGTTGTGGGCCTGTTGCAGCAGCTTGACGGGCAGGGGTTGGCCTTTGATGAGGTCGATGCCCGTTTTCGCCTGACGCCCGATCAGGTCATTGTGTCCGAGGCCAGCGCAGTTGGTCCGGGGCTTGGCATTTCTGTTGATGGCATCTACACGCTGGCCAGCAAACAGATTGATCTGCAGGGCGTGGTGTCTCCTTTTTTCTTGGTGAACAGTATCGGGTCGTTCCTGACCCGCCGGGGCGAGGGGCTGATTGGATTCAACTTTACCATTCGCGGCACATCGGATGCGCCGCAAGTGGGGGTAAATCCGCTGTCGGCCCTGACACCGGGCATGTTCCGCGAGATCTTTCGCCGACCAGCACCGGATATTTCCCAATGAAACTAAGCGACTTTGATTTTGATCTGCCTGAAGAGCTGATTGCAACGCGGCCTGCGCGCCCGCGATCCTCGGCCCGGTTATTGCTGGCACAGGGACAGACGATTGCGGACAGGATCGTCAATGAACTGCCCGAGATCTTGCAACCGGGGGACCGGTTGATCCTGAATGACACCAAGGTGATCCCGGCGCGTCTGTTTGGGCTGCGGCACCGCTCAGGTGAGGCAGGCGAAACAGCGGCCAGGATGGATGTGACGTTGCTTGAACCGCGCCCTGATGGCAGTTGGTCGGCGCTGATCAAGCCGCTCAAGAAAGTACGGGATGGTGAAGTGATCGTCTTTTCCGACGATCTGAGCGCGGAAGTTGTCGGGCGCGGTGATGGGCAGGGGTATCTTGCGTTCAACCTTAAAGGCGATGACTTTGATGCGGCATTGAATGCCGTGGGCGCGATGCCTTTACCCCCCTATATCGCAGGAAAGCGGCCCGCAGATGAGGCCGACAAGACAGATTACCAAACCCATTGGGCGCGCAATACCGGGGCCGTTGCGGCGCCCACGGCGTCATTGCACTTTGATGGCCCGCTGTTGGAGGCTTTGGCCGCGCGGGGTGTGACCTTTACCCATGTGACCTTGCATGTGGGGGCAGGCACGTTCCTGCCCGTCAAGGTTGACGATGTGCGCGATCACAAGATGCATGCCGAATGGGGCGAGGTCACGCGAGAGGCAGCGGCACAAATCAATGCGACCAAGGCGGCAGGCCACCGCGTGATCCCGGTCGGCACGACGGCGCTGCGGTTGATCGAAAGTGCGGCACAAGGCGGTGTGATGCAGCCCTGGACCGGACCTACGGATATTTTCATCACACCGGGGTTTGCGTTCCAGATCGCGGACGGGCTGATGACCAACTTTCATTTGCCCAAATCGACGTTGATGATGCTGGTGTCAGCGCTGATGGGTGTCGAGACGATCCGCACCATTTATGATCATGCCATCGCTGAAAGGTACCGCTTCTTCTCATACGGTGACAGTTCGCTTCTGCTGCCACAGAAATGAGGCGTGAACGGGATAGACCTGGTCGCTTATGCGTGATGACCTGACGACAGAATCGTGAAATAGCGCGGTTCTGTCTAAGCCGGAGAGGGCGCGAGATGTTACAGGTATTTACAGGCTCATGGGCCTTGTTTGTCGGCATGTTCATGCTGATGGTTGGCAACGGCCTGCAAGGGACATTGTTGGGCCTGCGCGGTGACGCTGAAGGGTTCAGCACCTTTTCGTTGTCGATCGTGATGTCGGCCTATTTTTTGGGCTTTCTGTTCAGTTCGCGCTACACGCCCGAGCTGATCCGGCGTGTCGGGCACGTACGTGTTTTTGCGGCGCTGGGGTCGATGATTTCGGCTGTGCTGATCGCCTATCCTGTATTGGTTGATCCCTGGGCCTGGACAGTCGGGCGGGTCATCATCGGGTTTTGCTTTTGCGGGGTTTATATCACCGCAGAAAGCTGGCTGAATGATGCGTCCAGCAATGAGAACCGCGGAAAGTCACTGTCGCTTTATATGATCGTGCAGATGGCGGGGATCGTCTTTGCGCAATTCATCGTCAGTCAGGGCGATGTCTCGGGGTATATCCCGTTTGCGATCTCATCTATTCTGGTGTCGCTGGCCTTTGCTCCGGTGCTTTTGTCGGTGCGCCCGATGCCTGCGTTTGAGACCACCAAGCCTATGAAGCTGCGCGAGCTGATCAGCACCTCACCGCTGGCCTGTTTCGGTATGTTCATGCTGGGCGGCGTGTTTTCGGCGCAATTTGGCATGTCGGCCGTATACGGCAGCCGCGTCGGGCTGACGGTGGGCGAAATTTCGTTCTTCATCTCGGCCATCTATGTGGCGGCGCTTGTTTTGCAGTACCCGATTGGCTGGTTGTCTGACCGTATGGACCGGCGTCGGTTGATTGTCTGGATTTCGCTGGCTGGGGCGGCTGGATCGATGATTGCGTTTCTCGTTCCCGGCTATTTCACGCTGATCGTCGTCAGTGGGGCCATCGTGGGGGGCATGTCGAACCCGCTTTATGCGTTGTTGATCGCCTATGCGAACGACTATCTGGAAAAAGAGGATATGGCGGCGGCCTCGGGTGGTTTGCTGTTCATCAACGGCGTTGGGGCAATCGCGGGGCCTTTGATTGTGGGTTTCATGATGGATGCGATCGGCGATAACGGCTTTTGGCTTTATACCGCGATCCTGATGGCATCGGTTGGTGCTTACGGTATCTACCGCGCAACACAGCGGAGCCGCGAGGATATGGAGACCGAGACCGTATCTGTCCCTTATGCACCCGTTTCTGCGGCATCCACACCGATTGCGGCAGAGCTGGCCCAGGAAGTGTATATCGATGAGGTCGAGCTGGAAGAGGAAAGCACAGCCGCCTAAACCGTTGCCGCAAGGTCACCGTAAATGTCACTTGGAAAGATCAAGTGAGCGATAGGGTGATCTAAATGCTTGTCAGGCGTGGATTTGTCTGTTTGCAATTGTAACAGAGATGTAAACGACCAAGGAGCGGTGTCGTGGTAGCCCCTGAAGAGGTATTGGCGTTCTGGCTGGATGAATGTACTCCGGCTGACTGGTATAAATCTGATCCCGCGTTTGACGCGACCATCAAAGACAGGTTTGGCGCAGCATGGCAGGAGGCGGCAGAGGGTGCGTTGGGCCTTTGGTTGACACATCCCTCGGGTACATTGGCCTATATCATCCTGACCGATCAGTTTCCGCGCAATATGTTCCGTGGCAGCAGCGAAGCCTTTGCGACCGACCATATCGCATTGGCTGCCGCCAAGATGGCAATTGATCGCAAATGGGACTTGAAGATTGATGAGCCCGCACGCCAGTTTTTTTATCTGCCCCTGATGCATGCTGAAAACCTGTGTGATCAGGACCGCGCGGTGCGCCTGATCCATACGCGGATGCCAGAGCACGGGGCCGGGAACCAGGATCATGCCTGCGCCCATCGTGCGGTGATCCGCGATTTCGGCCGTTTTCCTTACCGCAACGACGCATTGGGGCGTAAGACCACTTTGGCCGAGCAGGCGTTTTTAGATGCCGGAGGCTATGCTGCGGCAATTCGCGCGCAACAAGCCGCGACTCAATAGCGCGCTTGCGTCCATCGGGTAGCTGTTATGACCCAAGGTCACTAGAGGTCGCTTCAAAAATAGTTTAGTGTTCAACTAATTTTGGAATTGGAGGGCCCTCGCATGGCTGCGCAGAATTTTGATCTTATTGTAATTGGTGCCGGGCCGGGCGGCTATGTGGCTGCGATCCGCGGTGCGCAGCTTGGGATGAAGGTCGCCATTGTCGAACGTGAACATCTGGGCGGGATTTGTCTGAACTGGGGCTGTATCCCGACCAAGGCGATGCTGCGCTCATCCGAAGTGTTCCACCTGATGCACCGGGCCAAGGAATTTGGCCTTAAGGCAACGGGGATCGACTATGATCTGGATGCTGTGGTCAAGCGCAGCCGCTCGGTTGCGGGGCAGTTGTCGGGCGGGATCGGCCACTTGATGAAGAAAAACAAGGTAACTGTCTTTATGGGTGAGGCCACGATCCCGGCCAAAGGCAAGGTATCAGTCAAGGGCGAGAAGGGCACTGACGATCTGACGGCCAAGAACATCGTGTTGGCCACCGGCGCGCGGGCCCGTGAATTACCCGGGCTGGAGGCCGATGGTGATCTGGTCTGGACGTACAAGCACGCATTGCAGCCCAAGCAGATGCCCAAGAAACTGTTGGTCATCGGCTCTGGCGCGATCGGGATCGAGTTTGCCAGCTTCTATAACACACTGGGGGCTGACACGACGGTGGTTGAGGTCATGGACCGCGTGTTGCCAGTGGAAGACGCCGAAATCTCGGCCTTCGCCAAAAAGCAATTCGTCAAGCAGGGTATGAAGATCATGGAGAAATCCATGGTCAAGCAGTTGGATCGCGGCAAAGGCAAAGTCACCGCCCATATCGAAACGGGCGGCAAGACCGAGAAGATGGAGTTTGATACCGTCATCTCTGCCGTCGGTATTGTCGGCAATGTCGAAGGGCTTGGGCTTGAGGCATTGGGAGTAAAGATCGACCGCACCCATGTTGTAACAGATGAATTCTGCCGCACCGGTGTCGAGGGGCTTTATGCCATCGGTGACATCGCGGGCGCGCCGTGGTTAGCGCATAAGGCGAGCCACGAAGGGGTGATGGTTGCTGATCTGATCGCAGGCAAGCA
>JALQUF010000071.1 GCA_023263855.1 Yoonia sp. | reverse complement strand
ACCAAGTTGTGCCATTACTGTGTCGCTGACTATGTTTGCCCATAAAACCACCAACACTGTGTTTGAACCACAAACTGCCAACACAGTGTTCCGAACACAGTGTTCCAAGGTCTTTCCACAACACAGTGTTCAACACGGTGATTCCAAGCAAATTCCAGCCCTCAAACACGGCAAAAAGTGTGCGTTTGGTGTGTTTTTGAAATGCACACGCTGTGCGTGCATTTGTATATGCTATGTTATTGTTTTTGTTTGAAAAATGGTGCCCGGGGGCGGAATCGAACCACCGACACGAGGATTTTCAATCCACTGCTCTACCCCTGAGCTACCCGGGCATCGGGACGGAGGCGTAAATGCCTGCGTCGGGTAGCGGCGTTTTAGACGCGGGCGGTGGGGGTGTCCAGAGGGAAGTGGTTGAAAAACCGACCTCTAGTGCGGTTTCTGCAAATCCGTGCGCTGCAACTCGTTTTCCAGCTCTTCTGCGTCTTCGGGATCATCTGCCGGAATGGCGTATCCACCCGTGAACCACTTGGCCAGATCGATGTCCGCGCAGCGTTTCGAGCAAAAGGGCCGAAAAGTGGCATCGGTTGGTTTTTGGCAGATCGGACAGGCCATTACACGGTCCTGAGCAGGTGCCCGGGAAAGGGTGGGCGTTCGCGTTTGCGCTGCATCTCGAACAGACCCATGGGGGTCCATCCGACCAGCGATGTTTCAATCGGGTCGGCCTTGAAGGACGCGCGCAGCGATTGTTCAACCTGTTTGCGGTGCGCCTTTGACATGGACACGAAATCAACGGTGATTTGCCCGGCAAGACCGCGCAATCGCAAGGCGCGGGGCAGGGCGCGTGCCGCCGCAAGATTGGCTTTGAGTGCAGCAGCCGGTGAGGTGTCATTGCCGGTATTCACATCGACAGCGACCAGCGCGCGCGTCGGTTCCACATACATGAACCCTTCGCCCAAGATGATTTTGGGCTGTGCCAGGCCGTCCAACTGATCCAACACACCGAGGTGTGCGAAAGAGCCTGCGTCTGTCACCACTTCGGCCGATCCTGTCCATTCGCGCCATGCCACCGTGTGGGGGCCGTCGCCTTCGGTCAAAGCTTCGGGGGTGGTCCCTTCGGCGTCGGCCAACACTGCATCGGCCATTGCTGTCATTGCCAGAATATCGTCGGCAATCTCGGCCTCATCAGCGCCTTCGCACGAAGAGCGCAGGATCAAACCATAGGGGCTGTCGAATACCTCATGTGCGACGGCAAGCAGTTCATCGCGCACATCCTCATCTGTGATCTGGCGCGAGATATTCAGCCCGGGCTTGCCGGGGGTCACAATGGCATAGCGGCTTTTAAACAGAACACGATCAGTCACAGGCACGGCTTTGCCGTCTTCGGCAATGCCCGTCACCTGAACCAGCAGTGCCTGGCCGGGGCGCAGCCCCTTGCCTTGCCGCAAAAATGCAGTTTCGCCTTCGGGCAGGCGCATCATCATCCCGCCTTGGCCTTTGATCGGGCGGTCGCAGATCGCACGGAAAATCGCACCGGGGCGCGGCGCATTTTCGTGATCAATCAGGATATCGTCCAGCTTGCCGTCCACCAGATAAGCAGCGGCTTCGATCTCTCCGATATGATCAAGGACGATGGTCCGGCCTCTCATGCGCGATCTCCATAAAGCACGACACCTGCAGCGGTGAGTAATCCGGCTGTTTCGGTCAATGGCAGGCCGACGATCCCGGTGTAGGATCCGTTGATCCAGGGTATGAATGCACCTGCCGGGCCTTGTATGGCATAGCCACCCGCCTTGCCGCGCCAATCGTCTGAGGCAAGATAGGTGTTCACCTCCGAATCAGACAGTTGTTTGAAGGCGACCGTGCTTTGGACATCTTTGGTCCAAACCCTGTCGCCCCGTTTCACGGCCATTGCGGTGATCACCTTGTGACGCCGCCCTGACAGGGCAAACAAAAACTGCGCGGCCTCTGCCGCGTCCGCAGGCTTGCCCATGATCCGGCGGCCCAAAGCAACGGTCGTATCGGCGCACAACACAACTTCATCAGCGCCCGCAGTGACCGCCGCAACCTTTTCGGCTGCAATGCGATTGACGTAGTCGCGGGGCAACTCGCCCTTGCGCACGTCTTCGTCAATATCGGGGGGGCGGATGGCGGCAGGGGTTAACCCCAGCTGCGCAAGCAGTTCCAGCCTCCGGGGCGACCCGGAGCCAAGCACCAATTTCAAGTCAGGGTTTGGGGGCAGGGTGGTCATACGATCCCCATGCGAAACACGGGCTATCGCCTTATTTGAAACGATAGTTAATCCGACCTTTGGTCAGATCATAAGGTGTCATTTCAACCTGCACCTTGTCGCCTGCCAGAACCCGGATGCGGTTCTTGCGCATCTTGCCTGCCGTATGCGCGATGATCTCATGGCCGTTTTCCAGCTCGACCCGAAACGTCGCGTTTGGCAGAAGTTCTTTCACGACACCTGGGAATTCGAGCAGTTCTTCCTTGGCCATGTGATCTCCTGTATCTGTTATCTGCTTGTTGCAGACGGCGTCTACATGCGCCTGAATGGTTGGTTTTTCAAGGGTTAATCGCTGCACCCGCGCGTGATGGGGCGTTTTTGGGTCTGTTACACGGCGTCTTGGTCGATACCGGGCCCCCAACGCGCGATCAGATGGTCTTTGATCTGGTCACGCGCCTGACGATAAAGGGCCAAACGTGCCTCGCGATGGTCGCCAAGGCCGGTCGGGTCAAGGATCGGCCAGTATTCCACGTCCAGATGATAAAACTGCGTCAGATCCAGCGCGCGGCGCTGGCTGGCGGGTGAAAGCGCCAGCACAAGATCGAACGACGACAGATCATCACCCCAGTCTTCCATTTCGTCAAAAGACCGCGACCTGTGGCGTGCCAGCTCGACCCCGATTTCCGCACAGACCGCGACAGAAAACCCGTCAATCTCCATGTCGTTCTTTACGCCGACCGACTGGATATAGCACTGGGTGCCATAAAGCTTTTTCATGATCCCTTCGGCCATGGGCGACCGGACAGAGTTGTGGTCACAACAAAACAGCACCGACTGGGGCAGGGGCTCATATGTGCCACGCTCTGCCATCATCAGCCCCCGAAGTGCAAAACGCAGATCAGGGTGAACAGGCGGCGTGCGGTGTCATTATCGACATCCGCTTTGCCCTCCAGACGTTCCTGCAAGACCCGGGCCCCTTCGTTGTGGATGCCACGGCGGGCCATGTCGATAGTCTCGATCTGGCTGGGGGGCAGCGTCTTGACGGCATCAAAATAGCTTTCGCAGATCTGGAAATAATCCTTCACGACCTGCCGGAACGGACCAAGCGACAAATGGAACTCACCCGCAGGGGTGCCGTCCTCTTGCTTGATGTCGAATACCAGCCGCCGTTCCTTGATCGACAGGCCAAGCTGGTACGGGCCCGGCGGAACCGTACGCCCATCGCGGGCAGGCAGCGCGAAACTGTTGTCTTCCAACAGATCAAACATCGCCACTTTGCGTTCCTGCTCAATCTCGGCGGTGGGTGGCGGCAGGTTGCGATCATCAAGGTCGATACGGGTGATCTTGCTCATGTGTCACCTCGGTTCAAACGGTTCAATCGGGCGCGCACGGACAGGCCGTGCGCCTCAAGGCTTTCCGATATGGCCAAGCGCTCGGCCGCAGGGCCAATCGCGGCCAGCGCATCGGGGGTCATACGGGATAGTGTGGTGCGTTTGATAAAGTCCATAACCGACAGTCCGCTTGAAAACCGTGCGGACCGGGCCGTCGGCAACACGTGATTGGGACCGCCAATGTAGTCACCAATGGCCTCTGGTGTCCAACCCCCAATAAAGATTGCGCCTGCATGGGTGATCTTTTCAGATAGGGCATCAGCGTCAGCGGTGCACAACTCAAGGTGCTCGGGCGCGATCCGGTCCGACAGCGTGACCGCTTCATCAAAGTCAGCAACGGTAATCACAGCCCCGAAATCACGCCAGCTTGCGCCAGCAATGGCGCGGCGTTCCAATGTCTCCAACCGCTTGTCCACAGCCGCGGCAACAGCTTGCCCGAATGCCGCATCATCCGTGATCAGGATCGATTGTGCGCTTTCGTCATGTTCCGCCTGACTGAGCAGATCGAGTGCGATCCAGTCGGGATCATTGTCCTTATCGGCAATCACCAAAATCTCGGACGGGCCCGCGATCATATCAATGCCGACCTTGCCAAAGACCCGGCGCTTGGCCGCAGCCACAAAGGCATTGCCCGGCCCGGTAATTTTATCGACAGGGGCAATTGTCTCGGTCCCGTAGGCAAGGGCTGCAACCGCCTGCGCGCCGCCAATGCGGTAAATTTCGTCTACGCCTGCAATGCGGGCGGCCATCAGCACAAGCGGATTGGTCACACCATCGGGCGTAGGCACAACGATAGCAAGGCGCCCAACACCTGCGACCTTTGCCGGAATCGCGTTCATCAGGACAGATGACGGGTAAGACGCCAAACCACCCGGCACATAGAGCCCGGCTGCTGATACAGGGGTCCAGCGCCAGCCAAGCGTGGCCCCGTCAGGGTCGGTCCACATCGCATCCTCGGGCATCTGACGACTGTGATAGGCGCGGATCCGTTCAGCAGCGAGTTCGAGTGCCGCGCGATCCGCGTCATCGACCTTTGCGCATTCCGCTTCGATCTCGGACGCGCTAAAACGCATGGTCTGCGCTGTCAGCTCCAACCGGTCAAATTGCGCGGTCAACTCCAGCACCGCCGCATCGCCACGCGCGCGCACATCTGCGATAATTTCCGCCACGATGTGATCCACATCCGGGCTGTCCTCACGCTTTGCACCCAAAAGGGCGGTAAAACGTGCTTCGAAATCTGAATCAGTTGTGGATAGAAACTGTGGCATCACATCACTCCTTGCGAGGCCACGACATAGCGGGGCGGGCAGGGTGCTTCAATGGTTGAAGCCTTTGAATTACGTCGGGTGTGATGGGGCTTTGTTGGACGGTGCCACATAGGGCCGTGTCACATCCTGCAAAATGACTTCCAAAGCCTCGACCTCCAGCGCGATGACACCATCGCCCGCGAGGGTCAGCTCCAAGCGTCCGGCACCATCCTCACCCGGTGCAAATGCCAGATCAAGCAGCGAAAACACCATATCAGGGTCGGATTTATCTACGCCTTGGCTTTGGACCTTCATCACGTCCTCGACAGCCAAAACCGCTTGCACGCGTTCATAGCTGCGCTTGCGCGCCTGCGCATTTGGCGCATCCTCCCAGCGAAAACGGTTGAGTAAAATCGCAAAGCGTCGCGCTTTGTGATCCCATTTCATCTCGGCCGCGGGAAAGACCGCGTCCTGCACAAGGGCGGCAATGACCGCCAGATCCTCGGCATCCAATGCCTTCAAGCGCAAAGGGGCCTCGCGGCCATCTTCAAATCTTGCGTCCTCGGTCATGCGGATACCCGTTCAATCTTGGCGCCAACGCCGCTGAGTTTCTCTTCGATATGCTCATACCCGCGATCAAGGTGGTAAATGCGACTGACCGTCGTTTCCCCCTCAGCCGCAAGGCCCGCAAGGATCAGGGAAACTGACGCACGCAAATCAGTGGCCATCACCGGCGCACCCTTGAGGCGTTCCACCCCGCGCACGGTGGCCACACCACCATGCACATCAATGTCCGCGCCCATGCGGATCAACTCGGGGGCATGCATAAAGCGATTCTCGAAGATCTTTTCCTCCAGCACTGATGTGCCGTCAGCGGTACACAGCATCGCCATCATCTGGGCCTGCAAATCCGTCGGGAAACCGGGGAACACTTCGGTCGTGACATCGACCGCCATAGCGCGATCTGTGCGGCGCTTGACCTTTAGGCCGTCTTTGGTCTCGGTCACATCCACACCTGCGGCGTCCAGTTTTTCAACAAACGACCCCACCAGATCCAGACGACCGCCCAGACACTCGACCTCGCCACCGGCAAAAACAGGGGCAAGCATATAGGTGCCCAGTTCAATGCGGTCGGTGACAACAGGGTGGGTCGCAGCACCCAAACGGTCCACACCTTCAATGGTAATCGTGCTGGTCCCTTCGCCCTCGATCTGGGCACCCATGCGGCGCAGACATTGGGCCAGGTCCACAATCTCGGGCTCACGCGCTGCGTTTTCAATCACCGTTGTGCCTTTGGCCAGGGTCGCAGCCATCAGCACATTCTCGGTCGCGCCCACGGACGCAAAGCGCAGCGGTACCCGCGCCCCCTTCAGCCCACCGGGGGCCTTGGCATGCAAATAACCGTCTTTCAGCTCAATTTCCGCCCCCATCGCCTCAAGCGCTGTGACGTGAATATCCATCGGACGCGCGCCAATCGCACAGCCGCCGGGCAGGGACACGACGGCTTGATGATGCCGCGCCAACAGGGGGCCCAGCACAAGGTTGGACGCGCGCATTTTGCGCACAATCTCATAATCCGCCGTGGTCGATGTCATGGCATGGCTGGATAACACCTGCACCTTGCCATCCTGCATCGACGTCACTTCCACGCCCAATGACTGCAAAAGCGCGGTCATCGTTGCGATATCTGACAACCGCGGCGCATTGGTCAGGGTCAACGGCTCTTCCGACAGCAGTGTCGCAGGCATCAGCGTCAGGGCCGCATTCTTGGCCCCCGCAATCGCGATCTTGCCATTGAGCGGCGTGCCGCCTGTAACCACAATGGAATCCATACCTGCCTACTCTTTCATTTCTTTGTCGGGGCCTGCCGCCCGCGCACGAGCCTGCGCCTTGCGTTTGGCCATGTTGGCCTTCAATGCCGCCTTCAACCGATCCTCGCGGGTTTTGGCAGTCTTTTCTGTTTTCTTGTGCTTGTCTTTGTCGCTCATGAGGGCGGTCTTATCAATACACGCAAAAACCGTCCAGAGAGGGCTTGCACCAAAGGGCGATTGCGTCTAATTCCCCGCCTCACGGATGCTGTGGTAGCTCAGTGGCAGAGCACACCCTTGGTAAGGGTGAGGTCGAGAGTTCAATCCTCTCTCACAGCACCATCCGCTCTCCAGTTTTTTCCGCCCGGTACGTGGCCTTAATTCCGTTGGCTTGTCCTGCCTGTCTTCTGTAACGGGGCGACGCGCCTAAGCTGACTGCGCTTTCCGTCGCCGTCAGCGTGCTGAAAGGTAGTCGGCTGAAACGTAACCTGCGATCTGGGGGGCCTGGGTCAAGGAAACGCGGCACCACAGCTGGCCGACTTCGGTCACGCAGTCGCCGCGATTGAGCGATGTGCCATCCGGCAGCCCCAAGATGACATTGAAGCCAAGCCCGGGGCCTGATCGCAATTTTAGCAACTCGTCAGGCCCGGCGCCCTGAACCAGCGCCCGATCCCCCGTCAGGCCGCCGCAGCTGGCGAGCAGCATGAATGTCAGAAAAGCAGAGACGGTTTTGCGATGCATGATCTGACCTTTATTCGTTTTCCCATCCATAGACCGGCCTTCCGCCAAAACCTAGCCCATCTTCGCGGCAAGACACCGGCAAGTTACGCGCCGATCAGCCGGGCAAGGGGCCGAGTTTGCGCATCGACGCGCTGTCGCAGCACCTCAAGTGGCATGTCATCATCTTTAACAAACTCCTGAAACATTTGATTGAGGTTGTTGAACAGCAATGCCCCGAATGGACCGGGGTCGAGATCCTGCCGCACGGCCCCTCGGTTTTGCAAGACTTTCACCAAGTCGGTCATCTGTGACGCAAGGCGTTGGTCCAGCTCAAAGTAGCGGCGACCGTTTGGTGTCCCCGGAGCTTCGATCGCCAGCGCCATGGCTGTGCGCCACATTTCCTTCGTCAGGTACTCAAGGGAATGGTCGTAATATGCAAATATCAGGGCCAAAAGCGCGTCATCGACCGTCTGCGGCGGATCGGCCAGGATTGTCAGACCTGCTTCGAGGACTTCCTCAACCTCCATCGCGACCGTCGCCATCAGGATATCACCTTTGGTCTGGTAGTAGTTGTAAACTGTCCCGACCGAGACCTCTGCCATATCAGCCAGATCCTCAATGCGGGCTGCGCGATAACCGTCTGCCCGAAATTTGGTCACTGCCGCTTGCAGAATGCGTCTTTCGCGATCAGCTTTCTGTTTTTCGCGCAATCCGGCCATTTCTTTTCCTTCTCGCTCTTGGTGTACCGCTGAAATTTAGTGTTGACTATAAAGATGAATGACTTCAACTTTTTTAGCAAGAGCCGCGCGACAAGCGGTCGATAGCAAACCAATAGGGAAGAATGGACATGACAAAACTGACAACGACACTGCTTGCAACGACTGTCCTGACTGGCGCAGCAGGTGCTGCCATGGCGCAGGAAGAACTGAATGCGCTGGTCTGGTGTGACCATATGGACCCCGAACTGATCGCCCCGTTCGAGGCAGAACACAATGTCACCGTGAACCTGCGTGAATACGAAGGCACCGGTGCGGCTCTTGCACTTCTTGATCAGTCGCGGCCCGGTGACTGGGATGTACTGGTCATCGATGGCATCGATGTGTTCCGTGCGGTAGACGCGGGTATTCTCGCGCCTCTTGACGCGGCCCAGTTGCCTATTGCGGACTTCTTCCCCGAAGTCGTGATGGAAGACGTCAACACCGTTGACGGAGTGACATACGCTGTCACTGAAAAATTCGGCTACAACACGATTTCTTATAACGCCGCCAACGTCGATCCCGCAGACATGCAATCGTTGGTAACCGTGTGGTCGGAAAAATATGACGGCCGAATTTCGATCTATGACTACTATCTGCCCGTGATGGGTCTTGCCGCCATTTCCCAAGGCATTGCGACGGCGGATATCGGCAGCGACAATCTTGATGCGATCGGTGACGTCATGGGCACAATGCGTTCGCGTGCGGCTTCGGTTGCAGGTGTCGTTGCAGCCCAGACCGCACTCGCGACAGGTGAGGTTGATATCGTCGTCGGTGGGGGTGAGTGGCTTACAGCTGTGCTGGCCGAAGAGCAACCGGATCTGACATGGACCATCCCGACAGAAGGTGCCGTGCGCTGGAGCCAGTCGATTGGTGTGGTCGAAGGCACAGAGCAACCCGATCTGGCACTTGAGTTCGTCAAATATATTGTCAGCCCGGAGGGTCAGGCACGATTGGCGACATCGTCATGTTTTTGGGGGATGCCTGCGAACGCCAAAGCCGGGGACATTCTGACCGACGATCAAAAAGCGGTGCTGCGCTGGGATGATCAGCCCGATTATCTGGCCCTGACCCAGCTTTACCCCGCACCCGACGATGCGTTGGATGCAGATATGCAGGACTTGTGGCTCGACACACTGTCTCAATAAGGCCCCACCGGTGAGCACCAAAGGGCAACATGCGCAAGGCTGGGGTTTCGTCGCCCCGGCCTTGCTGTGGACGTTTGCGTTTTTCATCGTGCCCTTCATCGTGATGGGCGCGATGAGCCTTGCAACGTTGGATGGGCGCACGTTGATCTGGGGCCTATCATTCCAGAACTATGCAGAGCTGGCGGAAAAGCGGTTTTTATGGCGCGCCATCTTGGTCTCTCTCGAAATTACCCTGACAGTCACCGTCGTGTCGGTCGTCTTGGCCTATCCGCTGGCATGGATCATCGCATTTAACGTGCCCAAGCGGTGGCAGCGACTGGCGCTCTTGTTGGCGATCCTGCCGTTCTGGACGTCCTATGTTGTCCGATCATACGCATGGCTTTTGGTGTTGGCGCGTGACGGTGTGGTCAATCAAACACTGATCAATCTGGGCCTGATCGCCGAGCCGTTGACGCTGGCCAATACGCGGTTTGCAACCGTGACAGGCTTTGTCCACTTTTTCGTTATGCTGCTGACACTGACGATTTATGCTAATCTGGTACAACTTTCGCCCAACTATCGGCGCGCAGCGCAAGACCTTGGCGCCAGCGCATTTCAGACATTTCGGCATGTCATCTTGCCACTTACGCTGCCGGGCATTGTGACGGGGGCTTTCTTGACCTTTGTTTTATGTATTGGTGACTACGTCACGCCGCAGATTTTGGGCGGGAATACCGAATTGACGGTGCCGCAGGTGATCATGGTGCAACTGGGACGGCGCGCGGACTTTCCTCTCGCAGCAGCGCTGGCCATCGTGCTGATGGGCATTGTAACCGTGGCCTATCTTGCCTCTGCGCGCTGGCTGCGATTGGACCGGCTATGATGCGTGTATTGCCTTGGGTCTATCTGGCAGCGGCTTTCGTGTTCATCTATCTGCCGGTCGCGACACTTGTCCTGTTTTCGTTTCAAGACGGGCAATTGCCGGTGCCGCCGTTCAACGGACCGTCGTTGCGCTGGTATGCGGATGTGCTGGGCGACAGCCGCCTGACGGCTGCGCTGATCAATTCGGTGCTTGTCGCTTTCGGGGCCTCTTTGACAGCGGTCACACTTGGGTTTTTGGCAGCCTACGGTCTGGCACGGCATGTGATGCCCGGTTCCGCACTGATCCGCGCGTTGCTGATCGCGCCTTTGACCGTCAGTTACCTGATCGTCGGACTGGGCTTGTTGATCGTTCTGACGCAGATGGGTTTTGGATTGTCACTGATGACCGCAGGCATCGGCCATGTGGTGATCAACCTGCCATTGGCCTTTGCGATTATTTATGCCGCGATGGGGGCACAGCAGCAAAATGCAGAACGTGCCGCCCGGGATCTGGGCGCAAATGAGCGGCAGGTGATCTGGCTTGTGACGGTGCCGATGCTGGCCCCGGCCATCGGGGCTGCGTTCTTTTTGTCGATGACCTTTAGCTGGGACGAATTTATCATTTCGTTCCTGCTGACCCGTTTTGACGTGACGCTGCCGGTCGAGATCTGGTCGATGTTGCGCTCGGGGCTATCGCCACGGCTCAATGCGATTGGCAGCCTTGTTTTTCTTGTCTCGATCGCTGTGGTCCTGACCCTTGAACTTCTTTTTTTCCGGAAACGCCGCTCATGACTGCACCTGTCACCTTGTCCGGCCTGAACCACTGGTTCGGCACCTACCAAGCACTTGTCGACATCAATTTGAACATTGAAGCGGGCGAATATGTCACGCTGCTTGGCCCGTCAGGCTGCGGGAAGACGACGCTTTTGTCTGTTCTGGGGGGATTTATCGCACCTAGTCAAGGCAAGGTCATGATCGGCGGGCGCGATATGACGTCAGTTGCACCGGCCAAACGCCCGACGACAACTATGTTTCAGGACTATGCGCTTTTCCCGCATATGAGCCTGCGTGAAAACGTGGGCTTCGGGTTGCGCATGGCGGGGGTCGGCCGGGCAGAGCGGAACCGGATGGCTGATGCCCAGCTTGCATTGGTCGGCTTGGCTGACGACGCGGAGAAACGCCCTCATGAACTCTCTGGTGGTCAACGCCAGCGCGTGGCGCTCGCGCGTGCGCTTGCGGTTGGGCCGGACGTTTTGTTGCTGGATGAACCGCTGGGCGCGCTTGATCTGAAGCTGCGCCGCGCGATGCAAGACGAACTGAAAGCGATCCAGCGCCAGGTCGGCACCACCTTTGTGCATGTCACCCACGATCAGGAAGAAGCCATGGCGATTGCGGACCGCATCGTCGTCATGCATGCGGGTCGCATCGAAGATCAGGGCCCACCCGCCCGTATCTACCGCCAACCTGCCAGCCTGTTTGCCGCAGATTTCATGGGCGAGATGACCCATATTGATGTGCAAGTCACTCAGCAGGGTGTCGAGACCCCGTTTGGCTGTCTGCATCTGCCAGCCCCCCAACACGGTGCTGCGACTTTGTGCTTGCGGCCCGAGGCAATTGGCACCACCGGTGCACAGATCGACCTGGGGCCTGCGCGTGTCCGCGATGCGGCTTTCTTTGGAACGCATATCCGCGCGCATCTTATTCCCGAGGCCGCGCCTGATCTGGTCTTGATCGCACATCTGCCCCCCGGTGACATGCCGACAGCAGGCGATGTGCTGCCGCTTTCTGCCAGTGCTGACACGATCACCATCTTTCCAAAGGAGCCCTAATCATGGACCGCGCCCGCCCTGAAGACTGGTATCGACTGCAAACCAAAACCGACGGTGTTACCCTGATTGACGAGCCCTTTATCCAGCCGTTCTATCGCTGCAATATGTGGCATATCCGCGGGCGTGACCGGGATCTTCTGGTCGATAGTGGTATGGGGGTCGTGTCACTGCGTGACTGGGTGCCGCTGGTGACGGAACGCGCTCTGACAGCTATTGCCAGCCACACGCATTTTGATCACATCGGATGCCATCACGAATTTGATGACCGCTGTGTGCATCACGCCGAGGCTGATCTATTGGCCAATCCAACACGTGAGGCAACACTGGCAGATCCCTATGTCACCGACGATATTTTTGACCTCTTGCCTCCGGCCCCCTACCAATCCGCGACCTACCAGGTGAAATCTGCGCCAGCCACACGCTTGCTGTCTGACGGCGACGTGGTCGATCTGGGGGACAGGCAGTTCGAAGTGATCCATACTCCCGGCCATTCACCAGGCGGCATTGCGCTCTGGGAAGCGGCGACCGCCACACTTTTTTCGGGCGATATCGTCTACGACGGCCCCCTGATCGAAGATACATACCATGCAGATGCCGCTGATTATCACAGCTCTATGGTGCGGCTCTACGACCTGCCGGTGCGCGTTGTCCACGGCGGGCACTTTCCCAGCTATGATGGCGCAAGGCATCGCGCCATCATCCGCGCATGGCTTGATGACCATGAAAAGGGACAGTAAATTTCTGGACTGAGCGTCCAGAATACTATCACCGGATGAAACCCCGCCGCCAAAGGGGCAGGGGGCACGCGCGCCCTTCAAAGCTCCCACAAAATCACGACCCCAAAACTTAGCAAATATGCTTACTGTGTGGATGCGACCGCAGATATTCGCGTACAGGTGCGCAGGCTTGCAAGCGTATCTATCAGGATCAGCACCGCATCAAAACTGCGACCGGATCGTCAGCCCGGCCGAAAATGTCGTGCGGTCAAAGCGGCTGACATTGCTGTCGGTATCCGACAGATCCAGCCGCAGTGCGGGCGTGAAACCGGCATATGCAATTTCGGGAAACCCGATGTTGGCGCTCGCAAAGGCTGTCGTATCCTGCCGGCCGCCGGTCACGGCGTTCAGCAGGCGGTACTCGGGATAGTCGCTCCACTTGATGCCACCGCCGACGGACAGGCTGATAGGGCCGATAGGGTCGGCAAAGCTATAGCCCAAGCTCAGTGTTTGCTGGTCTGAGGTATAGTTCACGCTGTCGCCGTCGCTGTCGATAAGTGTCAGAGTGGTGCTGACACGGTCACGGCTATCCAATTGATATGACACACCGCCGCTAAGTAGAACACGGTCCACCTCGCCAATGCCAGTTGCCAGATATGACAACCATTCGCGGCTTGCCGACAATGACAAAAGCGTGCGGTCATTCACGGGGTAGCGGCGGTCCACGCCCAGACGCCAGATGTCATATTTCTCATAGTCGGTTGTCTGGGTGGGTAAATCCAGATCGCGATACTCAAACAGACCGCGCGACGCGCGAAAGCTCAGCGTCCCGTTTTCCAGCGCGCGGTCGTGGCGCAGGGAAACATCATAGGAATTGGTATTGAATGCCTCATCTGGCACGCGGGTCTCTTCGGTGATCCAGACGCGGGCGGCCTGATAGGTAAACCCGATGGTTGTGCGGCTGTTCTGCGCCTCTTGCACGCGATATTGCGCCCCGAAACTTAGCGAAGCGCGCCAGCCTTCGAGTGCAAGCGCATCCTCCGACAGCGTGCCTGTCGGGTTGCCCGGCGCGGTCGAAGACTCATCCTCCGCCCCGCCATTAACGTTGTTGGACGGAACCAGTGAGAATGACAGCTGCGTGGACCACGGGTTGATCCGCGTCACGTTGCGGGCATCATTCAGGGTCCGCGTGCGTTCGTCCTCATTCGGGGCGACGGTCAAAGCGCGGCGCAGCCAAAAGGCGGCCAGCGTGAACCGTTCTTCATTGGCCGCGGCCAGTGCTGTCAGACGCGCGGCCTCATATTTCTGGGTGTCTGTTGTCGAAACCCGCCATGCGCGCACACCGGCTGCACGCCCGCGGGGCGCGTCCCCTACGCGCGGCGCAGCGGCCGCAACAATCACAAGCGATGTGCGGTCATCGGGCTGCTGCGACAGAATGGCCTCGGCAATTTGCAGCGCAAGGCCAGGGTCATCAGACAAAAGCGCCTGCGTCGCCACATTGCGCGCTTGATCAACACTGAGATCAACAGTCGTTTGTGCAACTGCGCCAGCCCCCCAAAGGGCCAGCGCAGCGGCAAAGATAAATTGGTTCATGTTTTAAGGAGGTGACGGAAAGCAGCTTTCAGCATTTCCGCCGGGACATTGACCGATAATAAAAATGCCAAATTCCTTAAGATTTGTATCAGCACCTTCGCCGTAAGCCGCCGGATCAATGTCCAGAACGCCACCGGCAAACGCTGCGTCAGTTCCGCCAAAAGCGCCGCTGTAGGCACCAGCGCCAGTGGCTTCAGATCCCTGACCAATTTCTACGGAGCCGCTGAACGTACCGCCCGCCGCAATGTCACCCACGATCAGTGTGAGATCATCTAGCTCGGTTGGGGTGCCGTCGTTGTCCCATTCGCGATCATAAATCGCACCTTCGACCTTGTTGTCTGTGAAGTCAGCGTTAAGAAATACCTGTCCGGTCACAGTGGCTGCATCACTGATAAACGCAGTAGGAGGGGCGCCTGGTACCGCAGGTGCTACCGCTGGTCCAGCATTGTTCAGGCCAGCATAGGTCCCTTGGTAAGACACCAATCCACCCGCAGGGGCAGACAGGTCGTTCTGCACGACGCTTGCGCCACCAAAGAAGC
>JALQUF010000070.1 GCA_023263855.1 Yoonia sp. | reverse complement strand
TGTTCCCGCCCACCAGCCTCAGCGCAAACGGGGGCGGTGATATTGATCCAATCGATTTCCTGTCCACCTTG
Source organism: Yoonia sp. (assembly GCA_023263855.1). Classification (GTDB taxonomy): domain Bacteria; phylum Pseudomonadota; class Alphaproteobacteria; order Rhodobacterales; family Rhodobacteraceae; genus Yoonia. The sequence goes on along the minus strand of JALQUF010000070.1, from coordinate 14,790 downwards.
GCTGATGCTTACGCCACGCAGGAAGCCAAGCTGCTGCGCCTTGGTTTCGGCCGTATCCGCGATGACTGGATGGCAAAAGCCGCGCGTCTGGGTGAGGTGATCACCGCACGCACAGGGCGCGAAGATGTCACCGGCATTTTCGACAGCATCGACCATGACGGCAACCTTGTGCTGATCACAGGCACCGGGCCGCGTGCGATCCCGGCGGCTGACGTATTTTTTTGAAATAAGGGAGGCGGCTCCATGCTTTTGGCCATCGACTGCGGCAATACCAATACCGTGTTTTCGATCTGGGACGGCACCACGTTCATCGCCACATGGCGTACCAGCACCGAATGGCAGCGCACGGCCGATCAGTACTATGTCTGGCTGTCCACGCTGATGCGGTTCCAGAAAGTCGACGTTGCCATCGACGAAGTCATCATCAGCTCGACCGTCCCCCGCGTGGTCTGGAACCTGCGGGTGTTTGCAGATCGCTACTATAACTGCCGCCCGATGGTTGTGGGCAAACCGGATTGCCTGTTGCCCGCCCCGCCGCGCGTGGATGAGGGCACGCAGGTCGGGCCTGACCGTCTGGTGAATGCTGCGGGCGCCTATGACCGGCACGGCGGCGATTTGATCGTTGTTGACTTCGGCACAGCGACAACCTTTGATGTGGTGGCCGAAGACGGGGCCTATGTCGGCGGGGTGATCGCGCCGGGGGTCAACCTGTCGCTTGAGGCCCTGCACAATGCCGCCGCCGCCTTGCCGCACGTCGATATTACCAAACCGCAGGCGGTGATCGGCACGAATACGGTTGCCTGCATGCAGTCTGGCATCTTTTGGGGTTACATCGGCCTCGTGCGTGAGATATGCGCGCGGATCAAGGCAGAACGCGGCGTGCCCATGCAGGTTATCTCGACCGGCGGCCTGGCCCCGCTTTTTCAACAGTCCGAACCGTTATTTGACGCTTTTGAGGACGATCTGACAATTCACGGCCTGACCGTGATCCACAAGTATAACAAGGATAACGCATGAGCGACCGTCTGATCTATCTCGCCCTGGGTGGCGCCGGTGAAATCGGCATGAACGCCTATGTCTACGGCTACGGCAAGCCCGGCAAAGAGCGGCTGATCGTGGTTGATCTGGGCGTGACCTTCCCCGATATGGACGGCACACCGGGGGTGGATCTGATCCTGCCCGATATCGCCTGGCTGAAGGCACGCAAGGCGCAGATCGAAGGTATCTTCATCACCCACGCGCATGAAGACCACGTCGGCGCGATTGGGCACTATTGGGAACAACTGGGCGCACCTGTTTATGCGCGGCCCTTTACCGCCAATATTGCACGGCGCAAGCTGGACGAACACGGGCACCCTGAAAGCGTGGTAAAGGTCGTGCAACCTTACCCCGAAATGATCAAATGCGGCCCGTTGACGGTGTCATACCTGCCCATCAGCCACTCGATTCCGGAAAGTGCCGGTCTGTTGATCGACACGCCCGAAGGCCGCGTGCTGCATTCCGGCGACTTCAAGATCGACGAAACACCGGTTGTGGGCGATCCGTGGAACGAAGCACTTTGGGAAGAAGTGTCAAAAGACGGCGTCAAGGCGCTGATCTGTGACAGTACAAACGTGTTTTCGCGCGAACCGGGGCGGTCCGAGGCCTCGATCGGCGACGCCATTGCCGACATGATGAAAGAGGCAACAGGCATGGTCGTGGCGACCACCTTTGCCTCGAACATCGCGCGGCTAAAAACGCTGGCGATGGCGGCACAAAAGGCCGACCGCTCGGTCGTGCTGCTGGGCCGTGCGATGCGGCGCATGGTCGAAGCTGCAACCGAAGTTGGCATCCTCAAAGGTTTCCCCTCTGTCGTGTCCCCCGAAGACGCGCTCAGCATGCCGCGTGAAAACGTGATGCTGTTGGTCACCGGCAGCCAGGGCGAACGCCGCGCAGCCAGCGCCCAACTGGCGCAGGGCAACTATATGGGGATCAAGTTGAAGGATGGGGATACGTTCCTGTTTTCCTCCAAAACGATCCCCGGCAATGAACGCGGCGTGATCCGCATCATGAACCAACTGTCCGAATTGGGCGTTGACGTGATCGACGACGCGGGCGGCAAATACCACGTATCCGGCCACGCCAACCGCCCCGATCTAGAGCGTTTGCACCAGATCACCAAACCGCAAACCCTGATCCCGATGCACGGCGAACACCGCCACCTGCGCGAGCATGTGAAGGTCGGTGCGCAAAGCGGGCTTTCCGGCATTGTTGCGGTCAATGGCATGATGATTGACCTGTCCGGCAACAAACCGACTGTTGCTGAATATATCGAAACAGGGCGCACCTATCTGGACGGCACGGTGCAGATCGGCGCGCTGGACGGTGTGGTCCGCGACCGCATACGCATGGCGCTGAACGGGCATCTGATCGTGACGCTGATCATTGATGAAAATGACGAACCTTTGGGTGATCCTTGGGTTGAAATCAACGGTCTGGCCGAAACAGGGCGCAACAATGCCGCGCTCGTCGATGTGGTAGAAGAAGACCTGAGCCAGTTTGTGAACCGTGCCAATGCCAAGACACTGCGGGACGATGTGAAGCTGGAAAAAGAGCTCAAGACGATTGCGCGGCGGTCTGCACAAGCCGAAATCGGGAAAAAGCCTGAAGTCACGGTGATTGTGAGCAGGCTGGGCTAGTCCAATTTGCGGCATGGGGCTGTCTTTGTTTCCAAAGCAGCTGCGTCGCCTTTCGGACTGAAACGGAAAACTTGATCACGAAACCGTGATCGCGTTAACCTTTGGTACCTTGCGCGGATTGCGCGGGTGTCATATTCCAAAGGAGTTTCCCAATTGTTTCAGTTCAAGTCTATTGTCGCAGCTGGCGCGACAGCCTTGGCGCTATCGGCCTGTGTCGATACCACGAGTGCAAGTTCGTCCAACGGTATCATTGCAGATCGACGTGTTGTCATTTCTAACGCGACCGGTCGGACGATCTGGCGCTTCTATGGCTCCCGCTCTTCGACATCATCTTGGGAAGAGGACATTTTGGGATCGCGTGTTCTGTCTAACGGCACGTCAATTAACATCAACTTTGATGACGGGACCGGCGCTTGTATCTTTGATATGAAAGCCGAATTCCGTGATGGATCAAGTCTGGTGCAGCCTGGCGTGAATGTCTGCAGTGTGACGCAGGTAACATTCCGATAGCTGACTGCGTACAAAAAAGGATTGGCCGGTTTAGCAGCCAATCCCCAGATTTCGATTGTTAATCCTGACGCGGGTGTTTTACCCCTTCGCCCGCTCCGCAAAGCTCATCGCGATGAATGCGGGGGGCTCGTCGCCCATGCCCACAATCTTTGGTCCATTGTCGCGACGGTCGTTGTTGCGATTACGCCCGCCACGGGGCCGCTCTTGGTGCGGCTTTTCTTCGCGTGCAGGCTGGTTGTCTGCCTTCATTTCGGCAGGCTTCGCCTCTTCGGGCTGGGCGGCCACAGGATTTGCCGCTTCCGGTTTCGGCTCTGGCTTGCGACGATTGCGTGTGCGCTTGGGCTTTTCGGTGGTCTGCTCTGTCTCGGCCTCGGCTTGCGCCGGGGCAGGGGCCGCCTTGCCGCCCGGTACATCCAGACGCGGAATCGTTTCCTTGACCAGACGTTCCACGTCTTCAAGGTTCTTTTCATCACGCGGCACGCAGATCATGATCGCGGTGCCTGTGCGACCCGCGCGGCCTGTGCGTCCGATGCGGTGCACATAATCTTCGGCATGGCTGGGCACGTCAAAGTTAAACACGTGGGTCACAGCCGGAATATCCAAACCCCGTGCCGCCACATCTGAGGCCACAAGAATGCGCAATTCATTATCGCGGAATTTATCAAGTGTCTTGGTCCGATGGCTTTGGTCCAGATCACCATGGATCGGGGCAGCCTGATAGCCGTATTTATTCAATGACTTCGCAACGATATCCACATCCGACTTGCGGTTGCAAAAGATGATCGCGTTGGTGCAGGCCTCGCCCTCGGCGTAGATCAGCTTGCGCAGCAGGGCACGCTTTTCAGACGGCTCCTTGGGCTTGGCAGAGCCTTTGAACATCACCACACCTTGCTTGATGTTGGTGTTCGTGGTCGCGGCACGGGCGACCTCGATCTTGGCGGGGTTGGACAGGAAGGTATTGGTGATCCGCTCAATCTCGGGGGCCATTGTGGCGCTGAAAAACAGCGTCTGGCGGGTGAACGGCGTGCGTTTGAAGATTTCCTCGATGTCGGGAATGAACCCCATGTCGAGCATCCGGTCGGCTTCATCCACTACCATGATCTTCACGTCCGTCAGGATCAGCTTGCCACGCTCCAGATGGTCCAACAGGCGACCGGGTGTGGCGATCAACACATCAACACCCTTGTCGATGATTTTGTCCTGATCCTTGAAGCTTGTGCCGCCGATCAGCAGCGCGCGCGACAGCTTGGTGTATTTGGCATAGGCGTCAAAATTTTCAGCCACCTGCGCTGCGAGTTCGCGTGTCGGCGCCAACACCAGCGACCGTGGCATCCGTGCCCGCGCGCGGCCACGGCCCAAAAGGGTGATCATCGGCAGCGTAAAGGCGGCTGTTTTGCCGGTCCCGGTCTGGGCGATTCCCAAAACGTCGCGGCCTTCTAGGGCAGGGGCAATCGCGCCGGCCTGAATGGGTGTGGGAGTGTCGTAGCCGGTTTCAGCTACAGCCTTGAGAACCTTGGGGGCAAGGTTCAAATCAGAAAACTTGGTCATATACGTCCTATGTATGCGGATCGGTCCGCATTTATGTGAAAGGACGCATTGTTCCGAGCGTCCCGCGTCGTGGGCCCTTTCAGGCATAGTGTTCCGATATCGGATAACCCCCCAAGCGTCAAGTTGAGTGCAATTTGGCGGCTTTTTCGCGCATCATTGCAAAACGCCGAAAGACCGTGCCGTCGTCACAATTCAACCGGTCCAGCAAATGGCAGGTCAGCGGCCCGATATGCGGCGCGGTCTGCGCGTCCCGCCAAAGCGGGGCCAGCAGATGCGCTTCCAGATCGCCTTGCAACACGGAAAAATCCTTCATCCCCATTGGCAGGGGCGCTTTGTTGCGATCTTGTGTGCGGAACGGCTGTTGCGGTGCCTTGCCGGAAAATGCGCGTTCGGCCTCATAGATCTTCATCAGTGAAAATAGCATATTCATCCGTGCCGCCAGATTGCGGTCCGCCTCGGTTTGGCCAACGTCGGCAAAGCTAATGACCGCCGAGATCAGCCAGCGTGTGGGCAGATTGCCCAGCAGCCAGACCTCTTCCTCGTGCCAGAGCCGCAAGAACAGCGCAGGCGCACCTTCGGGATATGTATGTTTGCGCAGATGCGAGATCAGCAACCCGTGCAGCATCGCCAATTCGGATTGCCCGGCCAGCTCGCCCAGCAGCATATGGCGTTTCTTCTGCACACGGCTTAGCCCCTCGGGGCGGGGGAGTTCCTGCGGGGGCAGGGGCATGGCGGCCAGCACTTTGAAGTCCACGTCCTGCGGCGGCAGCGCCTCGCCCGTCAGCAGGGCGCGGCGTTTCTGGTATTGCGGCAAGAGCGATGCGATACCGCCGGGGAAGGTTTCAGTTGTCGTGTCCAAGATGCGCGGCCTATCGGCTGTTTTACGCTACTATTCCGATGTCATCCCGCGCTTGCAACCCCGTCAGATCGCGCCAAGTATCTCCTGAAACAGGGTCGCGGGCACCGTTGCCGCGTATCTTCCGCGTCGTCCTTGTATCCGCAAGGGTAATCCGGTCTGGCTGGCGATCCGGAACGCCTGTTCCGACATGACGATCACACCGGTTTCGGTGCGGCGGCACCTGTCGATGCACTGCGTCAGAAGCCGGTCGTGGCGGCGATAGTCCAGCCGGGTCGTGCCTGATGACATATGCATGATGATGGGGCCGTTGGGAACCACCCTGCGCAGGCGTGTCAAAACGCCAAAGGTCCGCTGACCGTCGCGCGCAATCACGACACCGCGGGCGGTCATGATCGCCGTGCCATCGCGCAGGATTTCATGCTCTGCCGTGATGGTTTCGGCAAAGCCTGTCCAGTCGTCAAAACGCTTGGTGACTTGCGGCTGACCGGCGCAGGCGGTCAGGGCAAGAACAGCAAAGAGAAGAAAGAACCGCATGCGACGGGCATGCGCAAAACTGGTTAATAAACCCTTACCCTAGACCATCATTTCTTTCGTTGCGGTCAGCTTGATGTCTGGATAGTCGCGCCCGACCCGGTCGATATCCCATTGCAGGCGTGTCAGGTAAACCGTGTCACCGTCATTGTCAGTTGCGATATGCTGTTTGTTGGCAGCGATAAATTTATCCACCGCCCCCTGTTCACCCGCCACCCAGCGGGCCGAAGTGAATTGCGAGGCCTCAAACCGGACCGGCAGCCCGTATTCCATCTCGATCCGGCTGGCGAGCACTTCGAATTGCAGTGCACCCACAACGCCGACGATGAAACCGGATCCAAATGTCGGTTTGAACACCTTGGCGGCCCCTTCTTCAGCAAATTGCATCAGTGCCTTTTCCAAGTGCTTGGCCTTCATCGGATCACCCGCACGGCAGGTTTGCAGCAATTCGGGCGCAAAGGACGGGATGCCGGACACGCGCAGTGCCTCGCCTTCGGTCAGTGTATCACCGATGCGCAACTGGCCGTGATTGGGGATACCGATAATATCACCGGCCCAAGCCTCTTCTGCCAATTCGCGGTCAGCGGCAAGAAACAGCACAGGGTTGCTGATCGCCATTTGTTTCTTCGTGCGCACATGGGTCAGCTTCATGCCACGCTGAAAATGGCCCGATGCCAGACGCAGGAATGCGACACGGTCGCGGTGCTTTGGGTCCATGTTGGCCTGCACCTTGAATACGAATCCCGCGACGTTCTTTTCCTCGGGCGCGATGTTGCGCGGCTGGGCAGATTGCACCTGTGGTTCGGGGCCATAGGTCGCCAGCCCGTCCATCAATTCCTTGACGCCAAACGAATTCATCGCCGAGCCGAACCAGATCGGCGTCATTGACCCATTCAGCAACGCCTCATGGTCGAGCGTCGGCAAAAGCTCTTTGGCCATCTCGATCTCTTCAAGGAACTTTTCCAGCAAATGCGCAGGCACATGTTCGGCCAGTTTGGGGTCATCCAGCCCGCTGATCTGGATGCTTTCAGCCACCTTGTTGCGGTCGGCGCGGTCCATCAGTTCCAGCTTGTCGCGCAGAATATCATAGCAGCCGATAAATTCGCGGCCCACGCCAATGGGCCAAGACGCGGGTGTGACGTCAATTGCAAGGTTTTCTTGGATTTCGTCAATAATATCGAACGTATCGCGGCTTTCGCGGTCCATTTTGTTGCAAAATGTCAAGATCGGCAGATCGCGCAAACGGCAGACTTCGAACAATTTCTGCGTTTGGCTTTCCACACCCTTGGCCCCGTCGATCACCATCACGGCCGCATCGACTGCCGTCAGCGTGCGATAGGTGTCTTCGGAAAAATCCGAGTGGCCGGGTGTGTCAACGAGATTGAACCGGTACTTCTCAAAGTCGAACGACATCGCCGAGGCGGACACAGAGATGCCCCGGTCTTTTTCCATCTGCATGAAATCCGAGCGCGTGCGCCGTGCTTCGCCTTTGGCGCGCACCTGTCCGGCCATCTGAATGGCACCACCATAAAGCAAGAACTTTTCAGTCAGCGTCGTCTTGCCAGCGTCGGGGTGCGAGATGATCGCAAAGGTCCGGCGGCGGGCGATTTCGGGGGGAAGCTCGGGGCGATTTGTCATGCATCACGCTTTATGCGGTCGGGGCGAAAAGGGCAATCATTGTGGTTGGCTTAACAAAAGATTTGGGAATAGGCGCTACACCCTGCTGCGGGGGATCGCGATGACACGCCATGCAACAGCCTTGGGCCTGTTTTTTTGCCTCTCCGCCTGCGGTGGTGGGGGCGGCGGCGGCGGTGGCAGCGGTATTGATCCGCGTCTGGCCCGGCTTGATCTGTATGAGGCGCAGAAACTGCGGGTTCTGGGTGATCCGGGGGCAGGGGTCATGGGGATGCCAGTGACCGCTGATGCCAACATCCCCACAGGCGGGGCCATGTCCTTTGCCGGATACGGCACGATCCGGGTGGAAACGGGTGCGATGCCGCTTGTGCTTTTTGGCGATGCGGGGGTGCAGGTTGATTTTGACACCAGCACCGCCACAGGCGCGATTGAAAACACCTTTGGCACCAATGCAAGCGGGGACGTGATCGATTATACCGGTGCGGTCACACTGCAAGCAGCGGTCACAACGCAAGACATACCGCTGACCTATGATGGGACACTCAGCGCCGGGGACACGACGCTTGATCTTTCGGGCACGATGACCGGCGTTTTCCTGGGTAATCCAACCACCGCCTTAACAGCAGCCGATCTGGAAGCGGGCATCTTGCAAAACGGCACCCTGCGCACTGCAACCGTGGTTGTCACCTTTGAGCAGACGCCGCCGCCCTGATCCCCGCCGCCCCTAACTGGACGAGGCTTTACGCAGCAGCGACGCGGCCTCGGCGGTTGGAATCAAGCTCGATTTCACTTCGTAATCCAAATGGCGCCGATGCGCGTGATCGGGCGAAGATACGCCGTCAGGCAAAGCAGGACGCGTGTGCGGCCCGATCAGATGCGATTCTGCGGCGATACCTTCGGCGTATATGATGTGGTGGTCATCAAAAATCAGTTGGAAGTAATCCACAAACCCGCCCCGGCGGCGCACGACAGTGGTGTGATCCACCAGATGGCGCGCCTTGATCAAGACCTCGGCTCGCCCTGCGCCCAAGTGGTCTGCGCGCTGGTAGATAAACAACCGGTGGTCCGGCCGCACCACCAGATCGCGGGCATTGTGCAACGCGCCTTTGGTTATCACCACGGGCGCAAAGCCACCGGTCGCGCGCAGCGTCGCCTGCCCGATATGACGGATCGGTTGGCGGCCCGCGTCGCGCGTCAGGACTATATCACCGGCTGTCAGCGTCTCGATCGGGCGCATTTTTCCGTCACTCATGGTAATCCGGGTGCCGCGCGCAAAAGACCCGCTGGCCGCTTCGGCGAAGCGGCGTGTCGCGGTGTGCCGCGCGATACCGACAAGACGGTATTCGATTGATGGCCGCAATTCCCCCAGCGGCAGCAGAAATATCTCTGCCGCAGTGTCGCCCTCGATTTCGACAAGGATAATCGCCTCATGCGTACTGCCGTCGGGGGCCATCATGGTCAGGCAACTATCCAGATGCACAGTATTCTGACGCTCTCCGGCCAGACGCAGCCCTGTGGCATCGGCAACCAGCTCCAACGTAGTAGTTGACGCCCCGCTCGTGATCTCGAAAACATCGTCCATCACCAGCTCATCGGCAAAGGACAAAGGCTCTCCGCGCATCACGCCGCCGCATACGGTGACTTGGGGGGCGCAATAGACATCAACAGTGATCGGGCGTTGGGACATGGCAAAAGGGGTTACACCGGCGCCGTGGCAAGGCCAAGCGGGAACAAGAAAAAGCACGTCAATTGTTTGCCCAACGCAGGGGCGGGTGCTAGATGCACTGCAGAAAAGAAGCAAAAGGACATCAAGATGGATTTGGGTATCAAAGGAAAACGGGCGCTGGTCTGTGCATCGTCAAAAGGTCTGGGGCGCGGCTGCGCCGAGGCCTTGGCTGAAGCAGGTGTCAATCTGGTGCTGAACGCCCGCGGCGCCGAGGCGCTTGAGGCGACCGCAGCCGAGATCCGCAGCACCTACGGTGTCGATGTGGTGGCCGTGGCCGCAGACGTCTCAACCCCCGAAGGGCAGGCGGCGCTTTTAGAGGCCGCAGGCGACGTCGATATTCTGGTCAATAATGCAGGCGGCCCGCCTCCGGGCATGTGGTCGGACTGGGACCGCGATGATTTCATTGCGGCGCTGGACGCCAATATGCTGGCGCCGATCGCGCTGATGAAGGCCCTGATGCCCGGCATGATCGAAAAAGGCTGGGGCCGGGTTGTGAACATCACCTCAGGCTCCGTCAAAGCGCCGATCCCGCAGCTGGGCCTGTCGAACTCTGCACGTGCGGGTCTGACAGGATATGCCGCAGGCACATCACGTCAGGTCGCCCAATACGGCGTGACCGTCAACAACATGCTGCCCGGCATCCACGCCACGGACCGCGCCAAAAGCCTTGATGCCGGTGTGTCCAAGGCGCAAGGGATCGATATGGCCGCCGCAACAGCACAGCGTCAGGCCACCATTCCGGCCCGCCGCTATGGCACCAAGGAAGAGTTCGGCGCGATGTGTGCGTTCTTATGTTCGCAGCATGCCGGCTTTATCGTCGGGCAAAATATCGTGCTGGATGGCGGCGCTATCAACGCGACCATCTGATCACGCCTGAACAAAGACTGCGGGGTGTTGGCTCAGACCTTGCCCCGCAGCGCAACTGTTGTTAGGTGCGCTATACCCAATCATTTCCGTCAGGGATAAGCCCGCACCCATGCAAGCCCCCCGCCTTGAGATCAAAAATATCGTCAAAAACTTTGGCGGCCGCCGGGTGGTTGATGATGTCAGCCTGACCGTCATGCCGGGGCAGGTGACATGCCTTTTGGGGCCGTCCGGTTGCGGTAAATCCACGACATTGCGGATCATCGCGGGCGTCGAAAACCAAGACGCCGGAGCGATCTATGTCGACGGAAAGCTGGTCTGCGATGCGGGGTTCACCCTGCCGCCCGAGCAGCGCAACATCGGGCTGATGTTTCAGGACTTTGCGCTTTTCCCGCACCTGACTGTGGCACAGAACGTGGCCTTCGGTCTGGCCGGTCGCAAGATCACAGACCGCGTGCATGATCTGTTGGCAAAGGTCGGCATGTCGGCATATTTCGACGACTACCCCCATCAGCTTTCGGGCGGCGAACAACAGCGTGTGGCGCTGGCCCGGGCCTTGGCCCCGCGCCCCCGGATCATGCTGATGGATGAGCCGTTTTCCGGTCTTGATGACCGCCTGCGCGACGATATCCGTGATGAGACTTTGGAAGTGCTCAAAAGCGAAGGCACCGCCGTTTTGCTGGTCACGCATGAACCGGGCGAAGCGATGCGCATGGCCGATGAAATCGCCCTGATGCGCAAAGGCAAGATCGTCCAGCGCGGCGCACCCTATAACATCTACAACGCCCCCAAGGATATCGAGGCCGCCGCGTTCTTCAGCGATGTCAATGTGATCAAGGGCAAAGTCAAAGGCGCGCTGACCGATACACCTTTTGGCCAGTTCCTTGCCCCCGGTGTGCCAGACGACACCGACGTCGATATCGTCATTCGCCCCCAGCACCTCAAGATCGAGTTTGACCGCGCCGGACGCGGCCCCAACCCGACACCCGCCGAAGGCACCGCCGCACGGGGCGTGGTCGAACGGGCGCGTTTTATGGGCGCGTCCAGTCTGGTCGAGTTCCGCATGGATTTCGACGGCTCCATCCTCAAGGCCGTCGTGCCTTCAGTGTTTCTGCCGAAACCGGGCATGCCACTCTGGCTGATGATCCGGCGCGACCGGTGTTTCGTGTTCCCGCGTAAGTGAGGATGGGGGGATGGCTGCTAAGAGTCGATTGCGGACCTCCATGACTTCCGCAACGAATGACCACAAGGAGCCCAAACTACACTACTGCGAGCTATCTATTGCTCCGTCACGCACAGTTCTAACATATTGGCTAGCGATCTATCGCTCACCCAGCCAGTTACACTGTGGCAAGCGCGTTCACTGTTGATCCTGGATTGTCGCAAGATAGAAGACCAACTCAAGCACCCGCGCTTGCGCTGTAGGCATTCCGCTACGACCAGTCCCGAATTCCCCTTCTTGGGCAATGATATCAGCGTTAAATCTGTTTCCCCAGATTGGCATTTCGCTGGTTCCATGACCACGGTTCTGATCAGCGTCAGCGATGACTTCATAAACGCGTTTAAAAGGAAACTGCCCGCCATTTCGCTCTGAAAGTCCCGTCAGGTCAGAGGGCGCTGTCTTCAAGAAGTCGAGAATTGGGCCATTGCCGGTTCCATCCGCACCATGGCAAGCTGCGCAGTTCGCCATAAACGACGCCTCTCCAATTTCTTGCGCAACTGACGCGCCAGGAATGGCAAGGATAACTGCCATCGCCGAAAGAAAACGTTTTGTATGGTCGATCATTGCCTTCTCCAATTCCAGTAGATGGGTCTTCCAATGAAATTTCAGGCTAGATAGTTCTTGATGATCGCGTATTGATTTTTATCAATGCGTAGGCTTCACAACTCATAAGTTGGCAGCTTCGTCCCGCAAAGCAGCCCTTCGCACACCCAACCTACTTCAACCGTGCGGCCCGTCCGCCACGTCGCTTCGTGATCTGGCCCGCCCGTGATGGCAGCTCTGCCATCACTGCCGACCGCGCCTCTGCTGACATGCCCGACCACGCGCCGATTTCGTCAATCGAGCGCAGACAGCCCGTGCACAGCCGGCTTTTGGGTTCAATCACGCAGATTTTGATGCAGGGGCTTTCGATCTCGGCCCGCGCCCAGATGTGATCGGTGTTTTCAGATTTGGTCACGTCTGATTCCTTAGATGCGCCATGCGGTCCAGCATGCCTTGGAGAATATAGCCCGCCGCCACATGGTCGATCACCTCGGCGCGACGTTTGCGTGACGTATCCGCCTCAAGCAGAGCGCGTTCGGCAGCGACCGTCGACAACCGCTCGTCCCAGAAGGTAATCGGCAGCGGCGTCAGCTTTTCCAGATTGCGCGCAAAGGCACGGGTGGCCTGACAGCGCGGACCTTCTGAGCCGTCCATGTTGCGCGGCAAGCCCAGCACAAGGCCAGTGACCATGCGGTGCGTTGTCAGCTCCAGCAGTTTCGCGGCATCGACACCAAATTTCTTGCGTTTGATCGTCTCAAGCGGTGTTGCGACCGACCGCATGATGTCCGAGACCGCCACGCCAATGGTCACAGTCCCAAGGTCCAGCCCGGCCAGCGCGCCCATCGCGGGGATTTCTGCAACGAAAGCCTCGGGCGTGTCACAGATCATTCCTCAAGCACGCCTGCATCGCGGGCCGCGTTGGTCAGAATTTCCATGCCGCGCATACTGCTGACAAACACCTGCTGCGCTTCGGTCCAGACGGTGCGCGCGGCCTCTTGATCGCCCAGCACGCCATAGGCGCGGATCAGGCGCGCCCAGTCCTGTGCGGGCCCACCTTCGGTGGCCAGCCTGCTGGCCAGACCCGATACCATGCCGCCGATCATGTCCTGCCGTTCTTCTGCGGTCATGTCAGAGGCCGCGTCCATCTGCTCAAACGTTGGCCCCCGCGTTTCCGGCACGGCATATTCCACGCCCGCCCGAAACGCCGCATCACTGACCTGAGAACGCGCGCTGGCGATGTGGAAATTGCTGGGATCACCGGTTTCGATAATCTCGCGCCAGATGCGCAGCGCCAGATCAGGGCGATCGGTTTGATTGTAAAGCGCGCCCAGATAATAGCGTGCCGCGATATTGCCGGGGTCACGCTCAAGCACGTTGCCGATGACGCGTTCTGCCTCGGGGGACACCAGCCCACCGGCTGCAATGACCATCAGGTCCATCAGGCGTTGAAGTTCGACAATCTCGACCTCTTCGCCTTGAATGGCGATGACACGGGCTTGCGCGGCAGCGGCCCCTGCATAGTTGCGCAGCTCGACTTCGTGAAAGGCCAGACGGGACCACGCCTCAAGATCATCAGGGCGGCTGGGGGCGATGATGCGCAATTGTTCAATCGCCTCGCGGTACTCGTCAGGCACCTCGACCGGGGGCGGGGTGGGTGCGGCCGCTTCCAGCGCTTCTTGCGACGGGCGGTTGGCGCGCATTTCTTCGCTGGCGGCAAGGCGGGCCTGCAAGGGCAGGTCGGGATAGCCGGGCGCACCCAGCATCTGATAGATCCCAAAGCCCGAACCAAGCATGATCACCGCAACAGCCGCCGACAACCAGCGCGTTGGCGTTGCAGCACCCTCCGGCGCTTTGGGGGCGTTATTGGCGGCTAGCAAACGCCGCGCAACTTCGGCGCGCGCACGCTCTGCCTCATCAGGGGCCAGCAACTGGCGTTCAAGGTCGCGGTCAATCTCGGCCAATTGGGCGCGATAGATGGCAATGTCCGGATTGTCATCGCCAATTTCCTTGGGGCGCAACAAGGGGGTCACGACCAAAGCCGTTACAGCGAGGGTAAGAACGATACAAACAATCCAGAAAGTCATCAATTTTTGTCCTTTGGGTCATGCTCACATAAACGCCGCAGGCCCGCATGAAAAGGGGCTGCGACGGCATGACAATTCACGACATCGCCAGCGTGTCGTAAACAGTGATTTAGACGCCGCAAAGAGTATCCTCTAGACCCTGCGTTGGGTCCAGATAAGGTGCCAAGCGCACCACCCGCCCGTGACAAGGATTCTGTACCCCGATGAAACGCTATTCTGCCTTTGCTGTCGCCAAAGAAGCCATGCGCCAACACACCGGCTGGGACCGGGCGTGGGCCAAACGCGCCCCCAAGAAGAAATACGATGTAATCATCGTGGGTGCTGGCGGGCACGGGCTGGCGACGGCCTATCATCTGGGCAAGAATTTCGGCATCACAAATGTCGCCATTGTGGAAAAAGGCTGGCTGGGTGGCGGCAACACCGGGCGCAACACCACGATCATCCGCTCCAACTATCTGCAAGACCCGTCTGCCGCGCTCTATGAAAAATCGCGCAGCCTCTATGAAACCATGAGCCAGGATCTGAACTATAACGTCATGTTCAGCCCCCGCGGCGTGATGATGCTGGCCCAGACCCAGCATGAGGTGCGC
>JALQUF010000006.1 GCA_023263855.1 Yoonia sp. | reverse complement strand
CTGGAGCAATGTCATGCTGTTACCTCCAGAGTGGATGCGGCGTTGCTGACCAACCGGTTGTAGGATGCAAGATCGGCCATTTGCACTTTGACGACCGGAAGTGCGTCTTCTGATGGGCCGAATAGGGCCCGCAGCGTTGGAATATCCGGTGTTCGGTGCTGTGAGAGATCCTCTTCGAGGTGCTCGGCCAACTCGGCTTCGCATCCCCGGTCATGGGCCAGTGCCAGAAGATCGACCGTCATGCGGAACGCCTGGCGTGGAAAGAGTTGATCGCGGTAGACCAACCCCATCAGTGCCATTGGTTTTTTTGCGTAGGGAATGGATGACGTGGTGGTCGTTGACGACATGGCCTTGGCTACCATCCCGAAAGGCACGACCGTGCGGCAGCGTCATAAGAAGCGTGCCCCTCAGAAACAGCTCCAGCCGATCATTGTAGTGCCAGATCCGGAGCTGGTCACCAATCAACCGGGACGGCCCGGTATAGAACACCGTGCGCAAGGTGAAGCCACCGGGCGACGTGACGCGTAGCGTGACCTCCTCGTAACCCGTGGTCCGCCGTGCTGGCAACGACCGGAGGCTCTCGCGTTCGACATCGATCCGCTTGGCATTGCGCGCGTTGATCCGACCGACAATCATCGTCGATGAAGCGCCGGTAGGCTGGCAGGTCGTCGAAATCGCGTGACCCTCGCATGAGCAGCGCGTCCTCGATGGTGCACTTGAGATATCCATTGGGGCTCTCGATGGAGCCGTTCTCATGTGCGACGCCTTTGGTATTGCGCGTTGGCGTCATGCGGTAGTGCTGACACAGGGCGTCAAAGCGGTCGGTTAGGTCGTCTTTGGCGGCCTTGTCCAGGTTCTTTAAGGCTGCCAACAGGTAATCGGTGCGATGGACTTTGGGCACGCCACCAAGCGTCCAGAGGGCATTCTGCAGGCCCTCGGCCAGGGCCACATAGCTCTCGCCGCCCAAAACCACATGGGCGTGCTGGAAGCCGCTATAGGCCAACCGGAAGTGATATAGGCGATGATCCAACCCTTCGCCGGCGATGGTCACACCCAATTTGCCCATGGCGGTGAAATCCGAAAGGCCCATCTTGCCCGGTTCATGGACCTGCCGGAACATCACCTCTTGCTCAGGGCCATGCTCCGCATTCCAGGCCCGTATCCGCCGCTCCAGAGTCCGACGAATACCGCTGCCAAGCTCTGGATGTCGGCGCAAAACCTCTTCGTAAACGGCGACCGGGCGGATCCCCGGTGAAGACTGTAACATCGGCACAACCTCGGCGTCGAAAATATCGGCCAGCGGATCAGGGCGACGCCGCCCGCGTGGCGTCTTCTTCTGTGATGGAAGTGTTGGGTCGGCTTGAAACCGATAGCCTGTGGCCTGGCTGATGCCCGCCTTGGCGGCCGCCAAGGGAACAGTGTGGGTTTGTTTGAGCGTCATGAATAGCCTCATTTGTTGGTCAGTGACATGACGGCCCGGCATGAATAATCCCCCATTGTGGAAGATCATTACCTATCCGAGCCGACCACGACCGTCAGACCCGCCTAATTGAGGCGAAACGCGGGGGTGGTATCTCTCCAGTCGGGCTACGCCCTCCCTGCGAGACACCACCCCCGCGTTCTCATCCTGATTGACGCTGGATTCTCATCTTGTTTGTCGCGCTGCACTTTGAAAAATACTAAGGCTCATTTGAGTGACAGCAAGTCTCAATGCTGTTTGGGAGGCGTCTGGTGATCAAACGCTCGTTCATATTCGAGCGAAATTGCTGATCAGTCGGATAGCATCATCTCGATCCGATCGATCAAAACCTTCTACGACGTCCGCGATACCGCACCGTTCTTTGAGCTGGCTCACCAAACAACACATCAGGAATCGCCGTACTTTCCGAGATGTGCTCTACCAGCTTGGTCTTCGGATACTCAAAGCCATAGACCCAGTCGTTTTTGACGCGCCGGAGAACCCAAACGGTGTCTTCGCCAAAGTCAAACGCAACAATCACTCCAACATGAACCCACTCTTTCACCAATCGTGAATCATGGATCCAAAGCTGATGGACAAGCCCATCCTTTGTTGGGTGTCTGACGCCATCCGAAAGGGCAGTCTGAAACTGTTTGCGATCAGTTTTCCGGCGCATCCCATCAACGATCCAGAACATTGGTTGATGAAACTCGGTTCTCTTCCGAGCCTCGTCCGGCTTTATGTATGAGTGTTGAAACTCGACAACCAAGCCTTTCGGCGTTTTAACGTCCGCGATGTGAAGTTCGCCGCTCTCGTCCCGACCTGCAATTTCTTGCCAATCTGGCGGGAAGTGGTTCTTCCAATCGCGGTGCCACTGAGTCTCATTTTCCCACCAGTGATCACAGTGTCGCTGACCATTGTGCGCCCAGTGCCACACTTTCTTCGTTCCGCATCTGGCGATGAGGTCCGCATCACATCCGGGGCATTTGCCCTTTGCTCCCGGCATTGCTTCAATGCGCAAGTCGTTATGGACAGCAAACCGAATAGCTATGTACTCAAACTGAGTTGCTGAGGTCTTTGACGTGTGTATTGCATAACCAACCTAAGCCGCCTCGCCGCGGGAGTGAATGTGGGATCCGGTCGGAGTCACCTCGATGTCGAAGCCAGCTGTGATGAGGGTCTTCACCTGTTCGGTATGCGAGATCAGACCCACTACCCGCATCTCATTTGTCAGCGAGTGGAGCGTCTCCAAAGCCGTATTCAAAGTTTCGTCATCGAGCGTGCCAAATCCTTCGTCGATGAAGATGGCATCGAGTTTGATCCCGCCGCTGTTCTGCTGAACCACATCTGACAGCCCGAGTGCCAAGGCCAGTGAAGCTTGAAAACCCTCCCCGCCTGACAGTGTCTTTGTCGATCGCGACTTCTCTGTATTGGCATCATGGACAGCGATGTCGAGGCCGCGCTTGCTGACGCCGCCAGCGATCTCTTCTGGCCTGTGTAGCTGATAGCGCTCATTCGACATCGGCCCCAACCTAAGATTGGCAGCAACAAGCACTTCATCGAACATCGCTGCGATCGCGAAATCAGGCAGCCGCACCTTACGCTCATTGTTGCCATTCACCAGATTGGAGATTTCGCCTAAAGGCGCGTAGCGCTCCTCAAGGGATACGATCTTCGCGGAGATCTTCGCCACTGTTTGCAGCACGACCGTCTTACGGTTCAGTTCGGTTTGAAGTCGTGTCCGTTCATTCTGGTCGGCTTCCAGCTCTTTGGAAGAGGTGGAAACCTTGTCCTTCAATGCATTCACATCCGGACGTTCACGCTCTCCAATCTCGGTCTCGAGGCGCTTCAACCGATCTGCATTAGCCGCAAGGCTCTGCTCATGGTCCCTGATCGTGGCCTCCAATTCATCGAACTGGCCAACATCCGCTTTGGCCGATTGAAACACCTCAACACTTAGTTCCGCCGCAGCAAGACCATCAGCCAGTGTTTTTCTGGCTTTCTCCAAAGCATCATTTGCGCGCCCAAGCGTCTTCTTGGCTCCGATGCGTTCCTGCTCTGCGGCAGCGATTGTGACTGCCGTTTCTTTGTCAGCGTCGAGAGCCGTTTGATGCGCTAGTGCCAATTGATCGCGTTCAACAATAGCAGTCTCGAGCGTTCTTGTCAGATGATCTGCCGCACGAAACGCCTCGGGAACCTCACGCAAGATTGCATCCAACTGGGTTTGTGCATTCGACAATTCGGTTTTCCGGTCAGACAAGGCTTGTTTCGCCTCCGCGTGGATACGCATTGTCTTGGTTGCTTGAGTCTCGCCCTCAGTGAGGCGTTCAGCAAGGTTGGTGAACCGCATATCGGCATCTAACGTGGCTTTCTTTTCGGTCTCGGCTGTCAGGATCGGCATTAGAGTCTCGAGATAGCGCCCGGGTTCGGGGAGATCAGCAAGTGCGTTTTGTCGCTCTGTCAGCAAGGCCTGTGCCGAGTTCAAAGCGCTTCTTGCCTCCTGTTCTGCAGCCTTGGCCAACTCCAGAGCTTCTTGCGCCGCCTCGAATGCCTCATGGCGGCCCAGACGCGACGGATCGCCGGTGGCTGGGGCTGGATGATCGAGCGCACCGCAGGCCGGGCAGGGTTCTCCATCGAGAAGCTTGCGGGCCACATGGAGCGCTTGGATGTCTGTTAGATCTTTTTCAGCATTTTCGAAAGCGGTCACACAGGTCTGCAGGCTAGCGGAGGTCTGCTGATGCGCTTCGGTCAAATGATTGACAATCGCATTCTGCTGATCTCTGCGAACGAGCGCCTTCTCATATTCGCCTAGGACTTCGGCTTCTCTTCGCAGGGCCGCCAGCTGTGCCGCTGCATCGCTGAGCGCTTTGTCATGATCAGGCTGCAGCTTTTGCAACGTCCGCAGCGCGTCAAGATGTTTGCCAGCATCACTGGCAGCCTGATTTGCCTCTAGCTCTTGATTGGTTGCGCTCGTTACCGCCTTGGTCTTCTCGCTGAGTGAGTTCTTGAGTTCGTCGGTTTGATCGAGCGTGGTCTTCCAACGCTCGAGCTCCTGTACCTTTTTCGCGGCGGCCTCCCGCCGCGACGTGTCTTCTGTTGTTCGCAACAGAGTATCCTGCGCGGCTTTGCGTGCCGTCTGAGCCGTGGCAAATGTCTCTTCCGCGGTGGCGGCTGTCTTTGCTGCATCGGCCTGGTCATCACGCGTGCTTGCCTCTGTCTGTTCCAGCGGGACCAGCGTTGTGGCGACCCGTGCTCGCTTGGATCGGGCGCGTAGAGTGTCGATCTGTTGAAGTTGGTCGTCGAGGGTCGCTTTGTCGCGCTTGGCACCCGCAATGGCTGAGAATTTCTCGAACAGAGTTTCGGCTGCGGCAAGCGTTTTGCGATGATCAGCAAGCGCTTTTTCGAGGGTGGCGATCCGCGTATCGAGGGACTCGATCGCCCCCTTGTCCTTCGCGGCATCAGCTCGAAATGCGTCTTCTGTTGTGTGATTGAGCAACGTATCGCGTTTGAGGCGCTCGTCGTGAATCTCCTGACGCAAGCCGGCGGCCTGGCGTTTGATCTTCTCGACAAAACCCTCATAGAGCCTCACATCAAAAAGGCGCTTCAGGATCGGGGAGCGCTCATCAGAACTGGCCGTTAGGATTTTGCGAAACTCTCCCTGCGGTAGTAGGACGATCTGTCGGAATTGATCGGCATTGTAGCCCAGCAATTCTTCGATCAGAGCGTCGACAGATTTGACCTTCTTCTCGGCGAGAACGTCCCCACGATGACCTTCTTTGATCTCTTCAAGTGCCAGACCCGTTGCTTTGAAGAGGTAGGCTTCATGGGATTGGTTTGCCGTACCTGATCCTCTGTTCGCAGCACGGGTTTGGCTCGGAATTCGGTGGATGACATAGCGCTCTTCACCCAACTCAAAAACCAGCTCAACCTCTGTCAACACGGTCGCGCTAGCATGGTCTGAGATCATGTCCTCTGCCGATCGTTCGGCACCAGAGGACTCGCCGAAGAGCGCGAAGGATATTCCATCGAATATGGTTGTTTTGCCAGCACCTGTGTCTCCATAGATACCAAAAATACCGGCATCCAATGCTGCCGTAAAATCGACGACTTCCGTGCCCGCATAAGGCCCAAATGCCGTCATGGTCAGCCGGATCGGACGCATTAGATCGCCTCCATGATCGGTTCATCGATCAATTGCGCGACGACGCCCTGCTCGATTTCGTTGGGTTTCTCACCGCGCACATAGTTAATGAATTCTGCGATCACATTGACCGGGTCATCCAGTTTCGATTGTGCGCGTCCGGTTGCCGAGATCACCAAATTCTGCTTCTTTTCGCGCAAGGTCTGAAGGATGTTCGGATAGAACGGTCTTAACTGTGCCGCAGGCTCTACGAGTGCTCCATCATCCAGCAGAACCGCGCAGATCAGGTCTTGGCTTGGGCTTGCTTGCGCTTGCGCCACAAGATCGGCCAGCAATCCCCGTACCTCACGGACGCGACGCAAAGGTTTGAATTCGATCTGCTCGAGATTGGCCAAACTTCCGTTCGCTTCGAGATCAAAGACCGTCATGGATTTCGATTTATCCGCTTCGTCAAATCCAAAGGCCAGGGGAGAGCCGCTGTAGCGAATGACCTCACTACCAGCCGTTTGCGGGCGGTGCAGATGCCCCAGAGCAACATAGTCAGCACCATCGAATATCGACTGAGACACCATTTCCACCGTTCCTACGGCTAGGCGGCGTTCACTATCGCTCGGTTGGCAATCGGTAACAAAGGCATGCGCCACGATGATCCACCGTGCTGCGTCTGGTTTCTGGCGTCGCGCCGCTTCTATCTGACATCGCAGCACATCCTCCGGTGTCCGGATCGTTTCGTTCTCGAATACGCGACGTGCGGCATAGATTTCCCCATAGGGCAGGGCCGAGAACGCCACTGGACCATGCTCATCTTCAAGCACGAGCGGTGCCTCGTCCTTCTCGAGCGGGCCTCTTATGAGAATGCGCGTCTTGTCAAAAAGTTTCGTGACCGCGCCGAGGCGCTGGCCAGAATCGTGGTTTCCCGCGATTACCACAATTGCCGCATCTGTTTCTACATAAACGCGTTCGATGAAATCGCTGTAGAGCTTGACGGCGGGCTCCGCTGGTGAGGCTTTGTCATAGACATCGCCAGCGATAATCAAAACGTCGATTTTGCGCACCACAATCGTTTCGAAAACCTGATCAAGGACATGTGCCTGATCATCGAGCAGAGACACGCCGCGAAGGGTTCGTCCAAGATGCCAATCTGCCGTATGAAGGAGTCTCATATTACACCATTAATTTCTACACATGTAAAAAATAGATGGACAAATCAAAAGAGTCAAGCTAGTTTCCCATCATGGCATTCGAAGACCTCAAATACCCCCAACGCACACGCCTGGAATATCTCGACAGGTTGTTTTTCTGGGATGGTGCGGCGACGCGCGCGTCATTGATCAAGCAGTTTGGCATTTCGAACGCTCAGGCCGCGCTCGACTTTCGCGCCTACCTTGCCGAAGCGGCAGAAGATGCGCTGCAGTATGATGCGTCGTCTCGCCAATATCATGCTCATAAGAGTTTCAAGCGGCTGACCGGCAAAGCGTCATCCATTGAGTTGCAACAACTCCTGATCAGCGAACCGTCATCCTCTTTCGATAGACTGCCGGATTTGCAACGTACTCAGGACATGCGTGTGCTCCGACCACTATACCGAGCCTTCAGGACCAAAGAGGCGGTGAGGATCGTCTATCAATCGATGCGAGACCCGGAACCGATGACCCGCTGGATCGCGCCAATGCGTTTTGCTTCCGATGGTGTAAGACTACATGTACGCGCGTGGTGTTATGAGCGTGAAGCCTTCCGTGATTTCCACCCCGCTCGCATCGACCCTGATCATTCTTTCAAGGAGACAAGACCAGCAGACACGGTCCCCCGTGATGATGGCTGGTTCACCTGGGCAGTTATGCATCTCAAACCGCATTCCAGACTGACTGAAGCACAACAACGTGTGGTGCGCATTGAGTTCGGCTTCGCTGGAGATGTGCTTGAAGCCAGAACCCGAAAGGCCCTCGAATTCTACACCGAGCGTCGATGGGGTCTTGAACAGAAAGAGCCTCGGCTCGAACGCGTCTCCGTCTCCTATATCCCGATGAGTGAGGAGGAGATCGATGCAAATTGACATGCGACGCGTTGATCCCCAACTCAACATGAACCGATTCTACTCCGTGGAACTGACCAAAGACCTCTTTGGACATCACGGTGTTCACCGCCAATGGGGTCGGTTCGGCACCTGGGGGCGGCATCGGTGCGATTGGTATTCGTCGCAAACCGAGGCCGAACGCGCTTGTTCCGATCTGGTCAAACAAAAACTGGCGCGGGGCTATCTGCTCAAGCTGCCCCCGTCCTACGGTTAGGACGCAGCATGTCGTCATTCGGCAAATGGTCAAAGCAAGGTGTTCCAAAGAAGGGCTGGATCTGTATCGGGTTTGAGGATCTCGGCGAGCCAGCCGCGGAATGTGAAATGTGTGAGAACCAAGAGATCCGATACGTCCACCAGATGCAGCATCAAGACTATCCGAACATCCTAGAATGTGGCTGTGTCTGTGCGGGCAAGATGGAGGAGGACTACGCGGCCGCATCCAAACGGGAATCCGACAGTAAGAATCTTGCACAGAGACGCGCGCGTTGGCTGAGGCGCAAATGGAAAGTGTCTGCAAACGGAAACGACTATCTAAAGACCGACGGCTTCCACGTTGTTGTCTTCGCAAAGGCCGGCGGGTGGAGCGGAACCATCACTGATCTGGCCACAGGAGTCGCGACCCAGGCCCGCCGTATATACGAGACCCAGGACAAGGCGAAGCTAGGGGCATTTGACGGAATGATCTGGTTGAAAACACACTAAATCAAAACGCTACACTGCTTGTTGCTACCATTTACCAAGTGGAGCAAAACTGACGCCAGCTCGAAAGAGTCCGAGAAATAGCATTACCACAACAGCAGTGGCTAAGTTGGCACGTAAAGGGCGAAATATTGAAACGACTGAATAGCGATCCAGAAAAGTTTGACGCTTTGGAATTGTATTCCAAAGTATCGTCAGACCACGGTTATAAAATTGGCGTGGACGGTGATCAAAAGGACTTCGTTGAACGTGTAGCGAAGTCACTCAAGAATGCGCTTGATAGCCCGACCATGATTCACGGCAAGCGAACTGAAGCCATGTTCGCGCATGTGGCCGGCGCCCTGGGGAATTGCGACTTGATCAAACAAGAGGACAGCGGTGCATCGTTTGTGAGTTCTGACGCCGTCGCTGTTCCAGATTATAGGATCGTTACCAAGGCTGGACATATCCTGTTGGTCGAAGTGAAGAACTTCCGGATGCGCTCGTTGAGTCAACGCTACACAATGAAAAAGCCGTATCTCGCAAAGCTTCAGCGCTATGCCGATATGAACAAAGTGTCGTTGAAATTTGCGATCTATTTTTCCGGGGTGAACCAATGGATTCTACTGTCACCGAGTTCCTTTATTGACGCCGAAAAGTCAGTTCATATTGATTTACCGCACGCTATCGCCCGGAACGAAATGGCCGTATTGGGAGATCGAATGATCTGTACACTACCACCGCTAACCATGACGTTTGAGAGTGACACCGATGATGAACGATCCAAAGTCGACGCTGATGGTCAGGCCCTATTTACGATCAAGCAAATCAACATGACTTGCGATGGTAACCTAATAGAGAATGACGTCGAGCAGCGGATTGCCTTCTATCTGATGCGGTATGGTAGCTGGGGCTCGGATGGAATCCCTGCCGAAGTTGTTGACGGAAAACTGAAGTCGTTTCAGTTCTCGTTCAGCCCAGAACTGGATGATGCACCAGATGGCCAGCCGTTTCACTCTCTTGGAACGTTGAGCTCAATGGTCAGCAGCGCTTTCCAAGAACTGACTGTTGAGGACAACGGCGTGGTGTCGATGGATGTTCGTTACGACCCAGTCTTCTTTAACCTTCAAATACCTGAGAAATACAAAGGTCAGTCGCTACCGCTGTGGCAGTTTGTGCTCGAACCCAACTTGGATTTTAGGGCATAACGAACCATACAAAAGCGCTATCTGTGATGCTTCTCACACACCGGTCCCATAACTTCCCAAATGTCGTCTGTCACCAAGTTTAAGTCCGCTCCTTGAAGATCAATGCTCGCCGAATAGGCCTGCCATTGTTGTTGCTTCGCCGGGTCTTCCGTGAACGCTGGGGTCAAAGCTTCTGGTCGCTCAGCTGGTACTTTTGTCTCGCGGCGCGCGAATGTTGCTGTGACTGCGGCGAGTAGATCCTCTTGCGTGATTTTCGTCGCGCGTGGAACCTCCCATAGATCGTAGAAGTCCTTCATACGCCCGTTGGCAAGACCAAGCGAAACCAGAGCCTGGAATTTCTCCGCCATAACAGTGGCAGGAGAATAGGCGCGGATCGTGCCAGTGGGTAGATCAAGAAGAGAAGGGTAGCCTATCGTATATTCCGGATCCGCCATTGCGTCTCCAAATCCAATATCAATGGTAATCGGGATTTGGGTTTTGCCAAGATAGGCGGTGGTTTTCAGTCTCATGCCGCCATAGATTTGGTCTTCTCTGATCGCTGCAGCGTCCAGATTTACAGCATCAAAGATAAGCCCGTCATTGGCATCAATGGCGAGAATCTCTCCAAATACATTCTTCAGTTCGGTTTCATCATCTTTTCCGAAACCCAAAAAATCAACATCGCGGGTAAAGCGCCCTGGATTCGACGTCCACAACGTCACGAGCATGCCACCCTTCAAGACGAACTTGTTGCTATGGTCAGAAATTGACAAGCGATAGATTAAACGTTCGAGGCCGAATGAGACCAGTACGACGTCGAAAACCTGACTTTCTGCGCGAGCAATGTTCAAAAGTCGTTGGCGAACAGACGCAGCGATGTCTTTTGGTTGTTTAGCCATTTGATGTCAGCGCCTCCAGATAGGTTTTCATTGTATTCCAGGCACCGTAAGTTCTAGCCGCGTTCGCCAGTTCGGATGGGCTAGCCTTGCGATCTTCAAGCGCTGACTTCAGACACTCAATCGCGACCGATCGATCCACAAGCTTGGGATTGCGAAAGGCGTCGGCGATTGATTTTGTAATAGAGTACATCCGTACCTCAACACCGCCGATGCTGTGCGATTCGACCCCACTTGAAAAGTAGGGTTCACGAAACCGGACTGTCCGTATCTTCGGATATGTCATATTTGGCTTCCAGTCCTTGGCACCAATTGCGATCCAAACCGCGCGCGGCAGTTGATCAGTCAGGCCATGGTAGGCGAGTGCAGACATTAGACATATAACGGCGTTCGGCGCGCGTTTTGCAGTTTCAATGAGTGTCGCATGCGTATCGATTTCAGCATCAGAGAGTTGATAAACACCTCTTCCAATTCGCATCAGCTCTCCGTCAGCAACAGCGCGCGAAATTGTTGTTGCTGAAACACCTATCTTGGTGAGATCGCGTGACCGCGCAATTGTGCTAACGCTCATGAAATCGCGCAGTTTTTCAATTTGCGTCTGGCTCATTTCAATCCCTAATGTTACAAAGTCTCGGACACAAGTGTTTTTTGTCCGAGGTTTGGTAACATGATTGCCCCTAGTACGCCATCCAAAAGTTTCTGCAGCGAGATCAATGACGATCAAAACAAAGAGCATAATGCTTTGGACAGACACAGTCATTTGGCTATTGTTCTATAATAAAACAAGCAACTACGCTTGAATGCATAAAAAATCGGGGCTTTATATTGGTGAACACATTTAACGTCAAAGGCAGCGCAACCGGCCAATACCTGGGATACGCGCTGCAACCCGTCCGACTTTTCTACCATCTTCTGTCGTGTCCGACGGATGCTGAAGTTGGGCTGGAATATGCTGATGACGTGTCGGTACACCATTCGGATGGGTCGACCCTAGTCGAACAATGCAAGAGCGCATTGAAAACAAACCCCATCACCGATTGGGCGGAAGACCTCTGGAAAACATTTCATCTTTGGATCGATAACGCCAATGCCGGTGCTTACGATCCAGTGAAGACCCGTTTTCAACTTTACGTCACACCGGTCAAAAGTGGCAATTTCGCCCAGCAACTCAGTGACCTAAGCAACGAAGATGAAATCAAGGCGCTCTTGGATGAAATCGCTAAGCGGCGCAAAAAAATCTCCTCGACAAGCAAGAGTGCAGAACACTTGGATGCAGTTTTTGCTGCCTATCCAAAACTCGTTGTCCAGATCATCCAAAACTTCAAACTGATCACAGAAGACCAAGATCCGCTTTCGCCCATCTATGCGCATCTGGATGCCACCGTGTCCAAAGAGACATTGGAAAAAGCCTGCAGCTACGGCATCGGAAACTCGATGGATCGCATCGAAAAAGCAGTTAAAAGCGGTTCTCTTCCGCTTATTTCTGCGCAAGAATTTCGCACGACATTCAGAGCCTTCATCAACAAATATGATGCCACAAATGTCCTGCATTCTCTGGCTGATCAGCCCGATGATGCGGTTGTGCAAGATACATTGTCGAGCGCACCGCCGTTCGTTCAACAGCTCAAACTCATCGACGCTGATATTGAGACGACCACACGCGCCGCCAGTGACTACCTACGCTCATCCGCTGATCGCACATCATGGGCTGCTGAGGGTTTGATATTTGAAGACAGTGTTGATGACTACAATGACACGTTAAAGCAAAGACACGGTCACGTTCGCGGTGAAATCGATCTCACGCATGGTGCGTTAGAACCGCCAAAGCGCGGACTTCTTGTCTATCACAAATGTTGTCAGATTACACCGGTTCCACTGCAAGGGAGAGTTGTGCCCGTTCATTTCATGACCGGCTCCCTGAACGATTTGGCCAATCGAAACGACATCGGATGGCACCCTGACTACCGCAAACTTATGAAGCAGGAGTCGGAAGAATGACGTTAGAAACTGCGAGGTTCGCGGCTCTCACAGAAATTGAAAAGGTGCAGAACCCAGCCTTGGGGGCATGGCTCCTGTGGGAATATGGTAGACGCTACCAAGCGACCACCACATCTGCCCCAAGCCACTTTCTGCTCTTCTTTCTTGTTCTGCCAATCTGCTTGCATCGGCCCACCTTGGATGCCGTTCACAGCACCCAAGAAAAATCCGGACTGGGCAAATTTTGCGAAAAACTCGGAGCCAAGCGTGAAGAGCTTCTGGCCATACATGAACGTGCTCTCAAGTTGCGCGCCCTGACCGTCAGCTCAATCTCATTTGGCGTCAGAGCAGGCTTGTTAGATGTAAACTATGAGAGCGGCGTCTTGCGTGCCCTTGAACACAAAGCACCCAAGCCGCCCGAACGTGTGAAACCTCACGCGAAGGGCGCAGTTAAACTCGGTGCCTGGTTTGAGGCCATTGATGCCGTCAACGTATTCACAGCCCTAAAGGTCGATCTCTAATGCAATTTCAGATCAAGAAAATTATCCTTTGGCCCCGCAAGCACTTTGAAAAGCGAGAAATCGATTTTGTAGAAGGCCAGGTCAATGTCATCAGCGGTGCGTCAAAGACCGGCAAGTCCGCAGTCATTCCGATCATTGATTATTGTCTTTGTGCCAACAAGTGCGCCATCCCCGTCGGCGTAATCCGCGAAGAGTGTGAATGGTTCGGAGTCCTGATCAGCAGTGTTGAAGGCGATAAACTTTTCGCACGGCGCGAACCAGGTGATCAAAAACAGACCGGCGACATGTTTATCCTAGAAGGGGATGAACTAGAAATCCCTTCCGGTATCGAGGCTAAAAACGCTACCGTTGACCAAGTCAAAACAGTACTCAATCGATTGTCGGGACTTTCGTCTTTGGGGATGAAACCTCACTCGGAAGGCTATAGCTCCAATCGTACCGGCTTTCGTGATCTGATGGCGTTCACCTTCCAGCCGCAAAACATCGTTGCTAACCCAGACGTGCTCTTCTTTAAGGCCGACACCACGGAGCATCGTGAAAAGCTCAAATCGATCTTTCCATACATTCTCAATGCGGTCACCCAGCAAACATTGGCAGATCGTTGGGAACTGGATCGCCTGCAGAAAATTCTGAAGCAAAAGGAAGCTGCGATGAAAGCCGCAGCCAGTTCCGTCCAGGCATGGGTGGCTGAAGCTACCAGCTGGATTCAACAGGCTCGCGAATTGGGCTTGATTGAGGTGAACAGGGACAACCCGACACAATGGCCGGATATTCTCGACCTGCTCACGCAGATAGCCGGTTCCAACTCGAGACAGGCAAGAACATCTGTTCCAGCTATCGATGGGGCACTCAAAGAGCTTGCAGCGCTGCAAAACACGGAAGCTGCAGAAGCATCTTTCCTGACAACACAGAGACAACGCTTACTTGAAATCCGCCGTCTTATCGAAAGCAGCAAAACCTATGGTGATGCGATGTTTATTCAGCGGGACCGCCTTGCGGTTTCGAGCTGGATTCGAAACTTGTCGCAAGAGTCTGGCGACGCTTTGTCAGCTGTTTCCCCAGACGGAGCGGATCACCTCGAGCAACTGTGTTCAGCCTTGGAAGGTTTGGAGCTGGAGGTTCAATCCCAAGCAACAATCTCGGATAAACTCGACAAGGAACAATTGCGTCTTCGTTCTGTGGCTGAAGAGAGCATCAGTCGGCTCAATGGTGTACGTACTCAAATCCGCGAACTTGAGCGTCGATCAGGGGAAGCGCGCGCAGAGATTTATCGTGCGGACCAAATTGAGCGGTACCTTGGCCGCTTGGAGCAGGCCATCTCGCTGTATGAGCGCACTGGAGAAGACGCCGAGCTAACAGCAGAGATTGAGGAGCTTCAAAAGCAAATCAAGGATATTAGGGGACGTATTTCCGAACATCAGATCCAGGGTCGCATTACCAATGCTCTGGCTTCGGTCGAGACAATTGCTGGCCAGATCCTGCCAACACTAGACGCGGAATGGCCCGATGCGGCTATCAACTTCATGCTGGCTGATCTCACAATCAAGGTCGTGCAGGGCACTCGAGATGATTATCTTTGGGAGATTGGCAGTGGGGCCAACTGGCTTGCCTATCACGTCTCCATGACATTGGCATTTCAGCGGTTTTTCCTGCAAACACCGGCCCATCCGGTTCCCAATTTCCTCATATACGACCAACCAAGCCAGGTTTATTTCCCTCAAAGTCCCCGTGACGATGAGGTATCAGATGCCGACTGGCGTGATGAAGATATCGTCGCTGTTCGCAAAGTGTTCACCGCAGTGAGCCTCGAGACACAAAAAGCGAAGGGGAACCTTCAAGTCATCTTACTCGATCATGCAGACGAGAAAGTCTGGGGTGACATAGATAATGTCAAGCTCATCGAAGAGTGGCGGGACGACAACAAACTTGTACCGATTGAATGGCTTCAAACCGCCGATCGCCCTTAGGAGGATCGATGGAAATTGTGTGCGAGGGCGAAGCCCAAATCAAGGATGCCGAGACAGGTAGCTGTAGCAGCTATTTCAGGGACGATTGTTGCGGGGGTTGGCGGCGCTCAGGGCAGCGGCAGGAAGGAGTGGGCGCGATGCATCACCCGAGGACATCAAAGTCCGGCTTAGTTCACTGTTGGACCGATCAAACCCGGTGGAGAACGATAGGGGCTAGGACGAGCGCGAAATTGGCAATGACGGTGGAAACGAGCGGGGTGCTGGCCGTGATATTGACCGTGGCAGAGGCCACAGTTTGTAAGATCGCTGCAATGTGCAGCATCGCTTATTTACATCGCGGCAGACTCAATAGGTTATTCGGTTCGTCACCATCAGCTTCGGTTTTCAGGTATTTCTTTCCATTGCGCGTGGCGATGACGACCCAGACAGAGTTGCCATTTACGCTGGTCCAAAAGCGCCAAGTGCCGTCTTCGATACCTTTGATAGCAGCGTCGAGCTTAATGCACCAAGGACCATCACTCTTGGAACCAGTGGCACCGCCGATGCTGTCAATACGCCGGTCAGAGTCCGCGCCGTCTGGAATAATGCAGGTGATCTGATGATCCTGTGGCATAAGGTAATATCCTTCTTTTTATGACATTCGAGGATGCCAGGTTGAAACGGACCCGCAGAGGTAGATGCTATCTGCGAGTCCTAATGTTGTAGGGTCATAGGCTTAGCAATCTGGAAGATTGTCCAAATTGTTGCTCGAAGATTTATCTGCGGTAGAGCGAAGGTATTTGCCGGTCGTTCCGTTCACTACGGCGATGTTGACGCGAGACGTGCCGGCCTGCTGGACGTAGTAAGTATGCGTGCCGTTTTCGATATCGCTGATCGCATCAGCCTTCTGGCGTGAGGACCATGCTTCGCCTGCTTTGCAGAGTTTCGTGATGTCACCGTCTTTGTCTTTTCCTGATGCAGTAACTTGTCTGTCAGCCATCTGAGGCGCTCCTTGGTAAGATGAAATACAGTATGGCTCATGCCATCCCTGTGTGGAGGGGTGCCGAGCTTACCAGGCACCCCAATTTTCAACGTCATTTTTTGTTTGGACGCTGCGTGAGTGCCGATGCCGCCGCCGTCTTTGCAGCTGGGCTGGACTTCGGATTTCTGAGCACTTTTGATGCTGCTGATGCAGCCTTCGCGCTCGTTACTTCGCTATTCGATTTTGCCATGTTGTTCACCTCCTTCCTTTCCTCTCATTTCGGGACTTTGCCAAAAACCGTCGATTCGCTCTTGACCAAATCCCTACTTCGTTCTAGTTTTTATGACGAAAACGTAGGATATTCCGCCAAAGAAAAAGGCCAACCGGCCCAAAAAGACTTCCTACGATAGCGTCATAATACAAGGATCATAGTCGTAGTGTCAACTGCCGATGAAACGGATGGTGTTTTTGCTGCCCGATTGCGTACCGCCCGCGAGCAGCGGGAACTGAACCAGACAGAGCTTGCAAAGATAACGGGCCTTCAACCTGCCGCCATTGGCCACTTTGAAGCGAACCGCCGGAAGCCGTCCTTCGCTAACATTCGCGCGCTGGCCAAAGCGCTTGGTGTGTCATCCGACTACCTCTTGGGCAGGGCAGACTCCATTAAGGGGTCTACAACAGCATTCAGAAATGAAGAGAGTCTAAATCATGCCGACCGGGAGAGCATTCAACTGATGATCGACACACTTGCGAGGCGGCGGGAGGATCGGGAAAAGTGAGCAAGTTCAGGCTCAAGATGTCCCGGCTGAAAGGCGAGCAAGTAGCAAGCCAATTCGGATTCGAGACGCTTCCTATTGATCCTTTCAAGATAGCAGAAGATGAAGTCATCGTTGTTGATGCAAAGAAGCCTGACCGTGAAGGCATGAGTGGCTGCATTGTTTTTAATGATGATGGTGTTGGCATTATATATTCTACTCACATTCGCAGCGAGGGTTTTCGGCGCTTCACCGTAGCGCATGAACTTGGGCATTATTTTCTTGAAGGACATCCCGAAGAGATACTGAAAACAGCTCCGGTTCACTTTTCCAAGGCGGGTTTTACGCAGGGGCACAATTCCATTGAGATAGAAGCTGATCATTTTGCATCAGGATTGCTTATGCCCACGCGCCTTACACGCGAAGCCCTTTACGGTGCGTCGGTTGGTCTTGAAGGAATTCAGCACTTGGCAGGGGAAGCTGAAACGTCGCTTACATCGGCAGCAATTCGAGCCGCCGAGTGCGCGCCATATCCTATGGCTGTTATTGTGAGCCAAGGTACTCAGATTGCCTACGGGTTTATGTCAGACAGCTTCAAGCGACTGGATCGCCTGCGATTTCTTAGGAAGGGTGATTCTCTTCCCTACACTTCGACGCGGAATTTCAATTCCGAGGCAGCAAACATCTCAAATCGGAAGTCCATCTGTGGTTCAACGCGCCTGGCCGAATGGTTTGGTGGAGAGAAAACGATTGCGCTTGAGGAAGAGATCGTAGGTCTGGGGAGTTATGGCTATACGTTGACAGTTCTATCGAGTGACTTGCTTGCCGATGATCCAGATGAAGTTGAGGATGAAGAAGAGAAGCTTGTTGCAAGCTGGACGCCTCGATTTGCATATGGCCGGTGACCTAAGCCACTAAAACTGCTCCAGATTTGTGTAGAGGCAACTCAACAATGGACCGACAGATGAAGGCGGGATTTTCCGCATTTTGGAAGATGCAATAAGGCCGAGTGATCGCAACTCGGACGGTAATGATACTTCCTAGTTATCATTACTACGTAAGCGGTACGATTCCCCACGTTTCTTACTGCTGTCTGATCCGCGAGTTCGTTTCCCTGTGTAGATTTGGGAAGGAGACCGCGTTGTTAGGACATGTAGAGCATTGTATTTAGGACATTGGCCGGATGGAGAGCGAAGTTGGTCCTTCGGGCAAGCGGACTTGGTCGGATGCTTTTATGGCCGATCCAAGACTGCTGGTGGAAGTATTCGTCACGGCGGCGGAAGCCAACTAGTGGATGACATGCAGGTAAACTACTCAGATTTTCCCGCCTATCCGGCCACATTCTTTTCCTGCACAATCTCTGCCCTCGATTTACTGGACAGTCTTGAGGAACAGGTTCGTGTTGCAGGCTAAACCCATGTAACGCGGCTATGCGGCGGAATAGACATGGCCTTTTAAAAGTGTCGTCGCGTGTTGAGAGCTTCATTTAGTCAAATAACCCTATGGGGTATTCGCGCCACGTGACATTCGACCTTTACAGAACCGTGGCGGGCCGATGTTGCCGAAGACCTTTAGCTGCAATCTTAAGAAATGTCTCACCGAGACGGGACAGGGGACGGTGCGACGGTAGCAGCACACGGTAAAGGTACTTGATATCAGGCAAGAACGGCCGCGTTTCAACCAGTCCCCGGTTTTGAAGGCCAATAGCCGTTATATGATCGATAAGCGAAACGCCGGCCCCTGCAGCAACCATGTTTCCGACAGCCATAGAAAGCTGTGTTTCGATCTGCATCTTACGGACGACGTTGCTGGCCAGAAAGACAGCGTCAATCCGTTTTCGCGTTATATAATTGCTCCCCAAGGACACAAAGCTCTGGTTCTTGAAATCTTCGGGGGTAAGAGTCGACCGTTCCAATAGCGGATGACCTCTTGGAAGTATTGCCACGAGCGGTGCTTCACAAAGGGTACGCGAAGTTACAGCCGGATGGTCGGCCTCAATTTCAGCGAAGCCGATGTCGAATTGCTGTGACGCCACGCACTGAAGAACCCGCTGTGAACTGTGGATCTGCAGGCTTACAGAAATGTTGGGCTTGTCAGCGCAGAACTGTGAAATCATCCGAGGTAGAAAATCGAGAGCGAGTGCAGGCAGGCCCGCAATATGCAGCGACCCTCGCCGGAAGTTCCCTATGTCTTGCGCCGCCTCCGCTATTGTACGCAGACCTATGAAGGAGCGATCAACTTCTTCAAAAAGGGCCAATGCTTCCGGGGTCGGTAAAAGGCGCTTTTTTTCGCGCCGGAACAGGGCATAGCCGATGGCGTGTTCGAGATCAGCGATCAAGCGGCTCGCCGCTGGTTGGGTCACATGAATTCGCGATGCGGCTTCTGTGACGCTACCTGTCTCAATCATAGCTCTAAAAGCTTCAAGTTGCCGGTGGTTAAGTTTCAATTGATTTCGCTTTATAAATTTGAGGTCATAACCTTTATGCATGTTTAGCGCGTCATTTGGAATTTGTTTTATGTTACGGTTCGTGGATGATTGGGCATCGCAAAATAGGGAGCAAAAAATGAAAAATATACTGGTCACTACAAGCCTGCTGGCGCTTTCAACAGCTGCAGCACACGCCCAAGATCAAACACTGTATTTGGGCGCCTACGGCGGCTCAACCGAGACGCTGATGCAGGAAACCGTCATCCCCATGTGGGAAGCACGGACTGGAGCTACTGTCGTCTACGTTCCTGGCAACTCAACTGATACGCTCGCAAAGCTGCGCGCACAGGAAGGGGCGCAGGATCTTGACGTTGTGTTCCTCGACGATGGCCCGATGAGCCAAGCTATCGGCTTCGGGTATTGCGACACAGTCAACGAAGAGACGTTCGCAGACCTCTATGACGCAGCAAGGATGCCAGAAGGCAAAGCCGTTGGCGTAGGTATTATCGCGACAGGTATCGCGTATAACACAGAAATGTTCGCCAAAAACGGATGGGACGCTCCTTCCTCTTGGAACGACCTCGCTGACCCAAAATATGCTGGTCTGCTGGTCGTGCCCCCGATTACGAATGGCTATGGCCTGCACGCTTTGATCGCCTCCGCGATGATGAACGGCGGCGGCGTGAACAACATCGAACCCGGGTTCGTCGCGTTTGAAGGCGCTATAGGCGAAAATGTTTTGGCGTATGAGCCTTCGTCCGGCAAAATGTCGGAGCTATTTCAAAATGGCGAAATTGCATTGTCTGTTTGGGGCAGTGGGCGGTTAAAGGCACTCGCTGATTCAGGGTTTCCCGGGGCGTTTGCATATCCAGAAGAGGGCGGGATAAAGCTGCTTGTCACTGCGTGTCCCGTGGTTGGCTCAGATCTGCCCGAACTTGCCCAAGACTTCCTGCAATTTGTCACGTCACCTGAGATTCAAATTCTTCTGGCCGAGACAAACGGCTGGGCGCCCGTGAATGCGACGGTAGAATTGACTGCCGAACAGAGTGTTGCTCTGCCGGTTGGAGCCGAGATCGTCGATAATCTCATCACTATCGACTACGATGTCGTGAACGCTTTGCGTGGCGAATGGACCCAGCAATGGACCCGCCGGATCGAAAATTAAACGCCGATCTGAAGAACCGGGCGCGTACTGAGTTGGTGCGCGCCCAACACGTATAAAGGGGGGCCGTGCAGTGTCATTTCTCAGGTTTGAGTCACTAAAAAAGGAATTTGGCAAGTTTGTCGCCGTGCGCGACATGAGCCTTGATGTTGAGCGCGGCGAATTCATTTCCCTGCTAGGGCCCTCAGGATGTGGAAAGACCACGACGCTCCAGATGGTGGCAGGTTTGTTGCAGCCGACATCCGGAAGAATCCTGCTGGACGGTAAAGATATTACAAATATGCGGCCCGACAAACGTGGCCTCGGGATTGTATTTCAAAGTTATGCGCTCTTTCCGCACATGACAGCGACAGAGAACGTGGCTTTTGGCCTCGAAATGCGTGGCGTGGGAAAAGCAGACCGGCTTGCGCGCGCGCACGCAGCGCTGGAACAGGTTCGGCTCTCCCAGTTCGCACATCGCTATCCCAAAGACATGTCCGGTGGCCAACGACAGCGCGTCGCCTTGGCCCGGGCGCTAGTGATTGAACCGCCCGTCCTCTTGTTGGATGAACCGCTGTCTAATTTGGATGCCAAGCTTCGCGAAGAAATGCGGATCGAATTGCGCCTTTTGCAGCAGGACATTGGTGTGACGA
Source organism: Yoonia sp. (assembly GCA_023263855.1). GTDB lineage: Bacteria > Pseudomonadota > Alphaproteobacteria > Rhodobacterales > Rhodobacteraceae > Yoonia. The sequence continues at coordinate 42,641 of JALQUF010000006.1, read as the reverse complement.
CAATCCTCGTGACGCATGATCAGGAAGAGGCTTTATCGATGAGCGACCGCATCGTTGTGATGCAACAGGGCGACGTGGCGCAAATAGCGGCGCCACTTGATCTTTACGAAAGGCCAACCAATACATTTGTGTCGGATTTTGTCGGCACGACAAATCTGCTGACAGGGCAAGTGAGCCAGCCCGGCAAGGTGTCCGTTAAAGGGACTGACATTGACGTCGATACTGCATCCGCAGGCGTGGGTGCGCACGTTACGTTGTCGATCCGTCCAGAAAAGTTTCGATTGTCTGATGAAAAATCCAACCAAGAAGTGCGCATTGATGCCGCCATTTTTCTTGGATCAAGCTGGCTGTACCGTGTCACAGGACAGTTGGGCGAATTGTTTATCACCCAACCCAACACCGGCGCTGCAGGATACGCAAAGGGCGATACGGCGTTCTTGGATTGGCCAAAGGGTGCTTTGACCCTGTTCGAGGATGCGGTCTGATGCCCACGAAAAATTTTAACAAGACACCCTATGCCCTGACGGCTCCAGGTGTGCTGTTCTTTACTGCGTTGCTTGGTGCACCGGTGGTGATGACGTTTGTCCTCAGCCTGCATTCATATGATTTCACAACGGGGATCCAGTCCGACTGGACGTTGGCAAACTACGCTGATGTTTTGGGCGATAGTTATTTTCACAAGATTTTTGCACGCACTTTTGGCCTCGGCCTTCTGGTTACGGCTATATGCGTCTTGATCGGCGTGCCCGAGGCTTATGTTTTATCGCGTCTCAGCAGCCGCTGGCGGTCGATTTTCTTGCTCGTCGTCTTGGGTCCATTGTTGATCTCTGTCGTCGTTCGGACCTTGGGCTGGGCGCTGCTTTTTGGCGGTAACGGTATATTGACGATGATCGCGCAGGCGCTTGGTTTTAGCGATGAGCCGGTCAGTCTCATGTTCACTTTCACTGGCATGACAATAGCACTGGTACACGTTTTGGTGCCGTTCATGGTAATCTCTGTATGGGCATCGCTGCAGAAAATTGATCCTCAAAGCGAGGATGCAGCCTTAAGCCTTGGAGCGTCAAAATTCACGGTGCTGCGTCGCATCACGCTCCCTCAAGCGATGCCAGGCATTTTGTCAGGCAGTATTATCGTGTTCGCGCTTACGGCCAGTGCCTTTGCCACACCCGCAATCATTGGCGGGCGGCGCATGAAAGTGGTCGCGACTGCTGCCTATGATGAATACCTCAGCACGCTGAATTGGCCGCTGGGTGCCACCATCGCGGTTCTGCTTTTGTTGGCAAACATTGTAATTATCGTCAGCTTTAACAAGCTGATTGAACGGCGCTACGCCAAAGTATTTGAATAGGAAACGTCCATGAGAAAACTTGGCCCCGTAGCCCTCATATTTCATACGCTTTTTGTTATCTTCATCCTTGCTCCGTTAGCAATGGTCATTGCTGTATCATTTACTGACAAAGGGTACTTGTCCTTGCCGACAGACGGCTTGTCGCTCAGGTGGTTCTACGCGATCCTGGACAACCCGAGCTTTATTGATGCCTTCTGGATGTCAGTTTGGCTTGCATTCATATCCGCATCGATTGCAGTGATCATCGCCGTACCTGCAGCGCTTGCAATTGCCAGGGCCAAATTTGCGGGCCGTGATGTAATTGCCGCGTTCCTGTTGTCTCCGCTGATGATCCCACATCTTGTGCTAGGTGTTGCGTTCTTGCAGTTCTATTCGCGTATCGGATTGGGGGGGTCGTTTTATGGCCTTGCTGCCGCGCATGTCATTTTGGTGACGCCTTATGCGCTGCGTCTCGCGCTGGCTTCGGCGACAGGATTGTCAACGGATGCCGAGCACGCGGCACTGACCCTTGGTGCTAACAAGTTTGTTGTTTTCCGGAAAATTACATTGCCTCTTATTTTGCCCGGTGTTGCTGGAGGTTGGCTTTTGTCGTTCATCACAAGCTTTGATGAACTCACGATGAGCGTTTTTGTAGCGTCTCCTACTACGCAAACGTTGCCGGTGCGCATGTACCATCACATCACCCAAACCATTGACCCGCTCATCGCGTCTGTGTCGACTGTGCTGATCGTACTTACCTTTGCTCTTATGATGATCCTCGACCGGTTTTACGGGCTCGACAAAGTCTTCGTCGGAAAGGGGTAGGGCATGACCACGATTGTAATTGGCGGTGGGGTCGTTGGTTTGTCCTTGGCCTACGGGCTCTTGAAACAAGGCAAAGACGTGATTGTCCTGGATGGTGAAGACGATGATTTCCGCGCTTCTCGAGGCAATTTCGGGCTCATCTGGATTCAAGGCAAAGGGGCGAATGCGCCGCATTATGCCATGTGGTCGCGTAGATCAGCCTCGGTTTGGGAAGGCTTTGCCAAAGATTTATTTGCTGAAACGGGCGTGGACGTAGCCTATCAGAATGCGGGAGGAATTGATTACTTTACGGACGAGGATGAACTTGAGACCCAAGTGCAGTCCCTCACGAAACTTCGGGGGGATCTGGGTGGCGACTATCCGTTTGAAATTCTCGATCATGTGGGGCTAAAGGCCCGTGTCCCGGAAATTGGCCCAAAGGTTATTGGCGGAATCTATTCGTTAATGGATGGCCACGTGAATCCTCTGTACCTCATGCGGGCATTGTCAATCGCCGTGCGTCAGGCGGGCGGTCAGGTGAAGACTGGCGCGCGTGTTGTCGATGTTGATGCCCAAGATCGGGATTTTACAGCAATTCTTGCTGACGGCACAAAGATAACTGGCGATGCCCTCGTGCTTGCGGCAGGCCTGGGGGCGACAGATCTTTCCAAATCGCTGGGTTTTGCTGCTCCTATCCGGCCGCAACAGGGACAGATTCTCATCACTGAAAAGCTGCCGTTCTTTTTGAAATATCCGTCTGGAACTTTGAGGCAAGTCAATGAAGGAGGCGTCCAGATCGGCGCATCAAAGGCCGAAGTCGGGTTTGATGACGACGAAGATATCGCGACAAGTGCGATCCTTGCACAACATGCAATCGACATTTTTCCACATCTTGAAAACGTGAAGCTCGTTCGCAGCTGGGCCGCATTGCGCATCATGTCACCCGACGGCTTGCCGATCTATCAACGTTCCCCACGCGCGTTGGGGGCCAGTTTCGTGACCTGTCATAGCGGTATCACCCTTGCCGCTGCACACGCGTGCCTGATGCCGGATTGGCTGTTGGAGCGAAACAACGCACCGGATGTGTCCGCGTTCAGCGAAAGTCGGTTTCATGTTTAAATTTATCGATGGTGAGGACACCCAAACCAGCATTTCCTTTTTGTTGGAGGATCAGAAGATAGAGGCAACCGAAGGGATGAGTGTTGCGGCGGCCTTGCTTGCCAACGGCATCACAACCTTTCGCCAGTCCGCCGTGAGCAACGAGGGGCGGGGGCCATTTTGCCTGATGGGAACGTGCTATGAATGCGTCGTCTTGATAGACGGCGTTCATGTTCAGGCCTGTATGACACAAGTACGCGCAGGTCTTAGCGTGGATCGGATTCCGACCGCGACGACAGGAATTGAGGAATGAGCGATTTGTTCGACATTATCGTGATTGGTGCTGGCCCTGCAGGCATGTCAGCAGCCACTGAGGCAAGCCGTCACGGGGCGTCCGTTTGCATGCTGGATGAACAGCAAACTGCGGGCGGACAGATATATCGCAATGTTGTTCACTCGCCCGCCGCGCGCTCGAGGATATTGGGCGCAGATTACCGCGCGGGCCTCTTGATGACACAAAACACGAATGAATCCGGCGTTGTACACCGCACAAGGGCCACGGTCTGGAAAGTCGACAAAGACGGATCGGTTGCGTTCACCGTAGACGGGCAAGCCGAACAGATACGGGGGCGCCATGTTATTCTGGCGAACGGTGCGATGGAGCGGTCGGTGCCGATCCCCGGGTGGACATCGCCCGGTGTGATGACGGTAGGGGCGGCGCAAATTCTGATGAAATCATCCGGGATTGTACCCGTCGGGGCCGTATTGGTCGGCGTGGGACCGCTCTTGTATTTGGTTGCCACCCAACTTGTTGCAGCGGGTGCACCGCCAAAAGCTCTGATCGAGACACAGACCAAAAGCGATCTGATCGCTGCCATGCCGCACTTCTTGCCTGCGCTGAAAGGTTGGAAACAACTGGCCAAAGGTATGCAGATGATTGCTGCTTTGCGTTGGGCCGGAGTGCCGCGGTTTAAAGGCGCAACTGAAATTGAAATTACAGGGGGTGCATCGGTTGAGGGCGTTCGTTTTCGCGCTCAGGGGCGAGAGAAAACCATTCATACGACCACTGTGTTTTTGCATCAGGGTGTTGTACCGAACACCCAGATCACGCGCTCTATCGGCCTCGATCATGAGTATAACACCGCCCAACATTCTTTTGCGCCCATTACGGACGATTGCGGGCAATCATCGAATTCGGTGTTTTCAATTGCGGGGGACGGTGCCGGAATTGGCGGCGCAAAGGACGCGGCGCTGTCGGGCAAGATTAGCGCTTTGAATGCATTGCGCCAGATCGGGAAAATCACGCAATCCACCTGCGATGGTATGGCAAAGCCCCTCTTGAAACGCCGTCGTGCGGAGTTGGCAATCCGCCCGTTTCTGGATGCCGCCTATCCGCCGCCCGCATCAGTACTGCGGCCTGCGGACGATACGATTATTTGCCGCTGCGAAGATGTCCGCGCGGGCGACATCCGCCGCTACGCCGCCCTTGGCTGCAGGGGACCAAACCAGACCAAGGCCTTCGGACGCTCGGGTATGGGGCCATGTCAGGGTCGCTACTGCGGACTGACTGTGACCGAAATTTTGGTCGAAGAAACAGGCCAGCGTCACGAGAAGGTTGGCAGTTACCGTATCCGCGCACCGCTCAAGCCCATAACACTGAAGGAGCTGGCGAGCCTCGCTCTTCCCCAAGAAACGGATAAATCCAAATGATAGAACGTATCCATACCACCGCCCGCATGAGCAAAATTGTCAAACACAACGGGACTGTATATTTATGCGGACAGGTGGGAGATGGCGATACAGTTGCAGCGCAAACCAAGGAGTGTCTGGGGCGTGTTGATGCGCTTTTGATTGAAGCAGGATCGTCGCGTGATAATATCCTACAGGCTATTGTATGGCTGGCAGATATCAACGACTTTAAAGCGATGAATGAGGTTTGGGATGCATGGGTGCCAAATGGCCATGCGCCCGCGCGGGCCTGTGGAGAAGCGCGGCTTGCGCGTTCGGACCTGAAAGTTGAAATTATCATAACGGCGGCCATTCAAACTGAACAATAGCCATATACCAGACCTGATAGCGGATATCTGTCTTCAGCTAAGTCTGGAAGCAAACAGGGGAACTGTAGCTGATTACATCCCCGAGCTCGCCCAAGTTGGTCTTGATAAATTTGCAATATCAGTTTGCTTGTCTGACGGGCGTCAATTCAGTGTTGGCGATGCGCTGACAGATTTTTCGGTTCAGAGTATTTCAAAGGTTTTTACGCTCGCTTTGGCGCTTGGCCGGATGGGGGATAACCTGTGGCTCCGTGTGGGCAGGGAACCTTCTAGCAACGCCTTCAACTCCGTTCACGAACTGGAGGCACGCAACGGACACCCTTCGAACCCGTTTGTGAATTCAGGGGCTATTGTCACAACCGACACGTTGCTCAATGGGTCCGCACCGAAGGAAACACTCGCTGAAATTCTTCAGTTCGTCAGAACCGCCGCGTCAGACGACGAGATATTCATAGATGCGGCCGTCGCAAAGTCTGAAAACATGACTGGTCACAGAAACAGGGCGCTGGCCCATGTTTTGACAGCCTACAAGAACCTGAACCATCCGGTTGATCTAACATTGGGGGCATACTTTCACCATTGCGCAGTCGCGATGACCTGCGAGCAACTCGCGCGCTTTGGCAGGTTTTTGGCCAGCATTCATCCATCAGGCACTTTGATATCGCCTCATAAAGTGCGCATCATAAATGCACTGATGATGACATGCGGGCATTACAACGGATCGGGAGAATTTGCGTATCGTGTTGGCGTACCCGCCAAGAGCGGCGTGGGTGGCGGGATACTTGCCATCGTCCCCGGCGTGGCGTCTATTGCCGTTTGGTCCCCAGGTTTGGATCGCTATGGAAATTCTTTGCTCGGGACACTGGCACTGGAACGCTTGTGCACCGAACTCCAGTGGTCAGTATTTTATAGCACGAGGCAGGTTGCGCAGGGCTTAACCGCGCAAACCTGAGGGATCGTGATGAGCAGCCGCTTCACTAAATATCCATCACGCGATGGGAAGTGGCGGTAGTTTCGCAATCTCGTCCGCATCAGCTTGGTTCTTGTGATTTAATGCATCCAGTTCCTGTCGCACCATCGCCAGAAGGTTTGCGGCCATCATTGAAAGCGGTTCATTTGTACGGCTATAGAGCCAAATCGAGTTCTTGGGCGCCGGGAATACTGCTCGGAAAACGACTTGGTCATCGCGCCATGCCAGTGTCGAGTGTACCGAGACTAGGGAAACGCCTCGTCCCTCACTCACGAAGGTACAGGCGGTGTCTGCCATTTGAGCTCTTATGAGAGGTTCGATTGAAATTCCGGCTTGGTCAAATGCTTCTTTGGTAAGCTGGTTGGACAAATCGTCCCGCCCAAGCGAGATAAACGGCTCTCTTGCGAGATCCCTAAGATCCACAACGCGCCTTTCGCAAAGAGGGTGATCCGGCGGCAATGCACACACCATTTCGGATTCGTGAAAGAGTTTGCAATCCAACCCGCTATGGGTTGTAGGCACCAACGAAAGCCCGGCGTCGGCGGCGCCCGTTAACATCGATTCAAAAATCTGCTGCGATGTGCGGGTTTCGATCGATAAATGGACGTCTGGTCTCTCTCTCGAGAAGGTCGACATGACGCGTGGCAAAAACCGCAGACACAAAGAGGGAAACGCGACGATGGATACTTCGCCACGCTCCAGATCACGAATGGCACGGGCCACATTCTCAACGCGTGCAACACCAGTGATAAGTTTATCGGTCTCAAGGTAGAGGCGGTGTGCTTCTGCCATCGGGCGAAGCCTTGATGACACCCTATCAAACAAAGGAAACCCGCAACTATCCTCGAAACTCTTGATGAGTTTGGTGACGGCGGGCTGTGAAATGAATAGGCTTTTGGCTGCAAGGGTGACAGACCCCGATTTCATGACGGCATTAAATGCTTCGATTTGCCGAATATTCGCTCGAGCCATGAAATTCTCATTACCAATGGTTATAGATTTAGCAATTAAACTCATTTGAATTAGGAATCAAGCACGGCCATTGTATAATAAGGTTATAAGAAGCGGGAAACATCATGTTGCATAAAAGACGCGCACAACGGCTCACGAATTGTACTTTTCGTGTCAGTATCTTCCGTCTTTGATCCCGGCTTCAAATTAGAAATTCAGTTCATTCGGAGGTGTCATGGCGACGCGCATTGATGACGTGAGTGAGACAGTTTCGTTCACATTCGAAGACCAAGAAATCAAGACGCGGGAAGGGGACACTATCGCGGCGGCGCTTGTAATGGCAGGGCAACAACACCTTCGCAACAGCGTTGTATCAGGCGAACCCCGCGGTCTTTTTTGCATGATGGGCACGTGTTTCGAATGCCTGGTCGAGATAGACGGCATGCCCAATGTTCAGGCGTGCCGCACCCGCGTGCGTGAGGGGATGAGCGTCCGGCGACAAAAGAGCGAGGTGATCGAACAATGATCCGCGATTATGAAAATCGACCAAAGACCTGTGACCTGGCCATTATTGGCGCGGGGCCTGCTGGTATGGCTGCTGCTGTGACAGCGGCAAAGGCCGAGCTCACGGTCGTAATACTCGACGAAGGCGAGGGCCCCGGTGGCCAAATCTACCGTGATGTGGAGCAAAGCACGCCGCCTCGACAACGAGTGCTCGGACCAGATTACATGGCAGGGGGAAATCTGGCGGCTGAGCTGCGCGCGTCTGATGCCATCTATTTGGCGCGCAGTACGGTTTGGAATATCTCGACAAATCGGTTGATCGATTACTCCTGCGAGGGCACATCGTATCAATTGCAGGCAAAGTACATATTGGCGGCAACCGGTACGGTCGAGCGTGCCTGTCCTATCCCCGGCTGGACAAAACCGGGTGTCACTACAGTTGGGGCACTTCAAATTCTCCTGAAATCGGCTGGGATCGTAGAAGAGAACGCCATTATTGCGGGCTCAGGACCACTTCTTTGGCTGGTGGCCAGTCAGATGGCCGCCGCCGGATCGCCGCCGATCGCCATCGTGGAAACAACGCCGCGCGGAAGATTTCAAGCGGCGCTTCCCCATATCTTGGGAGCGGTGCGCGGACACCGATATTTGCGCAAAGGTCTGTCTTTGATCCGTAAGGTGCGTGCGGCCAATGTGCCGATCTATACCGGTGCAACCGAGTTAGAAGTCTTGGGGGAGTTTGAAGCAACAGGTCTCCGTTTTGTGTCGAAAGGACGGCAACACAGTTTGTCTGCACGGCGTGTGGCGTTACACCAAGGTGTCGTCCCAAACCCGCAAATTACGCGGCTTCTTGGGTGTGATCACCGTTGGGACAAGATGCAGCACTGCTTCAGACCCGTAACCAACAAGCGCGGGTTGACGTCGTTTGAAAACGTGTATGTCGCGGGCGATGGCGGGGGCATTATGGGCGCTGTTTCCGCGGCTCTTCAGGGGCGGCTTGCCTCGTTGGACATCGCCAGAAAGCTGGGCAAAGCACTAGCAGATCGACCTGCACGGCTTGAGGCAGGGCTGACCAAGGACGGCGCGGTCCGTCCGTTCCTCGAAGCGCTTTATGCACCTGCACCCGAATTTATATCGCCATCCGATGATGTGAAGGTCTGCCGATGTGAAGAAATAACCGCGGGTGCCATCCGAAAAGCGGTGGATCTAGGGGCACCGGGGCCAAACCAAGTCAAATCCTATCTGCGCTCAGGCATGGGTCCTTGCCAGGGGCGGGTTTGCGGCCTCGTGGTCGCAGCGATCATCGCAGAGCGGAGAGACGTCTGTATGGATGACATAGGGTACTTCCGCATTCGGCCGCCGCTCAAACCGCTTCACCTTAGCGAACTCGCCGGATTTCACCCGCTGGGGGAGCTTGGACAATGATCGCTTCATCCAAAATTAGCGCCGATTTGATCATCATTGGCGGGGGTATCCATGGCTGTTGCGCCGCGATGTTTGCAGCGCAGCGCGGCATGGACGTCGTCGTTATCGAAAAAGACACAGTCGGGCGACATGCATCAGGTGTGAACGCAGGCGGCGTTCGCCGCCTTGGTCGTGATTTCGTAGAGGTGCCGATTTCACAGCACTCTATGGATCTGTGGTACAAACTTTCAGATCTTGTGGACGATGACTGTGGTTTTCAGATTGCACCGCAAATCCGCCTTGCTGAAACAACAGAAGAGATGGAGCGCCTGAAGCAACGCGTAACACAACTCCAAGGGATGGGCTTCGATCACGAAATCGTAATGGATCAGGCTGAGTTGCGTCGTCGCCTTCCTGCCGTTTCTGATCATGTTGTTGGTGGCATTGGAAGTCTACGCGACGGCTTTGCCCAACCTTATCAAACTACCTTTGCTATTTCACGCCGTGCCAAGCGCGACGGCGCACGCATTTTTGAGAACGAAGCCGTTCGCCAGGTGGCGAAGGTTAGTCAGTTGTGGGAGGTTTCCACAGACCAAAATACCTACTCTGCTCCGAACGTCCTAAATTGTGCCGGTGCCTGGGCGGGGCGTATCGCAGAGAGTCTTGGTGAAACTGCTCCGGTCGAAGCAGTTGCACCTATGATGCTGGTAACGTCGCGCCTACCTCATTTTTGCGATGCAGTTATTGGCGTGGCTGGACGCCCACTATCATTTAAACAAATGCCCAACGGAACAGTCGTTGTTGGGGGAGGGCGACTTGGGCGCGCTGATCCGTCAAAAAATTTGAGTGAAATGATATTCCCTGAACTCCGACTGACGGCCGCCACTGCGATGGATATCTTTCCTATTATGGCTAAAGCGACAATTGTGCGCAGTTGGTCTGGCGTCGAAGGTAGAATGCCAGACAGAATTCCCGTGATAGGGCCGTCAGGAACACATAAGGGGCTCTATCACGCGTTTGGTTTTTCTCTCCACGGTTTCCAGATGGGCCCCGGCGTCGGAGACATCATGGCTGAGTTAATCGCCAACGGATCCACTCAATGGCCGATCAGTGCATTCTCCATTGAACGGTTCAAAGACAATCCAGCTGAACGTCGCTAATTCGTAATTGAAAACGCGTTCTGTCAAGGTCGGAGCATAATTGTATTGTGAACCAGCGTTGGGATGAAGGAGTAGCGATAGCTCGTTTGTACGGAGATGATCAAAGTACAATCCTTGGTTTAGTCTATCTTTGGAACACTTCAGAAATCGCAATTCTATGGACTTCAGATACTAGCTTCGCTACTTTCATTTGTGCCCCAATACGGCCAGAAACGTTGATAAGTGCTCAGGAAACTACTCCAAATGCTCTTTTGGTTTTCCTAAGAGCTCTAAAGGTAATAGATATCTAGGGTATCAAGGAGCACCGCTATCTTCAGGGTCGTTGAAGACCAATAACTCACGCTGTTAGCTATGGTTAAAGCAAGGGATCCAGTGGATCATAATTAGTATTACATAATAAACCTTACGCTCCGTCAGTATGTAGCCGCAAAGCGATAATGTCACCCCTGTGCAATTCAGGAATGTCACTCTCTTGTTCAAATGAACAACGGGAGATTGGACATGGGATGGGTGATGATGAGCGAGCGCGAGTTGAACCGCGTGGAAGTATTGGTGCAGGTCGATGATGGCCGGCTGAGCGTCGACAACGCGGCGAACATGCTGGACCTGACGCGTCGACAGATTTTCAGATTGCTGAAGCGATACCGTCAGGATGGCGCAGCCGCGATCCGGCACAAAGCGCGCGGCAAAATTCCAAATAATCAGATCCACAAAGCCAAACGCGACTATGCGCTGAGCCTGATCAAGGAACAGTATCCGGATTTCGGGCCGACACTGGCGGCAGAGATGCTGGCCCAACATCACGGGTTTAAGGTTTCCCGAGAGACGTTGCGTAAATGGATGCAGGACGAGGGCATTTGGCTGTCACGTAAGCAGCGCCGCCAGTTCCACCAGCCGCGCCTACGCCGGGAATGTTTCGGTGAGCTGATCCAGATCGACGGCTCGGATCACCGATGGTTTGAGGATCGGGGCAATCCCTGCACCCTCCTCGTCTTCATTGATGACGCCACCAGTACCTTGATGGAACTGCGGTTCGTGAAGTCGGAAAGCACATTCAGTTACTTCGAAGCTCTGGAGAGCTATCTGATCGCACACGGACGTCCCGTCGCATTCTACAGCGACAAACACACGGTGTTCCGTGTGGCGAAGGAAGACGCCAAGGGCGGTGCGGGTATGACCCAGTTTGGGCGCGCCTTGAGTCAGTTGAACGTTGAGATTCTCTGCGCGAACAGCTCTCAGGCCAAGGGCCGCGTCGAACGCGCAAACCGGACGTTGCAAGATCGGCTGGTGAAGGAATTGCGGCTGGCAAGCATCTCGGACATGGAGGCTGGAAACGCCTATCTGCAAGGCTTCAAAGAACGTTTCAACGCGCAATTCGCCAAAGCACCAGCCAAGCCTGACAATCTGCATCGTGCGCTCAACGTCGAGCCGGATCGGCTTGATGAAGTGCTGTGCTGGCGCGATACACGCTATGTCGGCAAGCAACTGACGTTTTCCTATGATCGCAAACGGATCATGCTGGAAGAAAGCGATGTGACACGCGGTCTGGTAGGTAAATACGTCGACACTTATGCATTTGTTGATGGCCGGTTCGAGGTGCGCTCAAAAGGCCGCTCCCTGCCCTACAAGATCTTCGATATGGATCAACGCGTCACGCATGCCGCCATCACTGATAACAAGCGCTTGGGTGCGGTTCTGGAACACATCAAAGAGATGCAGGACGCGTCACCGCCCAAATACCCGGTTCGGACAAATTCTGAGAAGATGGGCTACAAATCAAATGGCAAACGCCCCGGCAGACCTTCCGGCGTACGTAGCAAAAAAACGATTGTGCAAGCGGCAGAATAAGCCCAGAATCGACGCCATGAATGCCGAAGAAGAACCAGAGATCATCATGTCAGATCTGTGCGCCGACGTTGAGATCGACGGGCATTCCCTGAAGGTCGACATCTATAAGAGCGACATAGACCCTGGCTGGATTCTGGAAGTCATAAACGAGTTCGGCACATCAACAGTCTTCGACGATCCATTCCTTGCGGATGGTCTTGCATGGCAGCAGTTCGAGAAGACAGTGAAAGAAGAAGGTCTCGCTGCCTTCCTCACCAAAAAAGAGAAACGCCAGCTGTTCCACTGACCTCCGCAAGGCTTACCAACCCTGCGATATTTGAGGTCTCCGGGCTGCTAAGCCTTGCTCCCGACAGCGCCCATGGTGACATTCCTGCTTTGCGCAGCCGGTGACATTTCTGAATGGCGTTTACACAGTAATTGACCTGTTCGAAGCCGTAATTTCCTTCGTAATCACGCCAATCAACGAAGACCGATCGATGGTAAATACTCGGACAATTATATCCCCATCGTTCAAGTCCAGTATGTGCCTCGGGTAGAGCTGCTGGAGCAGATCGAGCCCATGAAAAAGCACCTTGGGTTCCATAGGTGCCAAGGTAAATGGTTGCAGATCGGTTGCAGTCTCCGTCGCGGCCTGACTCGTTTTGGCGTGCATATCGGACATCATAAACGCGGATTGAGCGTACAAAGTTGAATTCTGGGCCGCTAATGTCGATGTCAGCGCGGTCTTGGACCAACTGGAGCGCAAATCCTTCCGGAAGCAGGTTTGGCTTTGGTCCGGCAAGATTTAAGACGGCATTTTCAGAAGACAGAGGTTCGGTTGCAGGCGACAAAAGCGGTCGCGGGCGATCCTGATTAGTGAACAAAATATCGTAGAAACGACCTCGATTATCCGATGGGGCAACTGGATCATACGATGCGCCCATCGGGCAACGCCAAATCTGCAATGGCGGTTCAACGGGCCAAGGCGTGATCCGGCGGATAAATTCGGCGCGTGCACGGGCACATGGAACTGATGCCGGCCAGCCGCCAGAGAGGCACAGCAGTATTGCGCAGTCGATCTGATACGTTTGAGCCTGAACACGATTGGCAAGTCCTACGGACGAACCAAAAAGTGCAAGTACGGCGACAATTGAGTATTTTCGAAATGTGCGAAGCATGTGCAGCATCCTATCGAGTAGGGTGTAAGCAGCATGACTCCGTTAGTATATTATTGCAACTACAAATATATTATTGAAAAATACGCATAATCTATCTTATGTTAAATTAGCTTCGCTGATAGTGTTCTGCATCAAAGGTATTTGAGAGTTTTTCTTTAGCGTGACGACATGCAAGGTCAAATTGCTACTTCAGTCGCCGCAACAGGCTCCGTTCTAAAATAACACGCACGATACTCCGAAGGCGGCATACCGAAACGAGCTTTGAAAAGCCGCGAAAATTGCGCCTGATCCGCAAAACCGAACCGATAGGACACTTCAGCTATCGTTACATTGCCAATGTTTCCTAACCTGTCGCGCGCAGCGATTAGACGCTTGTCTCGGATCTGTTGACTCACAGTGCCGTTTACGTCCTTGAAAAGGTCATGCAGATACCGTTTGGAAACGCCACACCCCTCAGCGATCAAGTCGGGTGATAGGTCATGGTTCTTGAGATTACCACGGATGAACTGGTCAACCCTTTGCAAATGTGCAGCACGAACAGCTGAGGCACCGCTAACTTCAACGCCTGTCTCAGCCTCAAGCGCAAGGCCCAAGAGTTCAAGCAATTGTCGACCAATGGTCTCACCAGCCGCAGGACCTGAAGAGGCGAACTGATCATGACCATGCTGAACCATGCTTACAAATAGGTTTGCTGTGCCTGTCGTTGCGTTGAACACCCTCGCACAGAAGCGATCTGGTTGGCGGACTCTTTCGGACAAGGCGGCCTTTGAAACCTTGGCAACAAAGAGATCGTTGGGACGTTCATACATAAACCGATAGGGCTCGTCGCCGCGCTCTAGGATAAAACCTCCAGGTTCACATCTCACATCGCGACCAAGTTGGCGGAACTCGACTGCAGAACTTTTAGGGATTGTAATCAAATATTCTTCTTGGCGAGCTTCTCGGACATGCTTTTTTCGGCGCTCGTAGTTCGCTGGAGCCGATGTCAACCGCGAAAGGCTCACATGTCCCATACTCATGCGTGACAATTGCCCCGTGAACTTCAACGACTCGCGAAATTGCAGTTGTAAGGGAAAGTATGCCTCGGAAATGACTGAAGTCCATCCGTTCGCCCTATCTTGGGGCGGCAGGTCAGCCGTCGAAAATTGCAATGGTTGGTTCACACCCCTCTCCCTCCCAAAAGAACGATCACTGCAACATAGGCGCAATTTTCCTTAATAGAAAGGGTTTTGGCGTTTGTGCGTGGATCGTCAAACAGTTGTGCACTCAGCGTCAAGACTCGGTCCGCGGTCCGGTGGATGCTTCAATTCAGAGATGACACAGGGCGATGTGCACTGCTGATTCGAAGCTGCCAACATCGGTGAGATGCGAACCAGAGGCTCACAGATTGCCCCCAAAAAAGGAAACTATCATGGCCAAGACAAAGGTTGACCCGATTACGCTATCAGTGGTGCGCGGGGTGCTGGAAACAACGCAACGCGAAATGACTCTGGCATTGGAACAAACTGCGCGCAGTTCAGTGTTCAACTTGGCGCATGATTATTCAACAGCTCTGTTTAACCACACGCCTGAAATGATCCTTCAGGGCCAAGATATTCCGATCCACCTTGGCTCGTTGATTCCAGCGATGAAGAACGTGGCCGCCTTCTTTGACGGTGACATCAACGAAGGCGATCTCATCCTGCATAACGACCCTGCCTACGGTGGTAGCCACATCATTGACACCTGCATGTACTACCCTGTGTTTTACAAAGGCGAGTTGGTATTCTGGACCGTATGCAAAGGCCACCTGACCGATATTGGTGGGCCAGTTCCAGCCGGATACAACCCAGATGCCAAGGAGATTTACGCAGAAGGTCTGCGCATCCCGCCAATCAAGCTGTGGGACAAAGGTGTGCCGCGCGACGACATTCTAAACCTGCTGTTGATCAACATGCGTGCTCGCCGCGACCAAGAAGGCGATTTCAACGCTTTGATCGGCGCGTGTCAGGTTGGTGCACGTAACCTGATCGCACTGATGGACAAATACGGCCAAGACGTAGTTCAGGCTTGCATCGCAGAGCTGTTAAACATGGCCAACGCCCATATGAATGGCCTCATTTCGAAGGTTCCTGATGGGACCTATTCCGGCACAGCCATCCTAGAAGATGCTGGCCACGGGTTTGGCGATTTCGACATCACAGCAACCGTCACGATCACCGGTGATAGCTGCCACATCGAGATCGAAAGCCCGCCGCAGATTCCGTATTTTATCAATTCATATGAGGGCAATTCATACTCGGGTGTTTATCTCGGCTTGATGATGTTTGCTCAATTGCCGCCACCATACAACGAAGGCTTGTATCGGAATGTAACGGTTGACATGGGCAAGAAGGGGACCTTGTGCAACGCCCAATCCCCTGCCCCACATATGAACTGTACGACCACTCCGATGGAGACCCTGACTGACGCTGTACGCCTTGCGTTTGAAAAAGCTGCGCCTGAGAAAGTTTCCGCAAGCTGGGGCCACGCAAACGGCTGCAACATCGCCGGTTGGGACACACGTCACGACGAAGAATATGTGACCATGGTTCTGGCGTCGATCATTTCGGGTGCAGGCGCAACAAACAGCCAGGACGGTTGGCATGCCTGCGGCCCGCAATGTTGTTTTGGGGCGCTGACATCAGGCGACATTGAGATGCTGGAGTACTCTTATCCGATCATCATCCACGAATACGGGCTGATGGAAGATAGCGGCGGCGCAGGCAAATTCCGTGGCGGTTCGGGTACACGTTGGGCGGTTGAACCCTTGGACGAGCCGATGACCTTGATCACCTTTGGTGAGGGTCGTCGCATCCCCGCAATGGGTGCTGGTGGCGCAAAATCAAACATGGTTGAGAAAAAGGTCGGTCGCCTCGAAATCACACGAAAAGGCGACACAGAAATCATTACCGACAATGTTATCGAAACCATCAACCCCGGCGAGATTGCGGCCAACCTCAACCCCGGTGGAGGTGGCTTTGGTAATCCGTTTGAGCGCGATCCCCTCAAGGTGGTTGAAGATATTCGCAACGGCCTTGTCAGCGTTGAAGGCGCACGGCGGGACTACGGCGTGATCATTTCGGACCCCGAACGACTGACCGTCGATCAAGACGCCACCGCAAAAACCCGCGCGGCCTAAGCCCCAATTGAAAGGATAAAGACTATGCGTACTCAATATCGTCTGGGCATCGACGCCGGCGGCACATTCACTGATTTCATTCTTGCCGACAAAAAGGGCGGCCTTCAGATCTTCAAAGTTCTCAGCACGCCGACAGAACCCACCAAAGCGATCAAAAACGGCCTTGCGCTGATCACCGAAGAAACGGGGCTTTCCGCAAGTGAGATTGTGTCAAACTCTGACCTTTGCATCAACGGCACGACCGTTGGTCTCAATGCGCTGATCACCCACACGGGCGCAAAGACTGGCCTTATCGCAACACGCGGACATCAAGATTCGATTGAAATTCGGTTGGGTCACAAAGAAGACGGATACCGTTACGACCCAGACTACCCGCCCGCGACCATGCTGGTGCCACGGCACCTGCGTCGGCCAGTCACCGAACGTGTCATTTCCAATGGTACGGTTAAGACACCGATGAATGAAGAAGATGTGCGGGACGCTTGCCGTTATTTCCTCGCCGAAGGTGTGGAGAGTGTCGCTATCAGTTTCGTTTGGTCTGTTCTGCACACGGATCATGAACTGCGTGCTGCCGAAATCGTGCGTGAGATGATGCCTGATGTGCGCCTTACCGTCGGGTCGGTACTATACCCTCAGGTGCGTGAATACACCCGTACATCTACAGCCATCGTGAATGCCTACCTCGCCCCTATTCTACAACGGTATGTAGAGGCGATCGACGCCTATTTCCTTGAACTCGGCTCACAGCATCCGGTGCGTTACTTCCAGTCCAATGGTGGTCTGGCGCTTGGCAAAGTTGTCAGTGATCAGTCGGTTTATGCAATTAACTCGGGTCCAGCTTCCGCACCACAGGCGGCTTTGGAAGTGGCGGCACCTTGGGGTCACAAAAACATCATCACCTGCGATATGGGCGGTACCAGCTTTGACATCACGCTTACCCGTGATGGAAAAGCAAACGTCAACAAAAATATCGACTTCCTGCGCTACCGTATCGGCATACCAATGATTCAGGTGGAAACACTTGGCGCAGGTGGTGGCTCAATCGGTTGGATCGACTCGATGGGTCTTATGCAGATGGGGCCACAATCCGCAGGTTCAGAGCCAGGGCCCGCCTGTTACGGCCAGGGAGGTGAAAACCCCACAACGACCGACGCCAATCTGGTGATGGGGTACCTTAACGCAGATGGTCTGGTTGGCGGGCGTTTGCCTCTTGATGCCAGCAAAGCCCAAAGCGCGATCAAAACGAAACTATCTGAGCCGCTTGGCATCTCGGTTGAAAAGGCCGCCTACGGCATGTTCACCATCGTTAACAACAACATGGTCAACGCCATACGCCGTGTTTCAGTCGAACGCGGTTATGACCCGCGAGACTTTGTGCTGATGGGTGCGGGCGGGGCTACTGGAGCGCATATCACGGCACTTGCCCGCGAAATGGGGATCAACAAAGTGTTGATCTCGAAATTGGCTTCCGGACTCTGTGCCTATGGTCAGATCATCTCAGACGTCAAATACAACTATATGGCTCCTGCGCCGATCCGGGTTGAAGGTGCTGAAGCAGCTGCGAAACTTGACGAATTGTTCAATGGGCTCGAAGCGCGTGGGCATGGTGATTTGGCGGGAGATGGTTTTGCCGAAGACAAAATTTCCATCAGCCGGTCGCTTGATATGCGTTATGTTGGCCAGGTCCATGAATGTACTGTCGAGATTGACCCGTTCGAAGTAACCGAAGCGCGGCTTGAAGATCTTTTGACCGCCTTCCACACGCGCCACAAAGAGCTTTACACATACGACGAACCGCAAAGCCCGGTTGAGATCGTGAACGTGGAAAGCACTATCGCAGGGCATGTCGATAAGCCTGATCGCATGACTATAGCGGCTGGCAAAGGTGCTGACTCAGCGCTCAAAGGCACCCGCCCGATGGTGTTTTCGAAAGAAGGTATCGCTAAAGACACGCCTGTCTATGACGGCTCGGCGATGGGCGCGGGCGACACGTTGCAAGGTCCCGCAGTGATCGAAGAGGTCACAACTACAATCGTTGTCGAGCCGAACTGGAACGTGTCACTGCACGAGAGCGGTGTTTATGTTCTGACAGCTGACACAGCTGCTTTGGCCGAGGCGTGACAGTGAACGCTCCGGTGAATCATAACGACCTCTCCCTGTCGGCGTCCGGTGTGACGGTGGCGTTCGGTGGCTTTAAAGCGCTTACCGACGTCTCCCTGACTGTCACTCCGGGCGCCGTTCATGGGTTGATTGGACCGAATGGTGCCGGAAAAACGACGTTGGTCAACGTGCTTACCGGTTTCCAAGCACCGACCGAAGGACAGGTTGTGCTTTCAGGGAAAAGCGTAGGTGACTTGAAACCGCATGCATTGCGACGCACCGGGATCGCACGCACGTTCCAGGCAGGAAGGCTTTTTACCGGGCTCGATGTCCTTGACAATCTTGCGATTACTGGCGTCGGGCTGGGGCATTCCCGCCGGGCATCTGAAGTCGAAGCGATGCGTTTGCTTGATTGGATGGGGGCAGCCCATTTAGCTGAACTGCCAGCTGCAGGTCTTCCATATACCGACGAACGTCGGGTCGGAATTGCACGGTCGCTGATGTTTGGCCCCAAATTTTTGCTGCTTGACGAACCTGCTGCTGGCATGTCGGAAGCTGAGGCTGAGGATCTTGCCAAAACCATCTCCCTCGTTGCCGAAGAACTTGGCTGTGGCATTCTACTAATTGAGCACAACGTAGGGCTGGTACTGTCGGTTTCGCACCATGTCTATGTCCTTGATGCGGGACAGATAATTGAAGAAGGCGACCGAGATATAATCCTCGCTTCTAAGGCTGTACGCGACGCCTATCTTGGGGCGGAACACACCGAAAACGAGGAGTCTTCCTGATGTCCAAGCTAGGTGTTTTTGACGTTTCAGTGCGCTATGGCAAGGTGCCAGCGCTCACAGACGTGTCCCTGCAAATTGAAGAAGGTGAACGAGTTTTCATCTCAGGACCCAATGGGGCCGGAAAATCGTCGCTCCTAAAAGCAATCTGCGGTGCCGTGCCCACAACCCACGGCCGTATTGAAATCGGCGGCATGCTGGTAGCAGGCCGCCCTCCTGAGGCTATCGCCCGGCTGGGCATGACAATGGTCCCAGAAGGTCGAGATATTTTCGGCACGCTCACAGTTGAGGAAAACCTTCGGGTGGGCACCGGTATCCGTCGTGATCGTGATGCCATCGAAAGCGATATTGACGAAATCTATGAGAACTTTCCGATTCTCGGCGAACGCCGCCAAGCAAATGCTGGCGCCCTCTCGGGCGGGCAACAACAAATGCTGGCAATCGGTCGCGGCTTAATGACCAACCCTAAGGTGATGATGGTCGATGAACCGTCTCTGGGGTTGGCCCCAAATATCGTTGATCAAGTCTACGAAACGCTGATCAGGCTCCAGAAGGATCGCGGGCTGACGCTTGTCATCGTTGAACAAAGCTCCGCTCGTGCAGCCAGGGTTGGGGGACGCATGGTGCTGCTTCGTGGTGGTACGGTGGTGGATGAAGGTGATGCTGCCGAATTTGCTGAACGCGACCTTCTGAAAGAAGCCTATTTTGGACAATCTGCGGAGGAACCAGCATGAACGCCATTCCACAGCTGTTTTTTGATGCCATGAGCCTAGGCGGTATCTATGCCATGGCAGCACTGGGGATCGCGTTGATCTTTGGTGTGATGAATCTGGTCAATTTCGCTCACGGCGAATACATCGCGTTTTGCGTTTTTGCCCTTATTGTCCCGTCAACCGACGCGGTTGCAGTACTGTTCTTGGGGAAGGCCCCCGCCCTGCTCTTAATCCCTATTTTGTTGGCTCTCGGAGCCGCAATAGCGGTCGCCTCTGAGTTTGTGGTGTTCCGGCACATGCGCAAAGCAACTCCGGTGGCGATGATGATTTCCTCTTTCGCACTGGGCTTCGTCATTCAGAATTCATTGTTGTTGATCTACGGCAGCCGCCCGAAGGCGATCAGCCTTTGGCCAGATCTGAATAAACCAGTCAGTGTGATCGGTGCCTCTGTGCCGTTGCTACAAATCATCGTAATCCTCGCCACACTTGTGGTTGTTGTTGCGCTGGCACTCCTTCTAAAGAAGACCAAAATTGGTCTGGAGATGCGGGCCGCAGCTGAGAACTTCACTATGGCCCGGCTTTTGGGTGTGCGTGCAAATGTGGTAATTACCGGAGCGTTTGCATTGTCCGGAGCACTGGCGGCTGCAGTGGCAATGATCATGGTGACCCAAACAGGCGTGGCAGATATCCGTATGGGCGGACAGATCATGCTGGTGGCCTTTATTGCAACGGTCATTGGCGGTTTAGGCAGCTTGCCGGGGGCAGTTGCCGCCGGATTCCTAATTGGCGCTGCTTCGGTCATCTTACAGGCGTTTTTGCCGCTAGACGCCAGACCGTTCCGCGATGCGTTTCTTTACACATTTGTGATCGTCATCCTGTTGGTGCGCCCACAGGGTCTGTTTGCGGCACATTCAGCGAAACCGAGGGTCTGATCCATGCAGCAAACACATAAACAAAAACGCCTAAGCGCGTGGTCCACGCCGATCTTGCTTATTGCTGTTTTATTGGTCTTTGTCCTGCTTATTGCTGTTTTAGGCGATAATTCACTGGCCCGGATGGCCGCTCAAACGATGATCCGCGTTGTTTTCGTTGTCGGTTTGTGGATCTTCGTTGGAAATTCAGGAGTCGTGAGCTTCGGCCATGTCGGGTATATGGCGATCGGAGCGTATTGCTCGGCTTGGCTGACGCTAAAGCCACAGATGAAAGGGATGTTTCTTCCTGATTTGTGGTCGTTCCTAGCCAACGCGGAATGGCCGGTGCTCCCTGCTGCAATTGTTTCGGGCCTACTAGCGGCGCTTGTCGCCTTGGTCTCCGGCGCGGCAATTCTGCGCTTAACCGGTATTGCAGCCTCGATCGCTACATTCGCATTTTTGGCTATTGTCCACACCGTCTACTCTAGCTGGGAGGGCGTGACAGGTGCAACGTCCTCGGTTGTTGGACTGACGCGCTATGCTGACCATTGGGTCACATTAGGTTGGGCTGTTGCTGCAATTTTAGTCGCTTCGATATACGCCAATTCTGCCTCTGGTCTTGCACTACGTGCAACACGCGAGGACGAAGTAGCAGCCTCAGCCAGTGGCATCGATATGTATCGTCACCGATTGTTGGCTCTCGTCGTTTCCGCCTTCTTTACGGGCGTCGCGGGCGCGTTATTTGGCCATTCGCTCGGAGTGCTTAACCCCAATAGCTTCTATCTTGGTGTCACATTTATCACCCTGGCCATGCTTGTTGTTGGGGGTATTGGAAGTCTCACCGGTGCTGTAACGGGCGTTCTGGTCCTTTCGATCTTGATTGAAGTTCTGGTTCGAATGGAGCGGGGTGTCGAACTTGGTGGAACCAATTTGGCACTACCAGCAGGTGCGCAAGAAATTCTGATCGGGATCGTGATGATCCTGGTGCTCATTCTACGGCCGACCGGGTTGTCTGGCGGACGTGAATTACGGCTTCGCCTTGGCGGGCGCAGACCTAACTAAAAACACCAATATGCCAACAGAGGAGACTACCCATGAAACGCTTTCTAACAACAACTGCCATGGTAATGGGGCTTGCCCCGGCCGCTATGGCCGACGATGGCGATATCGTCATTGGTTTTGCCACCGCCCAATCGGGCTGGGTACAAGCCTACGACGCACCTGCTACTGCCGCTGCACGAATTCGCATTGATGAAATCAACGCGGCTGGCGGATTGCTCGGTCGCCAGATCAGCTGGATTGAATCCGACACCAAAAGCGACCAAGCACAGGCGGCGAGTTCCGGCCTGCAACTGATCGACGAAGGTGCCGATATGCTCATCGTATCCTGCGATTATGATTTTGGTGCGCCAGCAGCGCTTGCTGCTGAAAGTGCCGGGTTGAACTCTTTCTTCCTCTGCGCTGAAGACATCAAGGCGGGTATTCAGGGTGTCGGACCCAACAGTTTTTCAGCCTCTGTATTGGCCGCTGTTCAGGGTGCAACTATGGCCGAATGGTCAACGGCTGAGCGTGACGTGCAAACGGGCTACGTTCTCCTTGATACCACGATCGAATACAATAAGGGCATCTGTGATGGCTTCGAATGGATGTTCCCAAAGGCAGGCGGGGAAATCGTCGGAAGTGATACATTCTTGAACGGTGATGCATCCATCGCAAGCCAGATTACACGGATCAAGAGCCTCGAAGAAGAGCCAGACGCGATCATGTTGTGTTCTTACATCCCTGGTGCGGCCTCGGCTGTTCGTCAGATTCGTGCCGCGGGCATCAACTCGGTGATCCTGAACGGATCTGCAGTTGATGGTTCATATTGGCTCGACGCGGCACCGGATTTATCCAACTTTATTGTGCCGGTTCAGGGCTCAATCTATGGTGATGACACCCGCCCTGCGGTAAACGAATTCAGAGATGCGTTCGAAGCGGCAACAGGTGCTGGCCCGTCCAGCACATACGTCTATCCAGGCTACCTACTGATTGACCTTTGGGCAAAAGCCGTGGAGCGGGCCGGTACTGTTGAGGCTTCGGCAGTAACCGCAGAGCTAGAGAAAATGACGGACGAGCCGACGACTTTTGGACCGCGCAGCTTCTCTGACGAAATCCACCACCAAAACTCTGCTGAAATGCAGATCATTGAGATCACGAACGGCACACCCGGCGTAATCGGCAGCTGGACAATCAGCGAGCCCGTACCCCTGGATGTACTTCTGCAATAAACAGCTTGAAGGCATACTTTCGGGGATGCCTTCATTGATTTCGCTGACCTCATACTGCAGTCAGCAACCTATTTGAAGCGCATAAGAAAAGGCCCGCCGAAAAAGCGGGCCTTTAGTCGCTTTCTCCAGAAACCACTTAGAGTTTTGACGTCAAAGCTGGCACCGCATCAAACAGGTCGGCAACCAAGCCGAAATCGGCCACCTGAAAGATCGGCGCCTCTTCATCCTTGTTGATCGCGACGATAACCTTTGAGTCTTTCATCCCGGCCAAGTGCTGGATCGCGCCGGAGATTCCGACAGCGACATAAAGATCGGGGGCAACCACCTTACCGGTCTGGCCAACCTGCCAGTCGTTCGGCGCATAACCCGAATCCACCGCCGCACGCGAGGCACCGACAGCGGCCCCCAGTTTGTCGGCCAGGGCTTCGATCAGTTTGAAATCGTCTTCGGAGCCGACACCGCGACCGCCGGACACAACTACGCCCGCCGATGTCAGTTCGGGACGGTCGCTTGCCGCAACCTTGTCCTCGACCCAATCAGACAGGCCTGCGCCGCCGGGCACATCGACGGTTTCCACAGACGCGGACCCGCCAGCCTCGGCCGGATCAAAAGTGGACGTGCGGAAGGTGATGACCTTCTTAGCGTCCGTCGATTTCACCGTCTGAACCGCGTTACCGGCATAGATCGGGCGTTCGAACGTATCCGCATCGACAACGGCGGAGGCATCGGAAATCACCATCACATCCAGCAGTGCGGCAACCCGCGGCATCACGTTCTTGGCGTCCGTCGTCGCGGGGGCGACGATGTGGTCGTAATCGCCCGCAAGCGACACGATCAGGTCGGCGGTGGATTCCGCAAGACGGTGGCCTAGCGTGTCATCCTCGGCCAACAAGACCTTGGTCGCGCCCAGTGTCGCGGCCTCGTCGGCGGCGTCTTTCGCGGTGGTACCGGCGCACAGGATCGTCACCTCGCCCAGCATCTTCGCCGCGGTCATCGCCTTGGCGGTCGCGTCCATGTTCAAGGCACCATCGGTGACTTCGGCAAACAAAAGAACAGCCATTATACAGCCCCCACTTCTTTGAGTTTTGCAACCAGCTCATCGACAGAACCGACGATGATCCCGGCGGCGCGGGCCTCGGGCTCTTCGGTCTTGAGGATTTCAAGGCGGTTGGCGACGTCAACGCCGTAATCGGCGGGAGTCTTTTCATCCAGCGGCTTTTTCTTCGCCTTCATGATGTTGGGCAGCGACGCATAGCGCGGCTCGTTCAGGCGCAAATCCACCGTCACGATGGCCGGCATCTTGATCTTGATCGTCTGCAGTCCGCCGTCCACTTCGCGGGTCACGGTGGCATGGTCGCCGTCCACATCTAGCTCGGATGCAAAGGTGCCCTGCGCCCAACCCATCAGCGCGGCCAGCATCTGGCCAGTGGCGTTCATGTCGTTGTCGATCGCCTGTTTGCCAGCCAGAACAAGGCCCGGCTGCTCTTCGTCGATTACCGCTTTCAGGATCTTGGCGACCCCCAAAGGCTCGATATCGTTGTGCACATCGTCCGTCGCCACGATCAGGATCGCGCGGTCCGCACCCATCGCCAACGCCGTGCGCAGGGTTTCCTGGGATTGCTTCACCCCGATGGAAACGGCAATCACCTCTTCGGCCTTGCCGGCTTCCTTCAGGCGGATCGCCTCTTCGACGGCGATTTCGTCGAACGGGTTCATGGACATTTTGACGTTGGCGAGGTCGACACCGCTGCCGTCCGCTTTGACGCGGACTTTCACGTTATAGTCGATCACGCGTTTGACGGGCACAAGCACCTTCATGAGCGGGTCTCTCCTTCTTATCTTGTTGGAATGGGGGTGTCGCCGCGGTAGTCATAAAACCCTCGGCCAGATTTTCGCCCAAACCAGCCAGCCTCTACGTATTTTACCAGCAGCGGGCAGGGACGATATTTGGTATCCGCCAAACCGTCATGAAGCACATTCATGATAGCGAGGCATGTGTCTAAACCTATGAAGTCGCCGAGTTCGAGCGGACCCATTGGGTGGTTGGCACCCAGCTTCATAGCCGTATCGATCGAGGCAACATTTCCGACGCCCTCATAGAGCGTATAAGCTGCTTCGTTGATTAGAGGGATCAACATGCGATTTACGATAAACGCTGGATAATCTTCTGAAATCGCAGCCTTTTTGCCCAATTTACCTACAACAGATAGTAGAGTTTGGTAGGTTTGGTCTGACGTCGCAATTCCGCGTATGAGTTCAACAAGTTGCATCACCGGAACTGGGTTCATGAAGTGGAACCCCATGAACCTTTCAGGCCGGTCTGTTTTTGCCGCCAACCGTGTAATTGAAAGGGATGACGTGTTTGACGTTAGAAGGGTGTCTGGCCTTAGTGACGACGCCAATCCTGCAAAAATCTGATCTTTTACGGTCTCACGTTCTGTCGCGGCTTCAATCACCAGATCAGCACCACCAATTTCCCCCAATTGGGTTGTCGTGCGTATCCTCGCCAGAGCCGCTTCGCGATCAGACTCCGACATTTGCCCTTTGGCGACCTGTCGTGAGGTATTTGCTTCAATACGCGAAACTGCCGCACTCAGGGCGTCGGGGGCGATGTCGTTCAGCAAGACATCAAATCCCGACATGGCGAACACATGGGCGATCCCGTTGCCCATCTGTCCTGCGCCGATTATTCCCACGGATTGTACCGTCACGACTCTTCACCATTTCTGACGGCCAACGCGAGCAAGAGCCCATTGATCCTGCGCTCGACGCTATCTGATCTAGAATTTAGAAGGACCGGAACCTGAGCCCCCAGAACGATTGATCCGGTCTGGGCCTGGCCATGGAACTTCCATGCTTTGGCTACGGCGTTTGCAGCATCAATTGTAGGAAACAGCAGCAGATCGGCATCGCCTGCGACCTGAGAGGACCCAAGCTTCTTAGTACTCGCGGCCACTTTGCTCACAGCGACATCATAGCCGAATGGTCCATCGACAATAAAACCGGGGAACTGGCCCGCCTCGCTTTCGGCAGCAAGACAGGCTGCATCTACTGTAGCGGCATTTCCCTCAGAAACCTTTTCTGTTGCAGCCAGGACAGCAACTTTCGCGTATTCCACGCCGAGCCCGCGAAACAGGCGCGCCGTGTTAAGGATGATCTGCCGTTTCTGCGCAAGCGTAGGCGCTGGAATGATGCCATTGTCAGTTGCGATGAGGAACTTTGGGTAGGATGGCATCTCGGCCACCGTGACGTTAGAAAGAGTGCCACCTTCGCGAATACCTGTTTCGCGATTAACAACTGCGCGGAGATAGGATGTACTGTCGACATGCCCTTTCATCAGGATATTGGCGGTGCCACTGCTCACGGCTTTGACCGCCTGGTTGGCGCATTCACCGGCATCTTTTGCGTCGATTAAGGTAACCTTGCCAGCCAAATCTGCCGGAAGATCAGCACCGATCACTGTCATATTTCCAGTGACAATGGCCCGCGCAACCAGCCCCTCTCTGAGTGCAGTAACGACGGCCTTCATGACCTCTGGGTCGTCGCCACCAGCAACACTAAGACAATCAGAGCCCCGATGAGTTGCCAGTGACAGCAATTCTGCAAAACTGCACATCGACATCATAGCGCCTTCGAGGTGGAGGTGACCGGCCATGTCATCGGAATCTCGCCCCCATCCAATACACGGGCGGCACCCTCTGCCAAAGCCAGGCATTCGTTGCTACCGGGGTAGACTTTGATTTTGGCAATCCGGTGCAGGCGATCGTTCAGGCTTTTGACAACGCCGGGGCTGTTGGCAAGTCCACCTGTGAGAACAATAGCGTCAAGGTCAAAGCTTGCCACGGCAGCCATCGCGCCAATGGCTTTGCCGATCTGGTAGAGCATTGCGTCGTAAACCAGCCGTGCTTTTTCATCTCCGCCTTCGACCATCGCCTCGACTTTGCGAATGTCCTTGGTTCCCAAGTGGCTAAAAACCCCTCCCTGCCCGTACAGTTTTTTCAGCAACTCAGGTTTGCTGTATTGTCCCGAGTAGCACAGCTCTATCAGCGGCAATGGTGGCAGGCCCCCTGCCCTTTCCGGTGTGAACGGCGACACTTCCATTCGGTTAGAGTTGTCGACCAGTTGCCCATCAACCAGAGCAGCTATTGAAAACCCCGCGCCAAGATGGGCGACGACGGTGCGAATGTCTTTGAAATCTTTCCCTGTCTCTGCGGCGAGTTTACGACCGCATGCACGAATATTGAGGGCATGGACAAAACTAAAACGAGGCAATTCCTGACAGCCCGTCAGCCGCGCGACAGGCGGAAACTCGTCCACGCTTACCGGATCGACAATGAAAGCGCGGATGCCATGTTGTTGGGCAATGGATTGGGCAAGAGGCGCACCTAGATTGCTGGCATGGTGATAGACTGGGCTATGCAGTGCAAATGCGACCAAAGCATCATTCACTTCGATCACGCCGGCAGGAACGGGGGTCAGCATACCGCCCCGTCCGGCGCAGGCTACCAATCGGTCACTTTTGGGCATCTCGGTGTTGAGAAAGCTCGCTACGCATTGCGAGCGATACTCCAACTGATCAGCGATGCCGACAAACTTGGCCATCTGCTTTTCATCATGCTCAAGGTTTTGCTCGGCCACCTGCACGAGCTGATCAGGTGATGCCACATAGAGGGCGCAACGCGTGGTTGTCGTACCTGGATTAATCGCAAGGATAAGGTCACGGGTCATGCTGGTCAGCCCGCGAAACTGTAGGAAGTCTTGACCGTGGTGTAGAACTCGGCCGCATAGCGGCCTTGCTCTCGGGAGCCATAAGAAGACCCTTTGCGCCCTCCAAATGGGACGTGGTAATCAACCCCCGCTGTCGGCAAGTTAACCATAACCATACCCGCCTGCGATTTTTTGCGAAACTCCCGCGCAAACTTCAGGCTGCTCGTGCAAATTCCAGAGGACAGACCGAACTCGGTGTCATTTGCCAAGGTGAGCGCTTCGTCAAAGTTCACCGCTTTGATCACACTAGCGCATGGGCCAAATATTTCTTCGCGACTGGACCGCATGTCGTTGGTTGCATCAGCAAAAATGGCAGGTTTTTGGTAGAAACCTTCTTTGGTACAATTGACCGTCTCGCCACCTAAGACGGTGGCCCCTTCGGCCCGTGCGATATCAACATAGGAAAGGTTGTTTTTCAGCTGATTGGCCGAGGCTACCGGACCAATCTGTGTCTCCGGGTCAAGCGCGTCCCCGATTGTAAGATCAGCCGCCGCCTTTGCCAGTTTATCAACGAATTCATCATAAATGCCAGCCTCAACGATAAGCCGCGACGATGCGGTGCAACGTTGCCCGGTTGAGAAAAACGCGCTGTTCAGGCAAGATGGAATGGCGATACTCAGGTCGGCATCGTTCATCACCACCATCGGGTTTTTGCCGCCCATTTCCAGTTGAACTTTCTTCAATCCTTTCGCGGCGTCAACCAACAGCCTCCGCCCTACCGGTACGGATCCAGTAAATGAAATGGCATTGACCTCAGGGTGTGCAACCAGACCGATCCCTACAATCGACCCATGTCCCATGACGAGATTAAAGACACCTGCTGGTGCGCCAGCCTCATGGATGATTTTTGCCAGCAAATGTGCGCTGCCTGGGGTCAGGTCAGCAGGTTTGAAAACCACTGTGTTGCCATAGGCCAGCGCGGGCGCAATTTTCCACGCAGGAATGGCAATTGGAAAATTCCAAGGTGTGATCAGCGCCACAACTCCCACGGGTTCGCGGGTCACATCCACATCGACATCTGGCCGTATCGAGGCGATTGAATCCCCTGCCACCCGAATGGCTTCTCCGGCAAAGAACCGGAAAATCTGGGCAGCCCTGACGGTTTCTCCAACCGCTTCAACCAGCGTTTTACCCTCTTCGCGTGCCAGCATGCGTCCAATCTCATCCTTTTGAGCAAGGATTCTGAGGCCAACAGCATCCAGAAGATCAGCACGAACCTGTGGGCTCGCATTCGCCCAACCCGGTAATGCCTGTCGGGCGGCACCAACGGCTTCATCGACCTGCGCAGGATCGGCTCGCGCATAGTAGCCGATGCTGTCCGTCAGATCCGATGGGTTGATGTTTTCCGACTGATCGGCACCGGGTACCCATGTTCCGGCAATGAGATTTTGGTGTTGCGTCATGTCAAACTCCAGATGTGCCGTGTTCACACAAGATATTAGAAAAATGCCTGCAAGCCTGTTTGGGCGCGGCCTAAGATCAAGGCGTGGACATCATGCGCCCCCTCATAGGTGTTCACCGTTTCTAGGTTGCACATGTGACGCATGATCTGGAAATCTTCTGAAATCCCATTGCCACCATGCATGTCCCGCGACATCCGCGAGATATCCAATGCCTTGCCGCAATTGTTGCGCTTGATCATCGAAATCATTTCCGGCGCGGCGTTGGCTTCGTCCATGAGACGGCCGACACGTAGGCTTGCTTGTAACCCAAGGGTGATTTCGGTTTGCATGTCTGCCAGTTTTTTCTGGAACAATTGCGTCTGTGCCAGTGGTCGGTTGAACTGCTTGCGATCAAGTCCGTATTGCCGCGACGAATGCCAGCAAAACTCAGCCGCGCCCAAAACGCCCCAGCTGATGCCATATCGTGCACGGTTCAGACATCCAAATGGACCTTTCAGCCCTTCGACACCCGGCAGCAGCGCATCTTCACCAACTTCGACATTTTGCATCACTATCTCACCAGTGATTGAGGCGCGCAGCGAAAGTTTGCCCTCGATCTTGGGTGCAGACAAACCAGACATGCCCTTTTCCAGTACAAATCCACGGATCTTTCCGCCATGCTGTTCAGAATTCGCCCAAACAACAAAAACATCAGCAATTGGGCTGTTGGAAATCCACATTTTGGAGCCGTTCAGAACGTACCCGCCTTCGATTTTTTTGGCGGTTGTCTTCATGCCGGACGGATCGGAGCCTGCATCCGGTTCTGTTAGTCCGAAGCATCCGATGAACTCGCCAGATGCCAGCTTGGGCAGGTATTTGACCCGCTGTTCTTCGGACCCGTAGGCGTAGATCGGATACATCACGAGGCTGGATTGCACCGACATCATCGAGCGGTATCCGCTGTCGACCCGCTCAACTTCTCGCGCAATCAGGCCATACGAGACGTAGCTTGCACCGATGCCGCCATACTGCTCGGGCAATGTCACGCCCAAGAGGCCCATTTCACCCATTTCGCGGAAGATGTTCGGGTCCGTTTCCTCGTTTCGATACGCATCAATCACGCGTGGTTGGAGCTTTTCCTGAGCATATGCTGCCGCGGCATCCCGGAGCATTCTTTCCTCTTCACTCAGTTGGTTGTCGAGTAGAAAGGGATCCTGCCAATTAAAGTTGGCGAGGTCGGGCTTGCTTTGTGGGCTTAGTTCATTGGCCATGATGCTATTCCTCAGCGGCTTGTTTCGGTGATTGCGGCTTCGATGGAGGTCTCAAGAACATCAAGAGCCTCATCCACGAGCGCGCCTGATGTTGTCAGAGGCGGCAACAAACGAATGACGTTGGATCGGGTGCCACAAGGCAAAATAATCAAGCCCCGTTCTTCTGCCTGTGCAACAATCGCTTTGGTCAGGGCGGCATCCGGCTCACACGTTTTGCGGTCAGTGACCAGTTCAAACGCAATCATCGCCCCCAATCCCCGAACATCGCCAATGGGTTCCATCCCCTGACGCTCAGAAATCGCTTTCAGTCGACCCATGACCTTTTGGCCAATGTCGGTGGCGCGGGCGCAAAGGCCTTCTTCTTCTATGATGTCCAGCATCGCGTTGGCGGCTGCGACGGCCAACGGGTTTCCGGCATAAGTACCGCCAATCCCGCCTACTGGGGGCGCGTCCACGACTTCCGCGCGACCGGTAACAGCTGACAGGGGAAAGCCACCTGCCAAGCCCTTGGCCATTGTAACCAGGTCTGCCGCCACGTCAGCATGCTCAAATGCAAAGAGCTTACCGGTTCGGCCCATACCTGACTGTACTTCATCCGCAATGAGCAGAATGCCGTGGTCGTCTGCGATCTGACGCAACTTCCGAAGGAAGTCGAAATCGGCAATATTGAACCCACCCTCACCTTGCACCGGCTCAATGATGATGGCTGCGACGCGTTCAGGATCGATGCTCGACTTAAACAACAGGTCGAGTTGAGCGAGGCTCATTTCCGGTGTAACGCCGTGATAGGTGTTTGGGAAAGCCGCGTGATAGATTTCCGGCGGCATCGCGCCGAACGCTTTCTTGTAGGGGGTTACTTTGCCGCACAAAGCCATTCCCATGAGTGTCCGGCCATGAAAGCCCCCTGAAAACGCAATGACGCCGGATCGGCCGGTGTATGCGCGTGCCATTTTAATGGCATTTTCAACGGCTTCCGCCCCTGTCGTTACCAGCATCGTCTTCTTGGCAAAATCGCCGGGAGTGGCACTATTGAGCCGCTCTGCCAGGCGGATGTAACTTTCATACGGGGCGACGTGAAAGCAGGTGTGTGTGAATGCTTCGCATTGCTCGGCCACTGCTGCCATCAGTTTTGGGTGCCTGTGGCCGGCGTTGTTTACGGCAATCCCGGCGGCAAAATCGATATACCTCTTTCCGTCCGCATCCCAAAGCTCAGAATCTTGCGCACGTTCGGCATAGATGCCGCGGGTGGAAACACCACTTGCAACGGCTTTTTCGCGACGTATCTTCAAATTTGCAATGTTAGACATGATTCCCTCCGTGGCTCACAATATAGCGATAACACCGCTCAATATATTGAGCAAGCCTTTCTTGTTACTTGAGCATACCTTCGCAAAGAGGCTAAGGTTTAGCAAAGGAGTTTGGTATGGTTGAATTCGACGTTGGTGCGCGACTTAAGGAAATTCGCGTACAATATGGTATGTCTCAACGGCAACTTGCAGAGGCATCGGATGTTCCTCATGGACAGATTTCCATGATTGAGACCAACAAGAATAGCCCATCCGTCGCTTCGTTGCGCAGAATTCTGGGCGGTCTTGGTATTGGTATGTCGGAATTTTTCGAACCGGAGGCGAACGAAGAGGAGAAACCCTTCTTCACTCCCTCAGATCTTCGCGATCTGACGTCGCGTCTTTACTCGGAGCGCTCTGAGACTGAAGGAAAGATAACCTTGAAGCAGGTCGGAAATGCCCGGCTACACAACCTCCAGATATTGCATGAGACCTACGAGCCCGGAGCGGACACGGGTGAGGACATGCTTGAGCACCCGGCCAACGAAGGTGGGATTGTCATCGTCGGTGAGATCGAAGTGACCGTTGGGGACAAGGCCATCGTTCTGAAAGCAGGCGATTCATTTCTCTTTAACTCGCGAGAACCTCATCGGTTCCGTAATGTCAGCGATCGACCGGCGACCGTCGTGTCAGCTTGCACACCGCCCTATCTTTGAGAAGTTTGTTCTTAGCAAGAAAGATGAGGGCCTTTCCGAACGTTGCGAACGCGTGTCGTAGTAGAGGGCTGGTTTTGCCTTTGAGCGCATAATTCGACCACTTTATTCAATTTCTGACTGCCCACCTCACTCGGTCGGTATGAGTTACACCCTTATCAAGGCAAAGATCATGGATCATTCAAAACTGCTTGAAGCTAAGGCTGAGATGCAAATTGTTTGGTAACCGCGCCATTGGCACCGCCTGCCTAACCGAAGAGCAATGACCTAAGACACGTCGCTAAAGACGTCGTTACCGACGTGTCTTATGCGGGGTGCCTGATGCGTGGCGAAATTCTTGGGTTAGAGCGGCGGCGCATTTGGCGTGACGAGGACAAGCTAGAGATTGTCATGTCGATCGGGATCGACGGGGCCACGGTGACACAGGTGGCGCAGCGCCACGAGGTGACGCGGCAGCAGATTTATGCATGGCGGCATGACCTCAAGAGGAAGGGTCTGTGGTCGCCCGATGCCGGTGCGCTGTTCTTTCCGTTGGACATGCCAGTTGCGGCCAGAGTGCCGGTGGCGCAGGTGCCGGTGGCTGAGGCACCGCCACCGGTTGCGGTTGAATTACGTCTGCGTGGTGGGCGCAGTTTGCATTTTGAAAGCACGATCAATCCGGCCAGGCTGACAGCCCTAATCCGCGCGGTGGACGCGGCATGATCGGTCCCGGCACGGGTGTGCGCGTGTATCTGGCCTGCGGGGTGACGGATATGCGCAAGGGGATCGCGGGTCTGGCGGCGCTGGCCCAGGACGTGTTGCGGCAAAAACCTGCCAGTGGTGCGGTCTTTGCGTTTCGGGGCCGTCGGGGTGACCGGCTGAAGTTGCTTTATTGGGATGGGCAGGGATTTTGCCTCTATTATAAGGTTCTTGAGCGAGGCCGTTTCCCTTGGCCGAATGCCCAGAATGGCGCAGCGCGACTGACCTCGGCGCAACTGGCGATGCTGTGGGAAGGGATCGACTGGCGGCGTCCGGATTGGGGTGCTCCGCCTGCCCGGGTGGGGTGATTTTATTGCTTAATTTGCTTTGTTTCTATGGTGCTTTGGCCTGATTTTTGGTAGTCAGGCGCATGTCAAAGCCTGCTGAAAACCTGCCTGATGATCCCGCTGAATTGCGCGCGATGATTGCCGTTTTGCAGGCCGAGAACGCGCGGATTGCGGCAGAGAACGCCAAGATATCGGCGACATTGCGGGTCCATGACCAGCTGGTGCAGGCGCTGCGTCTGCGGATCGCCAAGCTACAGAAACTGGCCTTTAGCAAATCCTCGGAAAAGATCGAACGCGAGATCGAGCAGCTGGAACTGGCGCTCGAAGACCTGCTGGTGGCGGTGGCTGAAGACGATGATGCGCTCATCGACGAAGGGCAGGATGAGCCGCCACAAGACGCTGCTGATGCGCCCGCTTTGCGCCGCCGCCCGCGTGTCTCGGATGCGACCCCGCGCGAACGCCGCGAACTGGACCCCGGCACCTGCTGCCCGGACTGTGGCGGCGATCTGCGCGCGGTGGGTGAGGATACCAGCGAACTGCTCGACATGATTGCCGCACAGATGAAGGTGATCCAGATCGCCCGGATCAAGAAATCCTGTCGCCGTTGCGAGAAAATGGTGCAGGAACCAGCCCCCAGCCGTCCGATCCCGGGCAGCATGGCAGGCCCGAACCTGCTTGCGCATGTGCTGGTCTCGAAGTTTGACGACCACCTGCCTTTGTATCGTCAGCACGAGATCTTCGCCCGCATGGGGGCGGATATTCCCGAAAGCACGCTGGTCGGTTGGTGCGGACGAGCCATGAAGACGTTGCAGCCGCTGATCGAACGGATCGAGGCGGACATCATGGCCAGCGACCTGTTGCATGCTGACGATACGCCTATCCGGGTGCTGGATCGCAGCCTGCGCGACAAAGGTCTTGGCAAGGGTGTCAAGCAAGGCCGGATCTGGGCCTATGTGCGTGACCAGCGACCGTGGGCTGGGGCATCGCCACCGGGCGCTGTCTACCGCTTTGCGCCAGACTGGAAGGAAGAGCACGTCCTCAAACATCTGTCCGATGCGCGCGGCATCCTCCAGGCCGATGGCTACAAAGGCTATGCCAAGCTCTACGCGCCTGAACCCGGTGGCAAACCGCGCTTGCGCGAGGCAGCCTGTTGGGCCCACCTGCGGCGCGATTTCCATGACTTCTGGACCTTGACCAAATCCGAGATCGCCCGCAAGGCGCTCGACCGGATTGGCAAGTTCTACGACATCGAGCGCAATATCAACGGTCAGCCCGCTGACGCCCGCTATGCGGCTCGACAAAAGCTCAGCCGACCCAAGGTCGAGGCTTTCTTTGCCTGGTCCGAACAGCAGCTTCTGCGCATTTCCGGCAAAAGCGATCTGGCCAAGGCCTTCCGCTATGGACTCGCGCGGCAGGAGGCCTTCAGCCTGTTTCTATCCGACGGTCGTGTGGCCATCGACAACAATCCTGCTGAACGGGCCCTGCGCCCGATTGGAATAGGACGGAAAAACTGGCTCTTCGCCGGCGCCGATACCGGCGCGGAAACCTTGGCGCGTGCGATGACAGTCATTGAAACCGCAAAGCTGAACGGCCTCGACCCGCTGGCCTATCTGGCTGACATCCTCGACCGCATCCACGATCACAAGATCAACAGACTGGATGAATTGCTGCCTTGGAACTGGGCACCGCTGGCCGCTGCGCATTCAAAGGCTGCATGATGGCTGCGGTGACCCATGTTTGCACCATAGATTACGTCGCCAAAATGTTGGGCGAGGATGCAGAACTTCTAGAAGCAATCATCTACAACGACGACAATCTGACCTACGGCAACATCGTCAGCGTCTATGTCGGACCCGAAGAAACCATCACTGCGCTGACGGACGAAGGGATCGAAGAACTGTCCGACATGATCCGCGCCGCACGCATCACCACCAAAACCTGGCATGAGTTCCTCGATGACTTCGTCAGTGACGCCAATCTCGTCGAACGCCTCAAAGCTAAATCAACGCGGTAACAATGGGGTGGTTACATTGTTTGCCGTGCAACACGAAAAACAGTTGGTTGGATTTACCGTTGGGAAAACGGCGAGTGTATGCCGCTCTGGATAGATGTCGAACTTGATGATGTTGAGTACATTCCAATACCGGAAAACGTTAGGAAACAGTTCTAGTTTTCTAGCCTAGAGCCTGTGTTTAACCGGTATCGATAATTCCAAATCTTTCAGAATCTCGCTGGCGACAACCCCTATTGCCCGCGATATCACCACAAACTCGATTACATCAATTCTTCGCTGTCCACTTTCGAAACGCGCAATAAGTGACTGATGGCACCGCAATTTGGTCGCAAGTGCCTGTTGCGTTAGCCCAGCGTCTTTCCTCGCTGCGATCAGAGCTTTACACAGCGCCTCTTGTCCTGAACTTCTGATTGTTTTTGCCACGCGTCACAAACCTCTTGTGACTGCGCTAATCTAGAATATAGATTATCTAAAAGTTAGATATTATGGCGATGCGCAAGTTGGCATTCTTAAAATCACGCACAAGCCGAAGTCAGGACAAGTCATTGTGTCGCGTGTTCCAGAAACGCTCCATACTCGTCGCTGACTTCGCGTGCCTCTTCGAACGCACGTGCTCTCTCGTCATCCAGACACCGAAAGTGCTCCTGAATTTCATGGATGTAAAATTCGAAGTCTTGCTGAATGAGGTCTCGATACTCCTGCACCGATTTCGGATCGTTTGGAACAAAAGGTCGAACCGGTGGAATACAGCTTTCGGCCGCTGCCCCACTCACAGTGGCGACCAACAATACTATAACCCACGCAGCGGTAAAACTACACAACTGGAGGTTTCTCAAACCCCATATTTCCTTGAATGAATCCACAACGCATGCCTAATGGGTGCGCGACCGAACTACAGCCGCAACACATAAATATATCCTGCGGCCAATTATATACTATCGTACCTCTGGGCTTCAAGTAGGAATGCCTAGCGTTGCGTCTTTAGAGAAAGCGTGAGCCGGGCCATGAACTGGGAAGTAGAAGCACCGAATGTGGTCACTGAGGCTAGATTCCGCGAACTCGTGGAAAGCGGCTATAGCGCCGAAATCTTGTGCCAGGAATCTGCGCACAAGAAAGGTCCGAGCTATTACGGTATTTGGATCATGCGCGCTGTCAGTGATGAAGGCGTGGAGAAGCTCTTGGTCACAGCCCGGACCCGCACGACACACAACGACATCAAAATCCGCGAATTCAAAACCATTACGGGCGTTGTCTCGTACCTCGTTGGCATTGGCTTCTCCCACGCGGATGTTCCTCTGGAAGAAGGCCAACGAACAACTCACAAACTCGCTGGCCTCAACGAAGGCAACAGCGACTAGTCTTCTCTGCATTTGGCTGCTTGCGCCACCTGCGGCAGCCCAAATGGTTCTGGTCATGGAGAGCGACGGCTCGCTGACCGCCACGCAATCCCAAAACAGCTTTGCTCGGAACTACAATGACGGCGTCGGGCAAGGCTCATCAGCCGATGCGCTCGCCATCTTTGACGAACCGTAAGCGACGGCCACATCCCATAGATTTTACTGTTGCGCGGGGCGGGCCTTGGTTTTGATCCTGCACAACGAGCTCGTCAGGGAGTCCCGGACGAGGTCATTTTGCCGGGATGATGTGCTGTGTGCTTGCCCATGGCATGAGGGCATCGATGTCGCGGGCGAGGTGGCCATTGGCCAGCTTCGTGAACAGGTCGCGCAGATAGGCATAGGGTTCGACGCCGTTCATCTTGCATGTGCCAATGAGACTGGCGAAGCGGGCCCAGTTGCGACCGCCCTCGTCATGACCTGCAAAGAGCGCGTTGCGGCGGTTCATGGCCGGGCTGCGAATGGCGTTTTCGACAAGGTTGGAATCGATGTCGACGCGCCCGTCGTTGAGGAACAGCTGGAAGCCATCCTGGCGCCTGAGCATATAGGCCATGGCCTCGCCAAGGTCAGATTTGCGCGAGACGCGGGCGGCCTGGGCGGCCAGCCATGCGAAGAACTCATCGACCAACGGGCGGGACAGCTCTTGTCTGACCGCTTGGCGGTGATCGGGATCGCTGCCACGAATGGCGTCCTCGACCTTGTAGAGCGCCGCGATGCGCAAGAGCGCCTCGTCGACGATGGGTGATCCCTTCTTGGGTTTGGCCTTGATTAGCTTGCGCCTGCCGTGCGCCCAGCAGAAAGCCAGCTGCAGCGGATCGCCACCTGTGCGCTTGGATGTGGCCAGATGGGTATAGCCACCATAGGCATCGACCTGGATCGTGCCGTTGAAGCCGTCGAGGATTTCGGCGGCATACGCGCCTTTCCGCCCGGGACGATAATGGAACACCACACCCGGCGGCGCAGTCCCACCCCAACCGCGATCATCGCGTAACACGGCCCACAAATAGCCGGTCTTGGTCTTTCCACGCCCCGGGTCGAGAACCGGGGCGGTGGTTTCATCGACGTAAAGCCGCGTGCTCTCGGCCATCAGACGCTGGGCCATGTGGTCAACGACAGGTGCGATCAGGGAACCGGTGCGGCCCATCCAGTCGGCCAACACGGATCGGTCGATCGGCACCCCATGCCGCGCCATGACCATGGCCTGCCTGTTCAGCGGCATGTGCTCGGAATGCTTGGACACGGCGACTTGTGCCAGCAACGCCTCGGTGGGCCAGCTGCCCTCCAGCAGATGCGCAGGCGCCTTGGCTTGCACCACGCCTGCGCGCCCCTTGGGGCAGGCGTATTTCGGGCGGATCGTGACGATCACCTGGTAGCGCGCCGGGATGTAATCCAGCCGCTCGGTCCGGTCTTCGCCAATCTTGACCATGTCCCCGCAGCCGCAGGGGCATGCGATACTTTCGGGCTCGACCACCCGTAGGGCGCGCGGCAGGCTTTCCGGCAGTGCCCGGGCCTTACGGCACGCACGCGGTTTGCGCTTCTCGGTGTCGGGTTCACTGGCTGCGATCCTGTCTTCGACAGCCGCAATCTGCGCCTGTGTCTCGGCGATGGCGGCTTCCAGATCTTCTAGCGCCAATTCCAACTGGGCGGGGTCCAGCTTCTCAGATTTCGGCCCGAACTTGGTGCGCCGGTAGTCCTGAACCTGGCCTTCCAGCTTCTCGATCAGCGCCTTCAGTTCGGTGATGAAGGCTTCCTTCTCGGCTACGACTGCCTGTTCATGCTGCCGTGCCGCACGTTCGACCCTCGCCTCAAACTGCGCGGCATCCAGCGCTGCCTTTTGGGCGGCAAAGGCCTTCACCACCTCGGGCGGCAGGTCCGGAAACTGACTGAGATCGAACGATTGTGACATGCGTTCTTCTACCCGATCCGGAATAGAAAGCCCAATAAAACAACGTCAAACTGGACCCACTGAGTCATCCTGCCGCAGCCGGTGCCATCACCCTCTGCGCGACCACCCGCCGCCAGTCCAACCCCTCGAACAAAGCTTCGAATTGCGCCCGCGACAGCCGCATCACCCCGTCATGAACCTTGGGCCAAGCGAAGCTGCCCTGCTCCAGGACCTTGTAGGTCAGCACCATTCCGGTGCCGTCCCAAACCAAAATCTTCAAGCGATCCCCCCGCTTGGAACGGAACACCACGGTGATGCCAGAATGCGGATCCAGCTTCAGCTCAGTCTGCACGATCAAAGCCAGTGCGTTATAGCCGCACCGGAAGTCCACGGGCTTCGTTGCGATCAGGATCGGCAATCGCTGGCCCGCAACAATCACTGTGCCACCCGCAGCGCCTGCACCAGTGCGGCCGCGCGGGCCACCGGCACATCGCCAGGAATGCGCAGCACCAAATCAGCACCGATTTCCACGGCAAGTGTCCCCGAATGCGCCCCCTCTGTCATCGGGGTGGAAGGTGCCACTGGAAATGCCTCTGGCTCAGGTGCGATTTCCAAAGCCACAAATGCCGCCTGATCGCCACTGCTATCTGCGCCTGCCACAGCAGGCAGAAGCTCCAACGGCAGCGGCAAAAGGCCTTGCCGCGCTTGCCTGCGCCAATCCGACAGCTGATGGGGAACAAGATCATGCCGCCTTGCGACATCCACAACCCGTACACCCGGCTGAAAGCTTTCAGCAACGATACGGGCCTTCACGTCATCCGGCCAGCTGCGGTTCCCACGCCGACGCGGTTCAACAATCTCGCAGCGACCAACAAATCCATCACCACCATCTGCCATGCGCATCCTCCAAATGATTGCGCTCAACATCTCGCAGACCCATCAGGTCGCAGAAATATCCCTAATCAATGGGGCCTGGACGGCGCTTACGAAACATCATGATGCCAGCTTTGTCAGGTGGACTGGGCGGCAGCTACGGCTTTGCCCGTGCAGCCATGGGTAATCAGCAAGCCTACAATCGCTATCTCGTTGGGGGTGCCAGTGGGGCTGAATACGCCGCACTCAAAGCGCGTCAGATGCTTGGGGTGCAACAAATGCCTCAACGGCCGGGGATGTCACAAGTCGCACCGGTGCTGGGCAATCCGTCCACAGGAACTGGCTCGCAGATGTTGGCGCAACTGGCGAGGCTCGGTAGGTTGGGTCGGAGATAATTCACAACAGGCGACATCCACTGCACTGGGTGCGAATGAGCAAGATGCGGACAAAACCGCCGTTCAGTTTCCTACCTTCGCTGACGCAGCATTTCTTCGTACATGCGGCATGTTTCTCGCTGCAATGCGGTTCAAATCACGGAAGCGGTCATCAAAACCTGTATACAGGTGCTAAAAACCCGCCTGAGTCAGCGCCTGAAGGCGCCAAATACCTCAGCAATATTATTGAGCAAGACTATCACTTCATCAAGCTGATCACACTGCCAATACTTGGATTCAGGACGTTTCATTCGGCAGCAGGTACGTTAGCTGTGATCGAGGCCGCTCATATGATCCAAAAGGGCCAGTCAGCCCAAACCGGAGTCTCACCATTCAAGCAGTTAGCGGCCCTCGCTGCATAATTGTGTCCAATGATGACCGTTTCTCACACACGCATAAGCTATTTAACAGAACCCATGCTGAGGAGATACTTCAAAAAAAACTATTTCCGATCGTCATAGTGAAGCCGAAAGTGTGCTTATGCGGGTTTTCCATTGCTTGAACGATTCTTTAATTGAGGCCAAATTTGTCAATGCCAAGGCATCCTTTGATGGACTAAACCCCTCAGTAATCATTTTGCGCGCCAACATATGTTCTCCGGCGCCGTTTATCGTTTCAACGCTCACCAATTTGTTTGCACTGTAGTGATACACGGCAGCAAGCCTGTCATCCCGATGGACAACCACTTTTTCAATCTCACCATTCCGCAGACCTGCTATCTGTAACTTCATCACCCCGATATCAGACCAGAACCAAGGCAAACGAGCATATTGATTGGTCGCACCACCTGTCAAAACTATGGCCAGATGATCGGCCTGTTCGGTCGCATTCTGAATGGATTCCAACCGAATACGCTGACCTAACTGCACCTGTGGAAAACTAACGCAGTCACCAATAGCATAGATATCTGAGGATGAAGTTTTCAGATTGCCGTCGACGCAAATTCCGTTTTCGATCTCAAGTTGAGCCGTCTCAGCAAGAGAGGTACAAGGAATTGCACCTATACCAACAATGACCAGTTGCGCGGCAATATGTTCTCCTGAGGTGGTTACAACATGGGTTACACACCCGTCTTCTCCTGCAATATGATCCACGCCTAAACTGCAACGGATGTCGACACCCGTCTGTTGCAGCTCGCATGTCACGGCCTCCGCGATCTCTGTACTCACTGCTCGACCCAATACATTGGGTGCCAGTTCTAGGACGGTGACGCAATGTCCCTGTTTGACCAGCATGGCGGCGCTTTCCAGTCCGATAAAACCACCCCCAATGATCACGACATCCGTCGTGTGGTCTAGCCGCTCCCGGATCGCCCGAGAATTTGCTGCTGTGCGGATTGAAAACACGCCGTCAAGATCGTGGCCTCTGCAGTTCAGTTTGCGCGCTTCAGTTCCGGTTGCAAGAACCAGCTGATCATAAGCAAGGGATTTGCCGTTCTTAAACGTCACCCTTTTTGCTACTCGATCAATCCCTGTTGCAATCTCTCCCATCCTCAACTCAATGTCATTCGACTCAAAAAACGCCTCAACTCGCAGTGGCTGAATTTTCTGATCAGAGGATTGCATGAAAGACTTGGACAAAGGTGGTTTGTGATAAGGCAGTTCGGGATCTTCAGAAACCAAGGTGATAGCGGAGCCGTAACCATGCTTACGAAGGCTTGCCGCGAGTTGAGTGCCGCCATGGCCTGCTCCGATTATGAGGATCCCAGTCATCGTTTTTCCTTTGGTGATGTGTTAGATTTATCGCAGACGATTTCGGTTAATCATGCACTTCCGGAATTGGAACATTAAGATCAACTTTGCTGTCATATGTGATTGAAGTCTCATAGAACGTGATGTCTTCAGACTCACTGAATGCTATGCGAGCAACATCTTTGAGGTGGTTCATGTTTTGTCTGACGTCAGCACCCGTGGGACAGATTTGAGGATTTGAATAACGGAGGATTTCTGGTTCATCTTATCGATTAGGAGATCGAGATGACGAAGAAGCCACAAACATCGAAAGAGGCCGCCGAGAAGGTGGTCAAGAACATCCGCCGCAAGACCCGGCAAACCTATTCAGCTGAAGAGAAGATCCGTATTGTATTGGCAGGCCTTCGCGGCGAGGACAGCATCTCGGTGCTATGCCGCCGGGAGGGTATTGCTGAGAGCCTGTATTATAGCTGGTCTAAGGAGTTCCTCGAAGCTGGCAAGCGCCGGTTATCTGGCGACACGGCGCGGCAGGCCACATCGCCTGAGGTAAAGGATTTGCGTTCTGAGTCCTTGGCCTTGAAAGAGTGCGTCGCTGATCTGACCCTTGAAAACCGTCTGCTCAAAAAAAGCATGACAGGGGCTGGGGAGTTCGAGGAATGAGATACCCTGCGTCCGAGAAACTGGAGATCATCC